>JBAUHH010000001.1:0-6790 GCA_049680165.1 Pseudolabrys sp.
TAAGTCTTGTCCGCAGCGCCGCGCAGATTTCGTCGGGGTTTTCGGGCAACAGGAGCGCGGTATCGTCGCCGGAGCCTTGCTCGACATTCGAATGATCGATGCCGGCATTGGCCATGATGAAGCCGAGCTTGTGGGCGACAATCAGCACATCGCGACGCTGCCGGACCACTTCGGTCGATTCGCGCAGGATCAATTCGGCCAGGCGCGGGTCCTTGTTGACTTCGCGCGCCAGCGCTTGCGCCTCGGCGGACGGCTCGACGGAATCAAGTCGAACGATCCGCCCGGTGGATTTGGAAACGATCTTTTGCGCGATGACGAGCACGTCGCCGGTGCACAGCTTTTCCTGCGAGGCGGCGAGGGCGGCAAGGATGACACCAGCGAGATCGTCGCCCGGTTTCACCAGCGGCACCCCGGAAAGCGCAATAAGGCGCGCCGTCGACGGTTCGGTGGATACGGCTCGCTTGAATGGCTTCTGTATGTTCATGCGCACTGGACTCGAAACAACCGCTTACTTCAGAGGACCGGCGGCCTGCGCCGGCCATTCCGAATTATAGCTCAACTGGCGCCACGCCTGTCGCGCGATCGCAGGCGAATGCGCTCAACGAGATCGGCGACGTCATAGCCTGCCAACTGGCCGCGCTGGACCAAAGGCCGCCCGTGAACCCAGGAATTGTCGACCCGGGTCATCGCGCAAAAAGCAATTGCCGCGACGGGATCCTCGGAGCCGGCGATCTCGATTCGATCAGTGTCAAACGCGATGAAATCGGCGGCGTAGCCGGGCGCCAGAACCCCGATATCCGTGCGTCCCAGGAGTCGTGCGCTGTTGCGTGTGGCCATTTCCAGCACCGTCCGAGCACTCAGAAAATCAGCATTTTCTTCGGCGGCGACGCGGGACAGCAAGAGCGCGGTCCGCAGTTCTACAAGCAGGTTTGAGGAATCGTTCGATGCCGAGCCATCGACGCCCAACCCGACGGTCAGGCCGTTCTTGAGATACCGGCTCACCGGCGCGATGCCCGAGTTCAGGCGCATGTTCGAGCTCGGACAATGGCAAATTCCGCAGCCGCAGCGTCCGAGCAGGGCAATGTCGCCCTCGTCGAAATGCACGCCATGCGCGACCCATGAGCGGGGCGTCAGGCAGCCCAGTTCCTCCGCAAATTGTGCAGGCCGCTTGCCGTATTTGCCGGCGACAAAGTCAATCTCGGCTTTCGTCTCGCCGAGATGGAAATGAAATCGCAGGCCATGCTTGGCCGCGAGCTCGGCGGATTTTTGCATCAGCGCGGGCGTTGCCGTCCGCAGCGAGCTCGGTGCGACGAAGACTTGCCGGAACGAGCCGGGCGAGGGATCGTGAAATTGCGCGATCACCTCGGAGGTGCCCGCAAGGACATTGTCTTCGTCTTCGATCATCGAAACCGGCGCAAAGCCGCCATGCGCCTGGCCGATGTTCTGGCTGCCGCGGCCAAGGTGGAAGCGCACGCCAATCTTGCTGGCGGCTTCGAATTGTCTCGCTGCGGTAACGCCTTTCGGCCAGAGATATTGATGGTCGGCGACGGTGGTGGCGCCCGATAGCGCGATTTCCGCCAGACCGAGTTCGGTCGCGAGCTCGGTATCTTCCGGCGCGCATTGCTCCCAGCGCGGATAGAGCCCCTTCAGCCATTGTACCAGGTTGCCGTTCTGCGAGGGCGGATAGGCGCGGTCGAGCGACTGATTGAGATGATGGTGCGTGTTCACGAAACCGGGCAGCACGATGTGCCCGGTCAGGTCGACGATCTCATCCGCTTGTTTTGGGAGGTTCCCGCTATCGTCAATCTGCTCGATGAACCCATCGCGGATGAACAGCCCGCCATGTGCGATCTCACGGCGTTCATCGTCCATCGTGACGAGGACGCGCGCGTTACGGGCGAGCAGTGTGCTCATAACGTGCCGTAGAGGGCCGGCTTTTCGGCGCGTGGAGAGGGTGCCGCTTCCCAGTACGCCACGACACCGCTGGAGGCAATCACGGTGCCGAAATAGCGGCCGGCATTCACGAGCGAAGCGGCATGCAGGTCAATTTCTGAATCCGGCGCCGAGACGCAATCGGCAGGAACGACGACATGATAATCCTTGTCGGAAGCCTCGCGTGCGGTGCCCTCGATCGCGCAGTTCGTCGTGGCGCCGGCGAACACGACGGTACGGATGCAGTTGCTCCGCAGCAGCACATCGAGCTGCGTGTCGGCGAACGCGCTAAAGCGATGGCAGGTGACGACTTGCTCCTCGCCTTGCGGCTCGAAGCCCGGGACAAACGGCGCGATGCTGCCGTCCTGTTCGGGTGCGGCGCGCGCGTGAATGATGAAACATCCGGCCCGGCGCGCCTGCGCCAGCAAGCTCTTGATCGCGGGGAGTGTCCGGATCAGAGCCGCGTGCGGGTCCGGCGCCTCGTCACCGTAGACGTTGGACTGCAGGTTCACCAACACAAGCGCGGTATGGACCGGTTGCAACCGGCTTTGCAGCGTGGTGAGCGCGCGTTGCGCACGCATTTCCGGCTGCCAATTGCGCGCGCCGTTCCCGAGCCGTTGCCAAACCGCGGCTACGTCGGTCGACGAGGCAACGACTCCGAAAGATCGCGCGATGACCACGAGTGCGGCCTTCTGCCTGTCCTCGGAATAGCAGCCGACACAATCTTCCGGCACGACGACCTGATAGTCCCTGAAGAAGGCGTCGCGGGCGGTCGATTCGACGCAGACCTCGGTCGCAATTCCGGTCAGTACGACGGTGCGGATCCCGTTCGTCCGCAGGACGCGGTCGATCGAGGAGCCCCAGAAGGCGCTGTAGCGATGCTTCGTGACGAGGATTTCATTCGGCGCGTTTTGCGGTCCGATGCCACCGTAGAATTCCGCGCCGGGTGTGCCGGTCAGGCAGATGCTGTTCGGGTAGCCGCGCCGCAGATATTGCTCCGCCAAAGCGGGGCTGAGCACGGGCTCGTCATAGATCGTGCGCACAAACACGATCAGCACGCCGGCTTTTCGCGCCGATTCGATCAGCGCCTTGAGGCGGGCGACCATCGGCGCCACGGGCGAAATATCGTCGCCGACCTGGCCGCAGACGCCTTGGGGCAGCGCGAAATCGTTTTGTACATCAATGACTACGAGCGCGGTGCTGGCCGGGTCGACGCGCTCGTCGAAGCTGAGCATCTTATTCTTCTCGAACCGCGATCCGATCATGATGCCAGCTCTCCTGCTTTCAGAAGACCCAGACGGCTTGCGCGCAGATAGTCTTCTGGAGCGTCGAGATCGAAGGCGAGGATAGGGTCGTCTACCTCCGTCAGCGAATAGCCGGCGCGCCGCGCGATCGCGCGATGGCGGACGAAGCTGCCTGCGCCGAAGCTGAACGGAAAGTAGCGTGCGGCCTCGCCCCGGAGCGCCAGCAGATTTGTCCCGCTTCGGCGGCTGTCGGCGGCAAGCGTAACGTCACAGGGCCCCAGAGCCTTCTCAATCGCCGCCTCGTCCGCCAGAGGGAGGTCGATCGGCAGGACGATCAGGGTGTCTGCGCCAGCTTGACCATGCCGTTGAATGTGATCGCGTCCCAGCTCTAGCGCGCCGTTGAGCTCGTTGGCGCTGTCCGCAATGACCGCAACGCCGAGAGCGCGCGCCTGCGCCGCCGCGCTTTCGTCGGCGGTGACCAGGAAAATGCGGTCCGGATCGGCCACCAGCCGTGCAAGTGCCAGCGTTTGAAGGAGCAATGAGGCGCATAAGTCATATCGTGCGCGGGCCGGCAACAACTGCGACAACCGGGACTTGCCCTCGCTCAGGGGCTTGCAGGGAATGAGGACGTTACTGCGCAGCATGGCGAAAAGGCTTCGGTTACGCGACGACCGGCACGCCGGTGATCTGAATCCCGGACGCGGCGACTTTGTAGCGGCGGTTGATCGCGATCAAGATCGACGTCATGGCTTCGACGGCCGCCGAATTGCAGAGCGCGCCACCGTAAAAGGCCCGCAGGCGGATACTGCGGGCGATATCGATGACGATTTCGCAAGCCGCGGCATCGTTGCCGCACACGATGACGTCGCAATCGACCGGATGCGAGAGGTCACGCAAATGGTGCGCCGATACGTTCTGGAATGCCGACACGACGCGAACACTGTCGCCGAGCAAAGTCTGCGCCGCCACGACAGCGGAGCCTTCCTTCGGCAGATGCACCTGCGAGACGCGCGGCGGCACCAGCGGAACGGTGGTGTCGATCAGGATCTTGCCTTGCAGGTCTGCTTTGACGCTCTCCAGAGTCGATAATTGCGCGCTGTAGGGTACTGTGAGGATGACAATATCCGACGCGCGTGCGACCTCGCGATTGTCGCCCGCAGCGATCTTGAGCTGATTGAGCCGCGCGAAATCCCCGGCGCTTGCGTGCGCCTTCTCTGCGGTGCGCGAGCCGATCGTCACGGTATGGCCGGCAAACGCGAGCCGTGCGGCGAGGCCGCCGCCTTCCTTGCCTGTGCCGCCGAGGATGCCGATCTTGTGGTGCTGCATTCCTTCCTCAATTCGCCAGAGGCGATGGCGCCGTCGTATTCACCGGCGCAATCTCGAAGTGCAATGGCGCGAGCGAGGCTGCGCCGTACGACCTGTTTTTCTGCTCAAGCGACGCCGGGCGATAAAGCGTCGTCCGCTGCTCAGGAATACGGCCCGTCGAGGCGATCAGGCGATCCATGTCTTCCGGCGGCATTTCCTGGCCGTGCTCGGTCCCGGCAGCACGCGAAATGCTTTCGTTCATCAAAGTCCCGCCGAGATCATTGACGCCCGCGACCAGACAGGCGCGCACGCCTGCTTCGCCCATTTTGACCCACGACGCCTGGATGTTGGAGATCAGCGGATGCAACGCGAGCCGGCTGACGGCGTGCATGAGGATGGCCTCGCGGGAGGTCGGCCCCTTGCGCGCGAAACCCTTGTAATAAGCGGGCGCTTCCATGTGCACGAACGGCAGCGGCACAAATTCGGTGAAACCGCCGCTGCGCTCCTGAAGGTCGCGGACGGCGAGCAAATGCCGCGCCCAGTGCAACGGCGCGTCCATATGGCCGAACATGATCGTTGCCGTCGTCGGCAGGCCGCCGCGATGCGCCGCTTCCACGACTTCGAGCCATTCCTGCGTCTTGAGCTTGTCGGGGCAGAGCGTCGCGCGCACGGAATCGTCGAGGATTTCCGCGGCTGTCCCTGGCAATGAGCCGAGGCCGGCGTCACGCAACATGCCGAGGAACCGATCGACGGAAATTCCGAGGCTGGCGGCGCCATGCGTGACTTCCAGCGGCGAGAATGCGTGAACATGCATGCTGGGCACCGCGTCCTTCACCGCACGGAGCAGCGAGAGGTAGGTGTTGCCATTGAAGGACGGATGGATGCCGCCCTGCATGCAGACTTCGGTCGCGCCGCGCTCCCATGCCTCGACTGCGCGGCGGGCGACCTCATCGAGTGAGAGGTTGTACGGCTTGCCGCGCAAGGATTCGGAGGTCTTGCCCTTCGAGAATGCGCAGAACGAGCACTTGAATTCGCAGATGTTCGTGTAGTTGATGTTGCGATTGACGACGTAGCGAACGACGCTGCCGCTGACACGGTGCCGCAATTCATCGGCGGCGCCGATTGTTTCGCTGATTTCCCCGCCGCGGGCCGCAAACAGGCGTTCGACCTCACGCGTTTCCAGGCGTTCGCCGCGCACCGCGCGCGTCAAAATCCAGTCGATGCCGCCGCCGGTGCGGTCGAGGATCGCGGGAAATTTTTCCATCGCAACGTCTTTGATGCCGGGGGACCAGCGATCAGCGCGCGCCCAGCCTTCGGCATCCGAGGCGCGCAGGACTAGCGGCAACACCGGTGCGGCGATCCAGCGGCGGGGTTCGCGCAGGTAGTCGGGATAGACCGGAAGACGCGCAACAAGATGGCAGCCGGCGCGCTCGGTGGCTTCGCGCAGCTGCTCGACCGCCGGCCAGGGCGCTTCCGGGTTGACGAAATCGGGCGTGACCGGAGAGACGCCGCCCCAATCGTCGAGGCCGGCATCGATGAGTTCGGGAAAGCGCTCGAAGCTCAGATTGGGCGGCGCCTGGATATGCATCGTCGGCCCGAGCAGCACACGCGCGGCGGCGACGGTCCAGAGCAAATCCTCGAAAGCAGGCTCGACGGCGTGACGCATCGGTGTTGCCTGCTTCGGCAGGAAGTTTTGAACGATGACTTCCTGTATATGGCCGAAGCGCTCGTGCAGGTTCTTGATCGTGAGCAGCGCTTCGAGCCGTTCGGCGCGCGTTTCTCCAATGCCGATCAAAATGCCGGTGGTGAAAGGGACGGCTTGCTCGCCGGCCGCCTCGATCATCTCGATGCGAACGGCCGGTCGCTTGCTCGCGCAACCGAAATGCGCGCCGCCTTTGTGAGTGAGGCGGTCGGAAGCGCTCTCGAGCATGATTCCTTGCGATGCACTCATGCGGCGCAAGGCCGCAATTTCGTCGCGCGACATGATGCCCGCGTTGATATGCGCGAGCAGGCCGGTTTCTTTCTGGACCAGCGCGGCCATCGCCGCCAAATAACCGACGGTCGTCTCATGCCCCATATCCGCCAGCGCCTTGCTTGCCAGGCGGTAGCGCTGTTCGGGACGATCGCCGAGTGTGAAGAGCGCTTCGGTACATCCAGCAGCGGCGCCTTGGCGCGCGATCTGCAACACGTCGTCGGCGGTAAGGTAGGGCCGTTCGAGGGCGCGCGGCGGTTTGGCAAAGGCGCAATAGCCGCAGGCGTCACGGCACAATTGCGTCAGCGGAATAAACACCTTCGGTGAGAAGGAAATG
>JBAUHH010000002.1:0-9029 GCA_049680165.1 Pseudolabrys sp.
TTGATCTTGAGTGCGTCGATGATGGCGAGAATGTCGCGGCCGAAGCGGTCGAAGCTGTAGGGCCCCTTGCTGACGCCGGATTTGCCGTGACCGCGCCGGTCGTAACGCACCACGCGAAAATGCTTGCTCCACTCCGGCACCTGGTCGTCCCACATGTGCAAGTTGGTGCCGAGCGAATTCGACAGCATCAGCACGGGCGCGCCCTCGGCTCCGTCGACCTGAACGTTGAGCGGACAACCGTCGGCATCAATCATTGGCATGAAATTCCTCCCTTGGCCCTTGTCGTTTAAATGCAGGCGGGCGATGGCAGAACAATTAAAGCCCGCCGCGCCCGCTGCAAAGCTCTTTTCAGCGGCTTGAAGAGCGCTTAAGTCCTAGCGCGAGCCCGGCGGGCGTCCAGGAGACAAGAGCCATGGCGATGACGATGACGGGCGAGGTGCAGCTTCCGGCGCCGCGCGCAACGGTTTGGGAAAAGCTCAACGACGCCGAGACGCTCAAGGCCTGCATCCCCGGTTGTGAGGAGCTCAACAAGACCTCCGACACCGAATTCCAGGCGGTCGCCGTCACCAAGATCGGGCCGGTGAAGGCGCGCTTCAAAGGCAATGTGCAACTGACCGATCTCGATCCGCCGAACGGCTACAGGATTTCCGGGCAGGGCGACGGCGGTGTCGCCGGCTTTGCCAAGGGCGGGGCGACGGTGAAACTCGCCGACAAGGATGGCGGCACGCTGCTCAGTTACAATGTCGAGGCGCAGATCGGCGGCAAGCTTGCCCAGTTAGGGCAGCGGCTGGTCAACGGCGCCGCCAAGAAAGTCGCCGACGAGTTTTTTCAGAAATTTGCCGCGGTGTTCTCGAACCCGGCCTGATCAAAAGGAAACCGCCCGGACGGCGGGCGGTTTCCCTCTGCCTGGAGGCCGATCGGCCTTACGGACAGCTGTGACGATAGCCGTCATAGCCGAGATATGTTCCGGACGCCGGATCGTAGGATTTAAAGCGAGACTCGCAGTAGGCCACCGAGCCGCCGCCCGAATAGGCCGGCGGGCTATAGGCGTACGGTGTGTAGTAGCCGTAACCCGGCCCGTAATAGTAAGGGCCATTCGCGGCGAGGGCGCCGCCAAGCAGCGCGCCAGCCGCAAACCCGGCCACCGCGCCGCCACCGTGCCAGTGACCGTGATGATGCCAACTGCGAGCATTTGCCGGGGCCACGGCAAGCGCGGTCGAAGCGGCAAGCGTCAATGCGGCCAGGCCGGCCATGATTTTAGTGCGCATAGATCACCTCGTTTTTTGATTGCTGTCTCTATGCCAAAGCTTGCCGGCGGCTGCCGTTCCGTGAAATCTCGGTAACGTCGCCTGACCGGGGGTAAATCCGGCGGTCTTGACCGCAGGCGCGGTCGCGGTTCAGACTTATTCCGGTTCAAAGATTAGAAAACGGCAGATTTCGGCGCTGAAGCCACGGCTGTTTTCGGATTGAGACGCGAAAAAGGGCCGTTGGGCCCGCATTCAGGAAAAAGGGCCGGCGGGCCCGAACGGGGAGGAGCGCCATGCCTGCAGTATCCATGACGGTGAACGGCAAGGCCGTCAGCGGAGATGTCGAAGCGCGCACGCTGCTGGTCCAATTCCTGCGCGAAAACCTGCGGCTCACCGGCACGCATGTCGGCTGCGACACCTCGCAATGCGGCGCGTGCGTCGTGCATGTCAACGGCAAGGCCGCCAAATCCTGCACCTTGCTGGTGCTGACGCTGGAAGGTGCGCAGATCACGACCATCGAAGGCCTGGCCGAGCCGAACGGACCGCTGCATCCGATGCAGGAAGCCTTCCGCGAGAACCACGGCCTGCAATGCGGCTACTGCACGCCCGGCATGATCATGTCGGCGATCGATATCGTGCGCCGCAAGGGCAACGATCTCGACGAGCACACCATCCGCGAGGAGCTGGAAGGAAACATCTGCCGCTGCACCGGCTATCACAACATCGTCAAATCGGTTGCAGCCGGCGCGAAGGCCATGGGCAACGGCGACGGCGCGCGTCAGGCTGCCGAGTAGCGTTACAAAAATAACGGGAGGAGACCGCCATGAGCGCGACCGGAATCGGCGCCTCGGTGCGCCGCAAGGAAGACCTCCGTTTCATCACCGGCAAGGGCCAATACACCGACGACGTGATCCGGCCGGGCGAGACCCGCGCGATATTTGTGCGCTCGCCGCATGCGCGCGCCAAGATCAAGAGCATTGACGCCAGCGCGGCGAGGAAAATGCCGGGCGTGGTGGCGGTGCTCACCGGCGCCGAATTGGCCACCGACAAGATCGGCAACCTCATCTGCGGCTGGATGATCCATTCCAAGGACGGCACGCCGATGAAGATGGCGCCGCATCCGGCGCTCGCTGCAACGTCCGTCAATCACGTCGGCGATGCGGTCGCGGTGGTGATCGCGGAGACGAAGGCGCAGGCGCGCGACGCGGCGGAAAAAGTGAAAGTCGAGTACGAGCCGCAGCCGGCGGTGGTCGACCCGGGCAAGGCGCAAGCCAAAGGCGCGCCGCAAATCCATGAGATCGCGACCAATAACACGATCTACCAGTGGCACCTCGGCGACCAGAAAGCGGTCGAGGCCGCTTTCGCGCAGGCGAAACATGTCACCCGCCTCGACATCGTCAACAATCGCCTGGCGCCGAACGCGATCGAGCCGCGCGCCGCGCTCGCCGAATACGACAGCGGCACCGATCAGCTCACGCTCTGGAACACGTCGCAAAATCCGCATGTGGCGCGGCTGGTCATCGCCGCTTTCGTCGGCATGGCGCCGGAGCACAAATTGCGCGTGATCGCGCCCGACGTGGGCGGCGGTTTCGGCTCCAAGATCTTCATCTATCCGGAAGAGGTCGTCTGCCTGTGGGCCGCGCGCAAGGTCAATCGCCCGGTGAAGTGGACCTCGGAGCGCACCGAAGCCTTCCTGACCGACGCGCACGGCCGCGATCACGTCACGCACGCGGAGCTTGCGCTCGACGGCAACGGAAAAATCCTGGCGCTGCGGGCGAAGACGATCGCCAATCTCGGCGCCTATATGTCGACGTTCTCGTCGTCGGTGCCGACGTATCTCTACGGCACGCTGCTGTCGGGCCAGTACGACATTCCGAGCATCTATTGCGAGGTCGACGCGGTCTACACCAACACCGTGCCGGTCGACGCCTATCGCGGCGCCGGAAGGCCGGAAGCGGCTTTCGTCGTCGAGCGGCTCGTTGAAGTTGCCGCGCGCGAAATGGGCATCGAGCCGACCGAATTGCGCAAGCGCAACTTCATCAAGTCGTTCCCACACCAGACGCCGGTGATCATGGCCTACGACGCGGGCGACTATAACGCGTCGCTCAAGAAGGCGGTCGAGCTCGCCGACGTAAAAGGTTTCGGTAAGCGCAAGCGCGACGCCGCGCGCAACGGCAAGCTGCGCGGGCTCGGCTATTCGACCTACATCGAAGCCTGCGGCCTCGCGCCGTCGCAGGCGGTCGGCTCGCTTGGCGCCGGCGTGGGCTTGTGGGAATCCGCCGAAGTGCGCGTCAACCCGACCGGCTCGGTGGAAGTGCTCACCGGCTCGCACGCGCACGGGCAGGGGCACGAGACGACATTCGCGCAACTCGTATCCGAGCGGCTCGGCATTCCGTTCGAGAACGTCAGCATCGTGCACGGCGACACCGACAAGGTGCAGTTCGGCATGGGCACCTATGGCTCGCGCTCGGGCGCGGTCGGCATGTCGGCGATCGTGAAGGCGCTCGACAAGGTCGAGGCCAAGGCCAAGAAAGTCGCCGCCCACATGATGGAAGCGGCGGAAGGCGACATCGAATTCAAGGACGGCAAGTTCACGGTCGCGGGCACCGACAAGTCCGCGGCCTGGGGCGATGTGGCGCTCAACGCCTACATCGCGCACAAGTTTTCCGGCCAGGAGCTCGAGCCGGGCCTGAAGGAGACGTCGTTCTACGATCCGACCAACTTCACGTTCCCGGCCGGTTGCCACATCTGCGAGGTCGAGGTCGACATCGAGACCGGCAACACCGAGATCGTCGGTTGGACCGCGGTCGACGACTTCGGCACCGTGATCAATCCGATGATCGTCGAGGGGCAAGTGCACGGCGGCATCGCACAAGGCGTCGGGCAGGCGTTGCTCGAAGGCGTGGTCTACGACAAGGACGGCCAGCTCGTGTCGGGCTCGTTCATGGATTACACCATGCCGCGCGCCCATAATTTGCCGTCATTCAATGTCGGCCTGACCGAAACCAAGGCGCCCTCCAATCCGCTCGGCATCAAGGGCTGCGGCGAGGCGGGCGCGATTGCGGCGCCGGCGGCGGTGATCAACGCGATCACCGACGCAATCGGATCCGAACAAATATCGATGCCGGCGACGGCGAGTGCCGTGTGGTCGGCGCTGCAGCGGGTGCCCGCTGCGCGCGCGGCGGCGGAATAACGGAGAGAGACACATGTACAATTTCACCTTCCATCGGCCCACGACGGTCCGCCAGGCGGCAGGCCTGCTGGCGAAAAATCCCGAGGGCAAGCTGCTCGCCGGCGGCCATTCGCTGATCCCGGTGATGAAGCAGCGGCTGGCGCAGCCGTCGGCGATCATCGATCTCTCGCTGGTCGAGGGACTCGCGGGCGTCGAGCTCAAGGGCCGCTCGGTCGTGGTCGGCGCCATGACGCGCCACACCGACGTCGCCAATTCGCCGGTGATGCAGCAGGCGCTGCCGGGCCTCGCCGAAGTGCCGGGCTCGATCGGCGATCCGCAGGTGCGCAACATGGGCACCATCGGCGGCTCGGTCGCCAACAACGATCCGAACGCCGACTATCCGGCTGCGTGCCTCGGCCTCGGCGCCACGATCATCACCAACAAGCGCAAGATCGCGGCCGACGATTTCTTCACCGGCATGTTCTCGACCGCGCTCGAGGATGGCGAGATCATCACCAAAGTGAGCTTCCCGATCGCGAAGAAGGCGGCTTACGTGAAGTTCAAGCATCCGGCGTCGGGCTTCGCGCTGGTCGGCGTGTTCGTGTCGAAGCGCGGCTCGGATATCCGCGTGGCGGTGACCGGCGCCGGTTCGAACGGCGTATTCCGCGTCAAATCGTTCGAGGAGGCTCTCAAGAAACGCTTCGCGGCGAAATCGCTCGACGGCATGACCATTCCGGCGAACGGCATGAACAGCGACATCCATGCAGGCGCGGAATATCGCGCGCATCTGGTCGGCGTGCTGGCGCGCCGCGCGGTGGCAAAGGCGACGGCGTAAGAAAATCTATCGTCATTGCCGGGCTTGACCCGGCAATCCATCTTTTGGACCGATGGATCACCGGGTCTCGGCGCTGCGCGCCGGCCCGGTGATGACGTTCAGGTGGATTTATCGAGCTCCGCCAACAAATCGTGCAGGTCGAGCGGATTGGTGTACATCCGCAAGCCGCCGTCCGGCCGCTTGGGCCACATATCCTTGGGCCGGTCCCAATAAAGCTCGACGCCATTGTCGTCGGGGTCGCGCAGATAAAGCGCTTCGCTGACGCCGTGATCGCTCGCGCCTTCGAGCGGAATCTTGGCAACGATGAGCCGCTTCAGCGCGTCGGCCAGGAGCCGGCGCGTCGGATAGAGGATGGCCGTGTGATAGAGGCCGGTGGTGCCGGGAGGTGGGGGCGAGCCGCCTAGGCTTTCCCAGGTGTTGAGCCCGATGTGGTGATGATAGCCGCCCGCCGAGATGAAGGCCGCACCGGGGCGGCTCGTCGTCATCTCGAAACCGAGAACGCCGCAGTAAAAATCGAGCGCGCGCTGAAGGTCTGCGACCTTCAGGTGGACGTGGCCGATCCGCACACCGGCATCGATGGTGGGCAGGCGCAGGGCTTCTTTTTCAAGCGTTTCGGGCTTTGACATGGGTGCATCCCAGATGGCTTCTAGGGGCAGGAATACCCACATGTAAGACCTCTGCGCGGTAGGATAAAGTCCCCGGGACTAGGGAAGAAGATGACTGGAAAGCCCGTACCGGCCTCGATCGACGCCACCCTCGACCTGCTGACCGGGGCCGATTACATCGCCGATCGCTCGCTCGCGACTGTTCTGTTTCTCGCGCTGCGCATGGGGCGGCCACTGTTTCTGGAAGGCGAGGCTGGCGTCGGCAAGACCGAGATCGCCAAGGTGCTGGCGTCGGCGCTCGGCCGC
Source organism: Pseudolabrys sp. (assembly GCA_049680165.1). Taxonomy (GTDB): domain Bacteria; phylum Pseudomonadota; class Alphaproteobacteria; order Rhizobiales; family Xanthobacteraceae; genus Pseudolabrys. The sequence goes on from JBAUHH010000002.1 coordinate 6,166, forward strand.
CGGCTGATCCGCCTGCAATGCTACGAGGGGCTGGACGTCGCGGCCGCCGTGTACGAGTGGAATTACGGCGCGCAGATGATCGCGATCCGGCTCGGCGAGGCGGAGGGCACGTCCGACCGCGAGCGGCTCGAGCACGACGTCTTTTCCGAGCGCTTCCTGATCAAGCGGCCGTTATTGCAGGCGCTCGAACCCGATCCGGCCGGGCCGCCGGTGCTGCTAATTGACGAGATCGACCGCACCGATGAAGCCTTCGAGGCATTCCTGCTGGAAGTGCTGGCGGATTTCCAGATCACCGTGCCCGAACTCGGCACGGTGAAGGCTGCGCATCCGCCGATCGTGGTGGTGACATCCAACCGCACGCGCGAGGTGCATGACGCGCTCAAGCGGCGGTGTCTCTATCACTGGGTCGGCTATCCGACGGCCGAGCGCGAATTGAAAATCCTGCGGGCCAAGGTGCCGGGCATTGCCAGAAAATTGTCCGAGCAGGTGGTCGCCTTCGTGCAGGCGCTGCGCAAGGAAGATTTGTTCAAGTCGCCCGGCGTCGCCGAGACGCTCGACTGGGCCGGCGCGCTCACCGAGCTCGATGTGGTCGCGCTCGATCCGGCGACGGTATCCGATACGCTCGGCGCGCTTTTGAAATATCAGGACGACATCGCGCGGCTCGACGGCAGCAAGGTGAAGACGCTGCTCGACGAAGTGAAGTCGGAGCTGCGCGCGGCGGAATGACGCCCCCCATGACGCCCACGCCGGACAAACAAGGCCGCCTCGCCGAGAACATTGTCTACTTCGCGCGCGCGCTGCGCGCGGCCGGACTTCCGGTCGGGCCCGGCGCGGTGCTCGACGCGCTCGAGGCAGTCAAGGTCGCGCAGGTCGGCTCGCGCGACGATTTCTACTGGACGCTGCACGCCGTGTTCGTGAAGCGGCACGAGCATTCGATTTTGTTCGATCAGGCATTCAAGCTGTTCTTCCGCAAGCGCGCCTACATCGACAAGCTGATCGCGACGATGCTGCCGCGTGCCGCCTCCGATCCGGCGAAATTGCCGCCGCCCGGCGCCCAGCGCGTGCAGGAAGCGCTGTTTGCCGGATTGGGCGAGAACGAGCGCGACAAATCCGAGGTCGAGATCGACGCGCGGCTGACAGTGTCGGACCGCGAAGTGCTGCAGAAGAAAGACTTCGCGCAGATGACCGCGGCCGAGATCGCCGCGGCGAAAGAGGCGATCGCCCGGCTGGTGCTGCCGCTCGACGAGGTGCACACGCGGCGGCTCGCGCCCAACCGGCGCGGGCACATCATCGACATCCGCCGCACCTTGCGCGCCAGCATGAAGGCGGGCGGGGCGGTGATCGATCTCAAATATCTCGGGCCGAAGAGCAAGGAGCCGCCGATCGTGGCGCTGCTCGATATTTCCGGCTCGATGAGCCAGTACACGCGGCTATTTTTGCATTTCCTGCATGGCGTGACGGATGCGAGGAAGCGCGTGACCACGTTCCTGTTCGGCACGCGGCTGACCAACGTCACGCGCGCGCTCAAGGCGCGCGATCCCGACGAGGCGCTGGCGGCGTGCTCGGCCAATGTGGCCGACTGGTCGGGCGGCACGCGCATTGCGTCGTCGCTGCACGCGTTCAACAAGCAATGGGCGCGCCGCGTGCTCACGCAAGGCGCGGTCGTGCTGCTGATCACCGACGGACTCGAGCGCGACGCCGACGATACGCTCGCCTTCGAGATCGACCGGCTGCATCGCTCGTGCCGGCGGCTGATCTGGCTCAACCCGCTGCTGCGCTTCGAGGGCTTCGAAGCGCGGGCCAAGGGCGTGAAGGCCATTTTGCCGCATGTTGACGAATTGCGGCCGATCCACAATCTGGAGTCCATGCGTGAGCTGGTGCGCGCGTTGTCGCACATGAGCGCGCGCGACCACGATCCGAAGGCGTGGCTGAACAAGGTGGCGTAGACTTTTTCTGGCCATTGCCGGGCTTGACCCGGCAATCCATCTTAAGAGATGGACCCGCGGGTCAAGCCCGCGGGTGACGAGAGTGGAAACCGAGGTGACCGATGCTTTCTCGTGATGAAGACATTCTCAAAGCCGCCGAGGACTGGCGGAAGGGCGGGCGCGGCGTGGCGCTTGCGACCGTGGTCGAGACCTGGGGCTCGGCGCCGCGGCCGGTCGGCTCCAATCTGGTGATCGACAGCGAGGGCAATTTTCTTGGCAGCGTGTCGGGTGGCTGCGTCGAGGGCGCGGTGGTGACCGAAGCGTTCGACGTGATCGAAAGCGGCAAGCCGAAGATGCTGGAATTCGGCGTTGCCGACGAGACCGCCTGGAACGTCGGGTTGTCCTGCGGCGGCACGATCAGGGTCTATGTCGAGAAGGTGAAATAGTGGATATCGCGCTTCTGCATACGCTAAACGAGGAACGCGCCGCGCGGCGCGCGGTGATCGTCGTCACCGACGTTGCGAGCGGCGCGCAGCGGCTGGTGAAGGCGGCCGACGTGGCCAAGGATCCCATCAAGGACGCGATCGAAAAGCGCCTGCGCATGGGAAAGAGCGGCATGGAAGAAACCGCGCAGGGCCGCGTGTTTCTGACCGTGCACGTGCCGTCGCCGCAGCTCGTCATTACCGGCGCGGTGCACATCAGCCAGACGCTGGCGCCGGTCGGCCAATTGCTAGGCTACGATGTAACGATTGTCGATCCGCGCACCGCGTTCGCGTCGATCGAGCGCTTTCCCGACGTCAAGGTGATCGCGGAATGGCCGGACGTGGCATTGCCGCCGCTCAACGTCGATCGTTACACCGCGTTCGTTGCGCTCACGCACGATCCGAAGATCGACGATCCCGCGCTCAAGCATGCGCTGTCGCGCGATTGCTTCTATAT
>JBAUHH010000003.1:0-6085 GCA_049680165.1 Pseudolabrys sp.
CATGCATCCCGTTCTCCGACTTTACGAAGACATTCTCTCCAGCGCGGCGCCGGACGGATTTGAGCTACCGCCGGCGCCGCGCATGATCTTCATCGTGCACGGCGAAGCGACGATCGGCGGCAAGCCGGTGCGCGAAGGCGAAGCGTGGCAAGGCGAAGGTGCCACCGATTTCAGACCGGGACCGAAAGGCGTCACCGGCTGGCGCTTCGAGCTCACGCGCGGCGATGCCGGCGGGCCGATCGCGTCGGTGCCGGGCCATTCGACGCGCGAAAAGCTCAGCGCCTTTCTCGAGACCATGCCGAAAGGCGAAGTTCTGATGCGCGGCGACAGCGTCGCCTTCCCACCCGGCGGCTGCGCCTATCTGCATTGCCACCAGGGACCGGGCATCCGCTGTCTGATCGAGGGCGGCATCCGCATCGACACGCACGGCCGCGCGACCTCGTACGGGCCGGGCGGCGCCTGGTACGAGAGCGGGCCGGAGCCGGTGTTCGCGCAAGCCGCAGCCGACCGGCCGAGCCGCTTCATCCGCGTGATGATCCTGCCGCGCGCGCTGGTCGGAAAAAGCTCGATCCAGTACGTCAACGAAGACGACAAGGCCAAGCCAAAGACGCAAACTTACAAGATCTACGTGGACGCACCGATCGCGTTCGAAGCGCGCAAATAGCTCATGCTGGCCGCAGCCGGGATCGCGCTCATCAAGCTGCTGCTCGGGCTCGCCGTTTTCGCGGTACTCGGCTACATCGGCAAGCTCTATGACAAGCGGATCGCCGGTGTTCTGCTGACGTTTCCGATCCTCAACGGCATCGGCATCCTGACCGGCAGCGACCCGCTGGTCGTCGCCGATTCAATTTATGCGGTGGTCGTGCTCAACGGGCTGCTGCTGTTTCTGATGATCTTGCTGTGCGATGTGCTGCCGCCGCTCGCCCCCGCGCCGCCCAACATCAGGCTCATCGTGCGCCTGGTCGTGTGGACCGCGCTCTGGGCGGTTACCGCGCCGATTGTCATCATTTGGCGCGTCCATATTCCGGGCCCGCTCATCCTGATTCCGCTCCAGTGCTGCATCGTCGCCGTCGCGGTCATTTTGTTCTGGAAGCCGCAGCCGCGCGATCCTCAAGAAGCCGCGCCGGTTTCGCATCATCATCTGCGGGCGCTGGTCGCGTTCTGGAGCAGCGCCCGCGGCGTCCTGCGGCTCGCGCTGTTCGCGGTCTCGTTCGGAATCCTGCTGTTCGCCGCCTATGCCTATGAGTCGAAGTGGGTCGGCATGCTCAGCGCCCTGCCGGTGCCGGGCCTGTTCGCGGTCGCGACCTTGTCGGTGATCGAGAAGAAGGAATATTTTGAGCGCATGCGCGACACCGTGCTGCTCGGCCCGATCTCGGTCATCGTGTTCAACTGGCTCTACGCGCAGGTCGTGTTCCGCCTGCCGGTAGAGCTGTCCGGACGCATGGCCATCGGACTTATCGCGATGGTGCTGCTGCTCCTTCTGGACGCAGTTTTCATATTCTGGTCCACGCCTCTCTTGGCGCGGCTGTTCGACCGCGCGCGCACGCCGCAGCGGGCGCTTTAGGCCATGGCAGGTATCGACCGGCAATCCGCTTTTTCCGGCACCAAGGACGTGTCGGACGCGTTGCGCGTCGACGCGGCGAAGCTGCAAACTTTTCTTGCCTCGAAGGTGGCCGGCTTCGCCGGGCCGCTGACCGTCAAGCAATTCAAGGGCGGCCAGTCGAACCCGACTTATCTGCTGGAAACGCCCACGCGCCGCTATGCGCTGCGCCGCAAGCCGCCCGGCAAGCTGCTGCCGTCGGCGCATGCGGTCGACCGCGAATATCGCGTGACCCGCGCCCTGCACGCGCAGGGCTTTCCCGTCGCCGAGCCGCTGCTCTATTGCGACGACGAGAGCATCGCCGGCACTGCGTTTTATCTCTCCGCCTTTGTCGACGGCCGCGTGTTCTGGGAGCCGCAAATGCCGGCCTCCGACGCGAACGAGCGCGCCGCGATCTACGGCACCATGAACGCGGCCATCGCGCAACTGCACGGGTACGATCCGGCGAAAATCGGCTTGGGCGATTTCGGCCGCGGCGAGAACTATGTCGGCCGCCAGGTCGATCGCTGGTCGAAGCAGTACCGCGCTTCCGAAACCGAAAAGATCGACGAGATGGACCGGCTGATCGAGTGGCTGCCGCCCAACCTGCCGCCGCAGGGCCCGGTGCGGCTGGTGCACGGGGATTACCGGCTCGACAACATGATTGTCGACCGACACGCGCCGAAAATTCTCGCGGTGCTCGACTGGGAACTCTCTACGTTAGGCGATCCGCTCGCCGATTTTTCCTATCATCTGATGGCGTGGCACATGCCGCATTCAGAAAGCGCCGCCGGCACCGCCACATTGATCGGCCACGATCTCAAGGCGTTGGGCATTCCATCGATGGCGGATTACGTCGACTCTTACGTGACGCGCACCGGCCTCGATCCCCGGCCCTACCTGCCGGTCTATCTGGCCTATAATTTTTTCCGCATCGCCGCCATCCTGCAAGGCATCATCGGCCGCGTGCGCGACGGCACCGCGACGTCCGAGTTCGCGCCGGCGAAAGCCGAGATGATCCGCCCGCTCGCGGCGAAGGCGTGGGAGTTCGCGCGCCAGCACTGACCGTCACGGTCAACGGCGCGTTGCCGGATTGCGTCGAATTCGACGCAAAATGATTGCCCTAAATTGACGCGGCGTCATTAGCTTCCGGATTCAACCGGAAGACAATCGGCATGAACGTTGTCAGTATCGGCATCCAGGTGATTTCGCCAAGGAAAGTCGTAAACCCGAAGCCGACCGCGCCTGAGCCCGCGAACGATCGCGAGGCGGACGCGACACCGCCCGTGAGCACGCAGCCTCCCCCGCCGCCGCCCGGCACCGGAAAATTCGTCGACAAGACCGTCTAGCTTTCAGCGTTTGAATTTCACCGCCGCGCGGCGAAGAATTCCTTCAGCAGCGCGCCGCCTTCGCTTTCATTGATGCCGCCGTAGATCTCCGGCCGGTGATGGCAGGTTGGCGAGGCGAAAAGTCGCACGCCGTTCTCCACCGCGCCGCCTTTCGGATCGGCGGCGCCGAAATAAAGCCGGCGGATGCGTGCGAACGACATCGCCGCCGCGCACATCGCGCAAGGCTCAAGCGTCACATAGAGATCGCAGTCGGTGAGGCGTTCCGAGCCGGTCACCACCGTGGCCGCGCGGATCGCCAGCAGTTCCGCGTGCGCTGTCGGATCGCGGTCGCCCAGGGTGCGGTTTCCCGCGTGCGCGATAACAAAGCCGTCGCGCACGATCGCGCAGCCGACCGGCACCTCGCCGCGCGCCGCGGCGGCGCGGGCTTCCTCGAGCGCGGTTTGCATGAATGAAGGCATGCTCGTTTCGTGTCCCGAACTCTGCTATCAGGCCGCAACCTTATTACGGCTTCGAGCATGTCCGGCAAGACCACATCGGAAAACCCCGGCGAGCGCATCGCCAAGGTGATCGCGCGGGCGGGCCTTGCCTCGCGCCGCGAGGCGGAAGCCTGGATTGCGGCCGGACGCGTCGCTGTCAATGGCGCGGTCATTGCATCGCCCGCGCTCAATGTCGGGCCGGCCGACCGCATCGCCATCGACGGCGAGCCGCTGCCACGGCGGGAGCGCACGCGGTTGTTCCTCTACAACAAGCCGCGCGGGCTGGTGACCACGCATTCCGATCCGCAGGGGCGCCCGACCATCTTCGCGGCCTTGCCGAAACATCTGCCGCGGCTGATCAGCGTCGGCCGGCTCGATCTTTCCACCGAAGGCCTGCTGCTGCTCACCAATGATGGCGCATTGGCGCGCGTGCTCGAATTGCCGGCGACCGCGTGGCTGCGCAGCTACCGTGTGCGCGCCTATGGACGCGTGACGCAGGAAGCGCTCGACCGCCTCAAGCGCGGCGTCACCATCGACGGCATGCGTTACGGGCCGGTCGAGGCAACACTCGACCGCGAGCAAGGCGCGAACGTCTGGCTCACGTTTGCGATCCGCGAGGGCAAGAACCGCGAGGTGCGCAACGTGCTGCGCCATCTCGGCCTGCAGGTGAACCGGCTGATCCGCGTGTCATTCGGCCCGTTCGAGCTCGGCGCGCTCGACGACGGCGCGGTCGAGGAAGTCGAGACCTCGGCACTGCGCGAGCAGCTCGGCGAGAAGATCGTGGCGGAAGCGCAGGCGGATTTCGAGGGGCCGCTGGTCGTCGACAGGCCCGCCCCTTCCCATCGCCGACATCCTGAGGCGCGAGCGCGTGATGCCCGCGAGCCTCGAAGGATGGCGGGCAAGGCGCAGAGGCCGTCATCCTTCGAGGCGCGGCAGAGCCGCGCACCTCAGGATGACGGATCGAGGCCCGGCCGCGACAAGAAAAAATTCAAGCGCCGCGACCGGTCGCACGGGCCACGTCCTTCCCGGCCGAGGCCGAAGTAATGCGCGTCGTCGGCGGCAGGTTGCGTTCGCGCCCGCTCGCGGCGCCGAAGTCGGACGCCGTGCGCCCCACCGCCGACCGGCTGCGCGAGGCGCTGTTCAATATTCTCGTGCATGCGTACGGCGATCCGGTCACCGGCGCGCGCGTGCTCGATCTTTTCGCCGGCACTGGCGCGCTCGGCATCGAGGCGATCTCACGCGGCGCGGCCTATGCGCTGTTCGTCGATGAAGGCGTCGAGGCGCGCGCGTTGTTGCGCAACAATGTCGAGGCATTGGGGCTCGGCGGCGTCACGCGCATTTTCCGCCGCGACGCCACGCAACTCGGACCCGCGCATCCGATCGAACCGTTCTCGCTCGTCTTTCTCGATCCGCCTTACGGCCAGAGTCTCGCGGAGAAAGCGCTCACCGCCGCGCGCGACGGCGACTGGCTCGCCGCCGATGCGCTTGCTGTCGTAGAAGAAGCCGCCGACGCGAACTTCATCGCGCCCGGCGGCTTCTCCGAACTCGAACGGCGGCGCTACGACGATACCGAATTCGTTATCCTGCGCGCCGGCTAGTTATTTCTTCTTCCAGACCTCGGTGCCGCCGGTGCCGGCGTCGGTGCGGCGCCACCATTTGCCCTCGAGCGAGCCGTCCGGCTTGATGTCCATTGCCATGATGATGGCGCGGCCTTCGGCGACGCCGCCGACGAACAGCTTGCTACCCTCGACCTGGCCGATGCCGACATATTTTCCGTTATCCCATTTCAGTTCGAGCGCGCCGTTCTTGTCCATGGTGATCGCGAGCGGACCTTCACCGTCGTATTTCGAGCCGTCGGTTTCCGTCCCCGTGACGACGTAGTTCCCCAGCAATTTTGCGTTCTGGGCGAGCGCCGGCGCGGCCAAGCCGAGCACGGCAAACAACGCAGCAACGAATAGTGTTTTCAAAGTCGTCCCCCTTGTGTGGCGCGGCCAACTGGCCGCACGCCATTTTTGACGGGATGGCAAAAAGTACCAATAAAATCGGTGTTAATTTCAGCGCCGGCCGAACAGGCGCTCGATGTCGGTGAGCTTCAATTCCACATAAGTCGGGCGGCCATGGTTGCACTGGCCGGAATTGGGCACGTCTTCCATTTCACGCAGAAGTGCGTTCATTTCCTCAGGTTTCAGGCGGCGTCCGGCGCGCACCGAGCCGTAGCAGGCCATGGTCGCTGCCACATGCATCAGCCGCCGTTCGAGCGGCAGCGTTTCGTCCCACTCAGCCATGTGTGCGGCAAGATCACGCACCAGCGCGGCGGCATCGATCTCGCCCAGCAGCGATGGCGTCTCGCGCACGGCGATCGCGCCCGGTCCGAAGGTTTCGACGACGAGGCCGAAGCGCGCAAGCTCGTCCGTGCGCGCCGCAAGCCGCTCGACATCGGCTTCGTCGAGGTCGACGATTTCCGGAATGAGCAGGATCTGCCGTGCCACGCCCGCCTTGTCGAGCGCGGCTTTCAAACGCTCGTAGACGATGCGCTCGTGCGCGGCATGCTGATCGACGATGACGAGGCCGTCGCGCGTCTGCGACACGATGTAAGTCTCGTGCACCTGCGCGCGCGCCGCGCCGAGCGGCTTGTCGATCAGCTCGGGCGCCGGCGCATAGGCCTCGACGCGCGTGTCGGC
>JBAUHH010000004.1:0-5024 GCA_049680165.1 Pseudolabrys sp.
TGCCGCGGCTCCGAACGTTGCTGATCCTGCGCGGGTTGCGAGGCAACACGCTGCGATCCTTCCGCGCTGCGTGTGCACATCCGGCGCGGGCCGTCGAACGGCTGATAGGTGCAATCAGCCGCGCTGAACGACTGATAAGCCGCGGAGCACGCCTGGATGTTGCATTTGTTGGACACCTGCTGGGTCGCAGGTTGCGCCGCCGGCTGCGCGGTTTCCGCTGCGTTCGCCTGTTGCGCCGGCGCGGGTTCGGCCGAAGCCGAACCGTTGGTCGCCGCGCGCGGCGGATTTGCCGCAGGCTGCGTCGCCACCTGCTGCTGCTGTTGCTGTTGCGCCGGCTGCTGCGGCTGCGTCTGTTGCTGCGCGTTAGCCGCCTGCTTGTCCTGGTTCTGCTGCTTGTCCTGGTTCTGCTGCGCGACGACGGCGCTGAGTTCCGGATTGCTCGGCGGATAGACCTCGCGGACTTCCGACTTCGCGATGCCGGGGCTGGTTGGATAGACCGGGCTCATCGGCCGTCCGGTTTTGGTCTTGTCGCCTTCCTCGCGCTCGGCCACGGCGCGACCGACCTTGGACTGGTCGGCTTTCGCCGGCGTGGCGTTGTCGGCGATCGGCGGGCGCGGATGATGCTGTTTCGGCAGTGGCGCGGTCAGCACATCGAGGCCGAACAGCGCGCTCGCGCCGGCGAACAGCAAAACCGCAAAGTAAATGAGGAAAGACATCGCTCGGCCCTTAGGTGTCGTACACACGCCCGACAGAGCAACGCGGGAACGGAGCGCCCGTTCCTCCCCGCGCCGGTCAATGAAACGCGAGCCTTGATGGGTCGCCAATGGAACTACGGCGAAAGGAAGGGTGGGGCCGCCCCAGTTTCGTCGGTAACTTTCCAAAAATCCGACTCGATTCGTTCAGATAAGCCTCATCAAGCAAGGGGTATCTGTTTTTCCATTAATCACGTTGCGGCCGCGAAATTCGGGGTCGGCGATAGTTCGGGGAATCGACTTAATGCGGCAGCTCATCGTGCCCGCCTGCGCGTGTCTATTAACGTGGTCGGTTCCGACCGCCCATGAGCCAAGCCGTCCAATCGAAAAATTCACCAAGACGCTACCACGCGACGCCGAGCCTGCGACGCTCGACGCCAAGGCGTCGACTGCCGATGCAAATGTGGTCATCGCGCGCACGATTCCCGCCGAGCTCGATGCCAACGCCTACGGCTCTTCCAATTCTTCGGACGCACAGAATTCTTCGGATGCGAAAGACGCCGCCGACCTGCTTGCGCCCGCCGTTACCGTCGACATCCCAATGCAGACCGAGATCGCGGACACGGCGGAACTTGAAATCGTCAAGGACGTGGCGGCGGACCCGCCGCCCCCGCCGCCGAAGCCGGTCATCCACCGCTCGCGCCAGGAGGTTTGCGACACGCTCACCAAGGCCGCCGCCAAGAACGACCTGCCGGTGCCGTTCTTCATTCGCCTGCTGTTCCAGGAGAGCCGCTTCAAGCCCGGCGTCGTCAGCCGCGCCGGCGCGCAGGGCATCGCGCAATTCATGCCGGAGACGGCGAACAGCGTGGGCCTCGACAATCCGTTCGATCCGCTACAGGCGATCCCGGCATCCGCGCGGCTGCTGCGCGATCTGTTTCAGCAATTCGGCAATCTCGGCCTTGCCGCCGCCGCCTACAATGCCGGGCCGAAGCGCATCCAGGATTGGCTGACGAAAAAGGGCAAGCTGCCGCAGGAGACGCAGGGCTACGTGAAGACGATCACCGGCCGGCCGGTCGAGACCTGGACGGTGGCGGCCGCGGGTCATCCGGGCGTGCGGCTTCCGCGCAACGCGCCGTGCCAGGAAGCGGCCGGCCTTTATGCCTGGGACGGGCCTGAGGTCGTTCCGTTGCCGGCGCCGCGCACGCATACGGTTTACGCATCGGCGTCCAATCGCGCGGCTGCGGTGAATTCGCATGTGAAGATCACGCGCACCGCGTCGCGCGTAACGGCCGTCATCAAAATCGAGAAGCCGGCGAAGAAGGCCGGTACGCACGGCAGCAAGGTCGCGGCCGAGCAGTTGACCGCGCGCAAGCAGAAGTCCGCGAAGGTCGCGCACAACGAAAAGCCCGCCCACGGCCACAAGCACAAGAGCCAGAAGATCGCTCAAAAATAGCGGCCTTCCACGCCGGCGGTCGACGGCCGAACGCTCAACCAGCACAATGCTGCATGGAACCGGCGACTGCCGCGACGTATCGTGCCGTTGCTACTATCTCGTGCAGCCCCTACAATTTAAGCGCGAAAGGCTCGGGTAGCGTTCGGGGGCGTGCCGGAAATACCTTTCCATCGTTACGAAGTCTGTCGCCCCATATGGCAGTGGCATTCGGCCGCGCCGTTTCCCGTGGGAGGCGACTATGGCAATCATCTTCCGGATTTTGATCGGCGCAATTTCAATCGGCATTTCAATCGGCTTGGCCGCCATGACTGGCGCGAGCACCCGCGAGCGCGTCGTCAGCCATGTGATCCAATGCAAGCTGATCAAGACCGCCGCGCAATTGCAGGCGATGCACTCAACCGGCACCTATTGTCTGGCGAACGACATTGACGCGAGCACAATCGCCAATTTCACACCGATCGGAACCTTCAACGGACGTCTCTACGGCAACGGTTATGCAATCCGTAACCTGACCATCAACGCGTCGTCCGGCTTCGTTGTTGGTTTCATCGGCGAAATGACCGGTGGCCTGATTCAGGATCTCGGCCTCGTCAATGTGAACGTGACAAGTTCCGGTGGCACGACGGCCGTGGGCAGTCTTGTCGGCTTTGCGGATAATGCCAGCGCGCCGGTGACCATCACTCGTGTTTACGCGACGGGACAAGTTAAAGACCTGGGCGGCAGCAATACCGGGGGCCTGATCGGCTTCGTCAATGCCGGAGTGACGGTCACCGAATCCTGGACCTCGGTCAATGTCACTGGGTTTGATTCGGTGGGTGGCTTTATCGGTTCGACGTCTTCGGACAATTTTCAGCAAAGCCATGCAACGGGCAGCGTCACCTGTAGCGGAACATGCAGTTCCGTGGGCGGCTTTGCCGGCACCGTGACCGGCAGCTCTTTTTCGGACTCCTATGCGACCGGACCGGTCACCGCGCCGAATGATGTCGGTGGATTCATTGGAGGAAACAGCGGGTCGCTGACGCGCTGCTATGCAACCGGGCCGGTCCATGCCGGCGCTTCTGGCGCGGCCGGGTCACTGATCGGCGCCGATATCAACGGCACCATCGCGCAATCATTTGGTGCCGGCAATGTTGGCGGCAACGCCGGCGCGTCGCTGGGCGGGCTCATCGGCACGATTCCGGGCGGGATAACGACCGTGACCGACAGCTACTGGGACACGGTCACCACCGGGCAAACGACCAGTGCCGCCGGCCTCGGTACCGGCAGGAGCACGACGCAATTGCGCGCCGCATTGCCAAGCGGATTCGACAGCAACGCGTGGGGCATCACAAAGAATCTGAGCTATCCGTACCTCCAGCAGTCGGCGAATTTCGCCTCACCGCTCGCCACGAACGTCTCCGGCATCAACATTTTCACGTATGTCCCGATCAGCCAGCTCGACGCGTCGCAATACAGAGTGTCTCCGCATCACACCGACGCGGCGTCGCTCGCCGCCGTTTACACGATGTTTGCGCGGGCGGTCGGGTTCGGCGCCAACGTCGCGCAGCTCACGAACGTGAAGATCGACAAGTATTTCTGGAGGGACGCAACGCAGACCACATTTTTCCGCGGCCCGCTCACCTTGCACGCGACGCTCGGCCCGCTCGTCAGCCTTGCCCCTGCGGCGCGTTTGAACAACACCAACGTCATCGGCCAGCTCGGTGTGCGCAGGCTCGTCATCCTGCGCGGCACCTACAGCAAGACCGGCGGCGGCACCGGCACGCACTGGATGCTGGCGACGATGTACACCAGACCTAGCGCGACAGTGGGAACCGTGGTGGCAAACGATCCGTGGACCGGCACGCAGGTGGAGATAAATCCGTCAACCAGGACGGTGATCTCGCCGAGAAACTTCCCGCTCGCCAACTTCAAAGTCGACGGCTACCAAGCGGTGACGGTGAACTGACGAAGCGCGGAGCGCACCTGCCCGTTGGGGAACTTCCGCGAAACCGCGCCGCACCACGCGATGCAGGGTTGCGCGCCATCCGTGGAGACCCCTATGGTATGAGGTCACCTGCGAGGTGACATGAGATAACGCTTAGTTATTGGGGGAATGCCATGAGGACTGTCTTCGTTCTGCTGACGACGCTTTTTGCCGTGATCCTGCTCGCCCGCACCGACGTGCAGGCGGCTCCGATCGGCGGCGTGAGCGCCGACTCGAATGTGACGCTGGTGGCCGGCGGTTGTGGCCAGGGTTTCCATCCTGGTGTCCGCGGCGGCTGCGTGCGCAATCTGAGCCCGAGCTATCCGTGCTATTGGGTGCGCGGTCCGTACGGCCGCTGGCGGATGATTTGCCGCTGACCGGCAAGACCTTCTTTTCAATTCAAGATTGCTGACCAGGGCGCCGGGCGCGATCATCGCGGCTGGCGCCCTTCGGTTTCGGCCGGCGCGAATCCGCGCGATCTGCGCTAGATTGCCTGCCATGCCTTCCGGCACCGAAATCTCGCGCGAGCGAATCGCCGCCACCGAGACGTTGATCCGCCCTTACGTTCGCCGCACGCCCACGCTGAGCGTGGACATGGCCGACTTCGGCCTGCCCGCGCGACCGGTTCACCTCAAGCTCGAATTTCTGCAACACACCGGCTCGTTCAAGGTGCGCGACGCATTCACCAATCTGTTGACGCGGCCCGGCGCGTCGAAAGGCGTGGCGGCCGCGTCCGGCGGCAATCACGGCGCCGCCGTCGCTTACGCCGCGATGCGGCTCGGCATCCCGACGACGATTTTCCTGCCGCGCGTGACGTCGCCGGCGAAAGCCGCACTGATCAAGCGCTACGGCGCCGAGCTTGTGGTCGCGGGCGAACGCTATGCCGATGCGCTCGCCGCCAGCGAAAAGTTCATCG
>JBAUHH010000005.1:0-5169 GCA_049680165.1 Pseudolabrys sp.
GTGCCGTTGGGCGAGCGCCACATTTCCTTGAGGCCGAATTCCTTCACGCGGCCTTCGTCCGGCGTGATGGTGGCGCATTTGATGGCGACGCCGACTTCCTTGGTCTTGTTGGCGGCGTCGATGGTGATCTGGTCGTTGGTCTCGTCGCGCTTCTGGACCCCGAGATCGTAATAGAGCAGGTCAATATCGAGAAAAGGGTGGATCAGCTTGTCCTTGATGAGTTGCCAGATGATGCGGGTCATCTCGTCGCCGTCCATTTCGACGACCGGATTGGCAACCTTGATCTTCGCCATCGATGAAGCCTTTTTTGTTCTGAAAAGTCGCGCCGGGAGGGGTGTGCTGGCGGTCGCTATACCACCCGGGACCGGGCCACGGAAGCCGACTTGAGGCGCTTTGGGGACATCCTTTTCCGTGAGCGTGGGCGCGGCTATACCGCCGGGAACGGAGAACACAATGCCCGGTGCCGGCACCGACAAAACCAAGCGCTGGATCGAGACGCCCGCGCCGGTGGTGGTGCTGGTCGAGCCGCAGCTCGGCGAGAACATTGGCGCCACCGCGCGCGCCATGGCGAATTTCGGGCTGCCGCGGTTGCGGCTGGTGAAGCCGGTGCAGGGCTGGCCGAACGAGAAGGCGCGCGTTATGGCCGCCGGCGCCGACCGCATCCTCGACAACGTTGCGCTCTATGACACGCTCGAAGCGGCCATCGGCGATTGCACCTTCGTGGTGGCGACGACGGCGCGCAACCACGATCAGGCCAAGGAAGTGGTGAGCGCGGAGGAGGCCGCCGCGCTGATGGCGCCAAAGGTGGCGGCGGGCGAGACGGTGGCGCTGGTATTCGGACGTGAGCGCAACGGGCTGGAGAACCACGAAGTCGGGCTCGCCGACCGCATCCTGACGCTGCCGGTCAATCCGGCCTTTGCCTCGCTCAATCTCGCGCAAGCGGTGCTGGTGGTCGCCTATGAGTGGTTCAAGCTGGCGGGCGGCGGCGACCTGCCGTTCGCGATGCCGGAGAAATCGCCGCCGGCGCCGAAGCAGCAGCTTGACGCCTTCTTTGGCGATCTAGAGCGCGAGCTCGACGCCATCGAGTTCTACCGCCCGCACGAGAAGCGCGGCACCATGAGCGTCAACCTGCGCAATATCTTCAACCGAATGACGCCGACCGAGCAGGATATCCGCACGCTGCATGGAATCTTCATGGGGCTCGCGCAGGGGCGCAAAGGGCCGGCGCGCGGCGGCGTGCTCGACGGCGCGCAAGCGGAGATGCTGCGCACGCTGCTGGCCGGGCAGGGGACGCATGACGCGCGCACGCCGGTGCGCGGGCTGTCGCGGCTGTTGCGGCGCAATCCGACCGAGGCGGAGCGAATCCTGTGGGAAGCGCTGGTGAACGACCGCCGCTTCGCCGGCCGCGGCTTCAAGCGGCAGGTGCCGGTCGGGCCGCACATTACCGACTTCGTGTCGTTCCCGCTCAAATGCGTGATCGATCTGGTGCCGGCGGGCGAGGAGGAAGCGGCGGCGCAGGCGCGCGATGCCAAGCGCATCTGGCTCGAGCAGCACGGCTACAAGGTCATCATGGTGACGGCCGCGGCGGTCGAGGCTGATGTGGCGAAAGTGCTGGATGGTCTCTCATCTGTCATCACCGGGCCGCCGCGAAGCGGCGAGACCCGGTGATCCCGATTTCCTTGGCAACGCGTCTGCCTTCCTAAGCGGGATGGCCGGGACAAGCCCGGCCATGACGGCTTACTTTTTCAGCGCCTTCATCTGCTCGGCGATGCCGGCGCGCAGGAAACCAAGATCGCTGCCGACGGCGAGGAAGCGGAAGCCGCGCTTGGCGGCGGAAAGCGCCCGCTCGGCATTGGCGCAATAAAGCCCGGTGATCTTGTTGGCTTTCTTCGCCGCAGCGAGGATTTTGTCGAGCGCGGCCTCGACCTCGTGCGAATGGGGGTCGAGCACGGAGCCATTGGTCAGCCCGATCGACAGGTCGGACGGGCCAACGAACAGCAGGTCGATGCCGGGCATGCCCGCGATGGCGTCGAGATTGTCCATTGCGGTGGTGGTCTCGATCATCGCCATGGTGACGGTCAAACCGTTGGCCTCATGCAGATAAACTTTCTGGTCGGCGATGCCGGCCAGCATGGTGGCGCGGTTCGGGCCCCAGCTGCGCTCGCCGAGCGGGGGATATTTCGCCGCCGAAACGAAGGCGCGCGCATCGGCTGCGGTGTTGATCATCGGCGCGATGATGGCTTCGGCGCCGAAATCAAGCGCACGGCTCGCCGCCGAAAATTGCCCAAGCGGAATGCGCACGATCGGCGCGGCGCCGGCCTGACGGATGGCGGCAATGCCGGTGACGGTCGCGGCGGTGTCCCACAGCCCGTGCTGCTGGTCGATATTAACCGCGGCAAATCCTTCGCGCGCGAGAACTTCCGCGATGATCGGCGCGGGCAGCGCGCTCCAGCCGCAGAAAACGGTTTCGCCGGCGGCAAACCGCTGCGCGAGCGTGAAGCCGGGCGCGGACATAACGGCTTAGCTCGCCTTGATCTGGGCGATGGCCTGCGCCATCAGCTCGGTCATGGCGGCGCGGATATCCTGGTCGCTAACGGTGACGTTACGGGCGTCGAAGTCATTGCGAACCTTGCGGAAAACGTCGTGGTCGCCGGTCTCCTCGAAGTCCGCCATGACCACTTCTTTGGCATAGGCATCGACGTCAGGCCCGCTGAGGCCGAACTTCGCCGCCGCCCATTGCCCGAGCAGCTTGTTGCGGCGCGCGGTGGCCTTGAAGCGAAGCTCCTCGTCGTGCGCGAATTGCTTTTCGAAGCCTTCTTCACGCTTGTCGAATGTCGTGGTCATGCCGCCCTCTTGAAATAGCGATCTTGCGATCGCGTACACACATAGAACGTCGCGCCTTGCATATCGTCTACCCGGGGTCAAGGCAACGTGGTGACGAGTCACATTGGCTAAAATGCGAAGTGGAAAACGCGGGACAACGTAGATTGTGCTGCTCATGCCGATCAGCTAGGTTGCCGACGTGCCCGGATATTTGTTAGCGCATAGGCGTTGTCCGGCCCTCCGCCGCGGATCTTGCAATTCCTCTTTTATGGAGCCACGGCAAATCCATGGACTTTCAAAAACCACGGTACACTCCCATGAGCCGCCGTCGCCGCATTTATGAAGGCAAGGCGAAGATCCTTTATGAAGGCCCCGAGCCTGGAACGCTGATTCAGCACTTCAAGGACGACGCGACCGCCTTCAATGCCAAAAAACACGAGGTTATTGAGGGCAAAGGCGTCCTCAACAACCGCATCTCCGAATACGTGTTCCAGCACCTGAACGACATCGGGGTTCCGACGCACTTCATCAAGCGCCTCAACATGCGCGAGCAACTGATCCGTGAGGTTGAGATCATCCCGCTCGAGGTGGTGGTGCGCAATGTCGCGGCCGGCTCGCTGGCGACCCGGCTCGGCATCGAGGAGGGCACGCAACTGCCGCGCTCGATCATCGAGTTCTATTACAAGAACGACAAGCTCAACGACCCGATGGTATCGGAGGAACACATCACGGCCTTCGGCTGGGCCGCTCCGCAGGAAATCGACGACATCATGGCGCTGGCGATCCGCGTCAACGATTTCCTGTCCGGGCTTTTCCTCGGCGTCGGCATCCGTCTCGTTGATTTCAAGATGGAAACCGGGCGCCTGTGGGAAAACGACGTCATGCGCATTGTGGTCGCGGACGAGATTTCGCCCGATAGTTGCCGCCTCTGGGACATCAAGACCAACGACAAGCTCGACAAGGACCGGTTCCGCCGCGATCTGGGCGGGCTGGTGGAGGCCTATACCGAGGTCGCCAAGCGCCTCGGCATCATGAACGAGGGCGAGCCGCCGCGCGGCGCCGGTCCGGTGCTGGTAAAGAGCTGAAGCCGTCCAGATCCAGCCGTTTTTGCATGTGAATGAAGCGAAGGCCGGCCTTGTGCCGGCCTTCCGCGTCTCTAGTTTAGCCGTGCATAGGCCGTTCCGGCCCGGTTTCGGTCCTCGACTCATGCCATAAGGCCGCGAAATGAAAGCCCGCGTTACCGTTACGCTGAAAACCGGCATCCTCGACCCCCAGGGCAAGGCGATCGAGGGCGCGCTGCGCGCGCTGGGCGTCGCCGGCGTCGCCAGCGTGCGCCAGGGCAAGGTGTTCGACATCGAACTGGAAGGCGGCGACCGCGCCGGGGCCGAGGCGCTGCTCAAGCAGGCCGCCGACAAGCTCCTCGCCAACACCGTGATCGAGAATTACCGGGTGGAAGTGCTGGGGTGAGAGTTTCGGTTGTCATGCCCGGCCTTGTGCCGGGCATCCCGCTTAGGCGGGCAGCGTGCGTCCCTAAACGAGATGGCCGGGACAAGCCCGGCCATGACGCAATGAGAGTGAATTAGGATGAAAGCTGCCGTCCTCGTCTTTCCCGGCATCAATCGCGAGCGCGACATGGCGCGCACGCTGAAACTCGTGTCCGGGCAGACGCCGGCCATGGTGTGGCACGCGGAAACCGCGCTGCCCGCCGGCACCGACCTCGTCGTCATCCCGGGTGGATTTTCCTACGGCGATTATCTGCGCTGCGGGGCCATTGCCGCGCGTAGCGCCATCATGGACGCGGTGCGCGGCTTTGCCGAGAAGGGCGGCCTTGTGCTCGCCGTCTGCAACGGGTTCCAGATCGCCTGCGAAGCGGGGCTACTGCCGGGCGTCCTGATGCGCAATGCGCGGCTGAAATTCGTCTGCCGCGACGTGTTCCTGAAAGTGGAGCGCTCCGACACGCCGTTCACGCGCGGCTACAACGCGGGCCAGGTCATTCGCGTGCCGACCGCGCACGGCGAGGGCAATTACACGGCCGATGCCGACACCATCGCGCGGCTGGAAGGCGAGGGGCGGGTGGTCTTCCGCTACGTCGCGCCGGACGGCGCGCGCGGGGAGAACTTCAACGCCAACGGCTCGACCAATGCGATTGCCGGCATCGTCAACGGGCGCGGCAATGTGCTCGGCATGATGCCGCATCCGGAAAACCACGTGGAAACCGTGATCGGGTCGACCGACGGCCGCGGGTTGTTCGCAGGATTAGCGGAGGCGCTGGCGCGAGCGGCGTAGAACCCTCTCCCCTTGTGGGTGAGGGTGGCGAGCGAAGCGAGCCGGGTGAGGGGGCGCCGG
>JBAUHH010000006.1:0-11614 GCA_049680165.1 Pseudolabrys sp.
CGGTCCGAGATGTTCAGGTACTTGTCGAGAATGTCCCATACATTGTCGGGATTGGACTGGTGATAGTGCGGCTCGTAGCGCGTGCCCTTGCCGGCGCAGACCACTGTGAAGCCGACCGCGCGCGCCCAATCGACGTGCTCGCAAATCAGCGCCGGCTGGTCGCCCCAGGCGAGACTGTAGACGACGCCGGCCGCCTTGGCGCGCCGCGCCAGCAGCGGGCCGGCGACCACGTCGGCCTCCACGTTGACCATGACGATGTGCTTGCCGTTTCCGATCGCGCGCTGCGCATGATGGATGCCGGCGCCAGGCACGCCGGTCGCCTCCACGATCACTTCGATGCCGGGATGAGCGATCAGCGCGTCGGCGTCGGCGCCGACATGCGTGCCACCACGCTTTGCCGCTTCGCTGAGCGACGGTGCCGCGTAAGATTCAGCCGGCCAGCCGGCGGTCTTCAACTGGCTGCGCGCGCGCTCGATGTCGAGATCGGCGACGCCGACGACGTGCAGGCCTTGCGTGAGCCGCGCCTGCGACAGGAACATGGTGCCGAACTTGCCGGCGCCGATTACGCCGACGGTGACGGGCCGGCCGGCGGCTTTTCGTTCGAGCAGCTTGGCGTAGAGGTTCAAGGCGGCGCTCCGTCGTGGAGCGAAAACGAAACACAAGCACCCCGGCGGCACAAGCCGCCTTTGCCGGTTTCGGATTCAGGGAAGCGTTCGGGCGGCTAGTTGCAGAGCACGCGGCTGACGAATGTTTCGGTCGTGCATTCGCCCGGCTCCGGGGTTCGGCCGGAAATCCAGACCTTGGCCGGGCATTTCTCCGCCGTCGTCATGTCGAGGCTCTTGCCGTTGTTGAAGCCCTTGGCCTTGCACACGCTCAGCACGGCGGC
This sequence comes from Pseudolabrys sp., assembly GCA_049680165.1. Classification (GTDB taxonomy): domain Bacteria; phylum Pseudomonadota; class Alphaproteobacteria; order Rhizobiales; family Xanthobacteraceae; genus Pseudolabrys. The sequence continues at coordinate 887 of JBAUHH010000006.1, forward strand.
GTTGCAGTCGGGCGCACCGTTGGCCGCGAGCGTGCAGCGCTCGTGGGCCTTGATCACGCGCGAGTTCGGGAGGCGCGCGAGCTGATCGGCGGCGTCCTTGGCGGCGTCGGCGCCGCTCTTGGCGGCGATGCTGGCCTCATGGCCGAAATTGTCGATCGTCGACTTCGCGTCCTTGACGTTGGAATCGAACTTCGTCTGCGCGTCCTTGACGTTGGAATTGAGCGTGGAGAATTGCTCGTCGAACCAGCGGCCGACCTTGGCGAGGAAATCCTGGTTGGCGGTGGATGGCGCGGCCGCGGGCTTTTCACTGGTCTGCGCGACGGCGGAAAAGGTCGCGAACAGCGTGACGCACAGGCACCCGCGCGCGAAAGACGCGGCTACCCTTTTGTTGCGGAACCTTCGAACCTGGATCGCGCCCATGGCCGGTGACATCGATTTATCGACAGCTCAGCGGCTTTTCCTGCCAGCGACTAACTTAAGGCCACGAGGTGGCGAAAATGAGGAATACCGATTCGCTAGATCGATTCGCTAGATCAAGTATACCGCCGCCACAATCCCGATGACGACTATGGCGGCGATCAAGAACGTCCACAGTCCCAGCCTTTTTTCGATGATGTGGCGGGCCTGCTCGCCATAGCGGCTGAGCAGGAAAGCCAGCACGAAAAACCGCGCGCCACGCGTCAGGACGGAAAAAAGCACAAATAATCCAAAATTGTAGGCGGCAAAGCCGGAGGTAATTGTCACGATCTTGTAGGGGATCGGCGTCAGCCCCTTGAGCAGGATGATCCAGGCGCCCCATTGCGCGTAGGCCGCGCGGAACGCCTCGACCTTGTTGCCGTAGCCGTAGAGGTTGATCAGCCAGGCGCCGACCGAGTCATAAAGCAGCGCCCCGATGCCGTAGCCGACCATGCCGCCGACAACCGAGGCCACAGTGCACCACACAGCGAACAGGTAGGCCCGCCGCGGCTGCGCCAGCGACATCGGGATCAGCATCACATCAGGCGGGATCGGGAAGAACGAGCTCTCGGCGAATGCCACCGCGCCCATGATCCATTTCGCGTGCGGCTTGGCCGATGCGTCGACGCACCAGTCGTACAGCCGGCGGAGCAAGGAACGCGGCGGAGCCTGATCTGTCATGACGAGGCGCGCGGCAGCGTGCGTTCAGCGGCGCTTGCGGACGCGGCGAGCCTCAAGCGCCACCACTTTGCGCCGCTGCGGCGTGTGCGCCATGTCCTTGGGGATTTTTTCGGCGATGCCGAACAGACGTTCGCGCCGGCGCATTTCGTCCCACACATCATCGGGGCGGACTCCGGCGGAAACCCATAGCACGACCAGATTGTAGATGAGATCGGCGCTTTCCCGGATCACCGCTTCGGGGCGGTCGTTCATGGCGTCGATCACCACCTCGACCGCTTCCTCGGCGAGCTTCTTCGCCATCTTGGCGCGGCCGGCACGCAGCAGACGGGCCGTACGCGATTTCGCCGGATCGTTGCCGCGAGAGGCAATGACGGCCTCGTAAAGCCGGGCGACCGAATCAGTCATGGCGCAGGAGAATACTCGATATACGCGCCAGCCCGGTTAACGAATGTGGCCGGCCGGACAGGTGATGCTCTCGGCCGTCCGGCCGGGTATTTCCGGGGAGCGTTAGTGATGGTGATGATGGCCGCCGCCGTGGCCGCCATGCCAGTGCCCGCCGCCGCCACGATAGTGGTAGCGCGGCGCGTAGCCGTAGCTGCCGTAATACGGCGACGGGTAGCCGTAGTAAGGCGCGCCGTAATAGCCGTAATAGTCGTTGCGGTAAGCGTCGGCGGCGGCAAGGCCGGCGATCACGCCGAACATGCCGGCGACCGCGCCGAGCGCCGCGCCATTGCCGTGATGCCAGTGCCGGCGCGAGCTGAACGTGGTCGTTGCAGCTTTCGCCTGCGTGCCTTTTGCGGCGGCGGCTTGCGCCGGCGCCAAATTCATCGTGGTCAGCGCGAGCGCTCCTGCGAGCGCGGTCGCGACCGACCGTTTCGTATTGGTCCGCATGATGTCACTCCCTTTCTGTTCATTGAACGGATCGGCGGAGTGGACCCGGCTGCGACAAAAAGGAGCAGCCTTCACGATCGCGCGATGCTGCGGCGTAACTTCCGCGCTTTCTTACAAATGCGTAATGCGGGAACTAGGCGTCGTCGGAAAGCAGCGTGGCGTTGCCGCCGGAGGCTGCCATGTTGATCGTCACCACCTGCTCGAGCGCGAAGCGATGCAGGTAGTTCGGGCCGCCGGCTTTCGGGCCGGTGCCGGACAATCCGCCGCCGCCGAACGGCTGCGAGCCGACTACCGCGCCGATCATGTTGCGGTTGACATAGACGTTGCCGTTGGCGAGCCGCGCGGCAACGCGCTCCACCGTCGCATCGATGCGCGAATGGACGCCGAGCGTCAGCCCATAGCCGCTGGCGGCGATGTCGTCGCACAACGCATCGAGCTCATCGGCGCGCCAGCGCACGACATGCAGCACCGGGCCGAACACTTCTTCTTTCAGGTCGCGGGCGCTATCGAGCGCGATCATCGTTGGCGCGACATAGCTGCCTTTGGCCGGCCGCGCGCGACCGGCATCCCAGCGGAATGTCACCGCGCCGTGGCTGTCCATGCCGGCGATCCAGCGATCGAGCTTCGCTTTGGCATCCGCGTCGATCACTGGCCCGACATGGGTTGCCGGATCGCGCGGGTCGCCGAGCGCCAGCTCCTGCGCGGCCCCGGCGATCATGGTCACGATCTTGTCCGCCACGTCGTCCTGCACGCAAAGGAGCCGCAACGCCGAGCAGCGCTGCCCGGCGGAGCGGAAGGCCGAGGCGATGACGTCGTCGGTGACCTCCTCGGGCAACGCGGTGGCGTCGACGATCATGGCATTGATGCCGCCGGTCTCCGCGATCAGCGGCACGATCGGGCCGTTCCTGGCGGCGAGCGCGCGGTTGATCGCACGCGCGACCTCGGTCGAGCCGGTGAAGGCAATGCCGGCGGTGCGCGCATCCGCAGTGAGCAGCGCGCCGACCCTGCCGTCGCCGGGAACGAGATGCAGCGCGCTTGCCGGCACGCCGGCTTTATGCAGCAAGCGCACGGCTTCCGATGCAACGAGAGGGGTCTGCTCGGCGGGCTTGGCGACGACCGCATTGCCGGCTGCGAGCGCGCCGGCGATCTGGCCGGTGAAAATCGCCAGCGGAAAATTCCACGGGCTGATGCAGACGAACACGCCGCGCCCGCGATAGCGCAGCTCGTTGCTTTCGCCGGTCGGGCCCGGCATCGGCTGCGGCACCAGGGTGCGGCGCGCGTCGGCGGCGTAATAGCGGCAGAGGTCGGCGGCCTCGCGCACTTCCGAAACGCAATCGTCGAGCGTCTTGCCGCCTTCAGCCTGCAACAGCGCGATCAGCCGCCCGCGATTTTTCTCGATCAGGTCGCCGGCGCGCGTGAGCGCCGCGGCGCGGTCCGCGACCGGCGTCGCATTCCAGGCCGCAAAGCCGACCTGCGCCGCCGCCATCGCGGCGGAAACAATGGCCTCGTCGCCTTCTTCCACCTGCCCGATGGTTTCGCCGTCGACCGGCGAGATCACCGCGCGCGCGATACCGCGCACCGCAACACCGTCGATCAGCGGCGCGGCGTCCACTTTGCCGCGCGCATCCGCAATGTCGGCCTGGAGCGCATCAAGACTGGCGCTATCGCCAAATTCAACGCCCATCGAATTGCGCCGCGCCGGCGCGAACAGATCGCGCGGCAACGGACTATGCGGATGGCGCGCGGCTTGCGGATTGCCGATCCAGCTTTGCGGCCGCTTGATGATGTCGGCGACCGGCACCGACGGATCGGCCGCGACCGCGACGAACGAGGAATTGGCGCCGTTTTCCAACAGCCGCCGCACCAGATAGGCGAGCAACTCGGAATAGCCGCCGACCGGCGCATAGATCCGGCAGGCGACCGCCGGCAATTCCGCCAGCAGCTCGGCATAAAGCGCCTCGCCCATGCCATGCAGGCGCTGGAATTCGTAGCCGTCGGCGCCGCCCGCGTCCTCGATCACGCTCGCGACCGTCAGCGCGTTGTGGGTGGCGAATTGCGGATAGAGGCGCGACCGCGCCGCCAGCAATTTGCGCACGCAGTCGAGGTAGCAGAGATCGGTCATCGCCTTGCGCGAGAACACCGGATAATCGGCAAGGCCGCGCTCCTGCGCGCGCTTGATCTCGGTGTCCCAGTAGGCGCCCTTGACCAGCCGCACCATCAGGCGACGGTCGAGCGCTTTGGCCGCATCCGAAATCCAGTCGATCACCGCGGCGGCACGCTTCTGATAGCTCTGCACCGCCAGCCCGAAACCGTCCCAACCAGCGAGCGAATGATCGCGCAGCACCGAGCCGATCACCTCAAGCGACAATTCCAGCCTGTCGGCTTCTTCCGCGTCGACGGTGAAATTGAGCTCATGATTTTTGGCGAGCTGCGCCAGCTCCAGCAGCTTCGGCACAAGCTCCTTGAGCACGCGCTCGCGCGACAGCGCTTCGTAGCGCGGATGCAGCGCCGACAGTTTCACGGAGATGCCCGGCCGCAACGGCAGCACGGCGTTGCCCGCGCTCTTGCCGATGGCGTCGATCGCATCGGCATAGGCGGAGAAATAACGCTCGGCATCCGCCGCCGTGCGTGCGCCCTCGCCCAGCATGTCGAATGAATAGAGAAACTCGCCGTGGCCGCGCGCGCGGTCGAGCGCCGCCTCGATGGTCTGCCCGAGCACGAAATGCGAGCCGAGGAGCCGCATCGCCTGCCGCGTGGCGGCCCGCACCGCCGGCTGGCCGAGCCGCTTGACCAGCGTGTCGACGATGCCTTCCGGCGTTTCGCCGGGATGGATGATCTGCGCCGTGATGCCGAGAGTCCACGCCGAGGCCGACACCAGCAGCGCGGTGGACCTGGAATCGCGGCGCCCCCAATCGCCGGCCTTGAGCTTGTCCTCGATCAGCCGGTCCGCCGTTGCCGAATCCGGCACGCGTAGCAGCGCCTCCGCCAGCACCATCAGCGCGAGTCCTTCTTTGGTAGAAAGCGCGTAGGCGTGCAGGAAATCCTCGACCCCACCGAGCCCGCCACTGCGCGCGCGAATGGCCTCGACCAGCCGTGTCGCCTGGGCGTCGATGCGCGCTTCGGCGGCGTCATTGCGGCCGGCCGTCTTCAGCAGACGGGCGGCCAGCTCTTCATCCGCCGGCGCATAGGGCGCGCGGAAGGACGGAATGTCGCGGGGCCCGTCCGCCTGCATCGGTCGCCTCCACCGTCTCGCCAAACCTTAACAGCGCCGCCGACCGCGCTCGATCACGAAAACGATGGTTTCGGGCGTTATCAAAAGCCAGACGGAACAGACCATCGCTCCCGCCGGTTACCATTTGCGCGTCGATTGCTTGCGCTTTGCAGTGGCATGTTCTTTATCTCCCGGCCGCAGAAGGAAACCGCGATATGGGCGGCTTGCGCGCCCGGTGCTCGGCTTTGGTATTTTTGCTGACGACGCTGCTGGCGGGCAGCGCCGCCGCCGAAACCAAATTGAGTTTTTCGCTCAACTCCCGCTTCGACGGTCCTTCCGCTCCGTTCCTTGTCGCGATCGATAAAGGCTACTACAAAGCCGAAGGCCTGAACGTCAGCGTCGAGGATGCGCCCTCGCCGATCACGGCGATCGACCGGGTAGCGTCGGGCGGCTACGACATGGGCGTCGGCGACATCAACGCGCTGATGAAATTCCGCGACGCCAATCCGGGCGCGCCGGTCAAGGCGATCTTCATCGTCTACAACAAGCCGCCTTACGCGCTGATCGGCCGCAAGAGCCGCGGCATCGCCGGCCCAAAAGACCTCGAAGGCAAGAAGATCGGCGCGCCGAGCGACGACAGCTCGTTCGCGCAGTGGCCGATTTTCGCGCAGGCCAACGGCATCGATGCGGAAAAAGTGCAAATCGAGAACGTGTCCAATCCGGTGCGCGTGCCGATGCTGGCGGCCGGCCAAGTCGACGCCATCACCAGCTTTTCCTTTCTTGCCTTCGTCAACCTGAAAGAACGTGGTGTTCCGGTGAACGACATCGTGGTGCTGATGATGGCCGACCACGGCGTCACGCTCTACGGCGACGCCATCATCGTGAACCAGAAATTCGCCGACGCGCATCCCGACGCCGTGAAAGGCTTCTTGCGCGCCTATATCAAAGGCCTGCGGGAGACGGCGAAGACGCCCACAGCCGCGATCGACTCGGTGCTCAAGCGCAACGACGACGCCCGTAAGGAAACCGAAATCGACCGCTTCAGGATGGCCTATCGCGACAACATCGCGACCGCGGAAGTAAAGACACAGGGGCTCGGCACCATCGACCGTGAACGGTTTACCCGCGCCATCGATCAGATCGATGGGGCCTTCAAGTTCAAGACCAAGCCGAAGCCCGAGGATATTTTCGACGGCTCGTATTTGCCGTCCGCCGCCGACCGTAAATTGTAATCACGCCGCGGGCGTCGCCTTGATGAGGTCGACCGGCGGGGCGAAGATGTCGAGCAGGCCCACCGACGCCGCGCCATCCGGCCGCAGCACCTCGGCGATCGCGTCGGCGAGCTGCTCCAGCGGCTCGCGGCCGCTGCCCTCGCGGATATAGACGCCGCAATAGAGATTACCCAGCTTCGGCAGGGGCGCGTCGTCCCAGGCGCTGAAGCCGAACGCCATCGCGCGGCGGCGCGCAAACGCCATCACGCCGAGCCCGGCGGCGACTGCGCCGGAAAGACTGAGCAGGCTCGGCCCGATGAAAACGTCTTCCCATTCGAGGCCCGCATTCTTGAGCGCGGTCACTGCCAGAAAGCGGTTGAGGCTTCTTTCGCCGTAGGATACCAGCGGGATCGGCCCGTTGAGGTCGACCTCGACATCCTTGCCGCGAATCCACGCCACCTCTTCCACCCAGTGATGGCGCGCGTCGATCGGCGGCCCTGCCGACAGGCTGACGACCAGATCAAGGTCGCCCTGTCGAAGATCGCGGATCAAAGGCTCATAATTCGCCATCCGCACATTGAACCGCACGCCCGGCCACTGCTCGCGAAACTCGACCAGCGTCCTCGACATGACGGACGCCACGAAATCTCCCGGCGCGCCGACCCGGATGATCTGCTCCGGCCGAACGTCGGCGCCGCCCAAATCGACCATCTCGTCATTGATCGAGAGCAGCCGCCGCGCATTGGCGACAATCTTTTCGCCGTAGGCGGTGAGCGCAACGCCCTGCGTGCTGCGGTCGAACAGATCGCCGCCAAGCAAGAATTGCAGGCGCTTGATCTGCGCGCTGACCGCCGGCTGCGTTACGCCGAGTGAAATGGCCGCTTTTGTAAAACTACGAAGATCCGCGACAGCGACGAGTGTCCGCAACAAATCGGTTGGGATGTTCGTCATGCGTTGCCCATTGGCCGCAACACCGATTGTTTGTACGCAAACGTATATCGTCGCCGTATAAACTTGCACCTATAGGTACATGCGCGTCCAGTCTCGCGTATTGAGAATTATAGTCCGCCGCATAAATTCGAAATTTTCCGCCAACAACTGGCGGACTGCGAATAATAGTTTGAGCCGTAAATTCGAAATTCTTTGCAGATAGTTGGCGCGAGGCAATTTTGATCGCGCAAACGCGAGTCGAACAACTGAACTACTACTTGATCCGCTCAAGAATACTGACGTAATTCGCGACTGACGTGCCGCCCATATTGAAGATGCCGCCGAGGCGGGCGTTCTTCACCTGCAGATCGCCCGCAGCGCCGGTGAGTTGCATCGCCGTCATGGCGTGCATCGAAACACCGGTGGCGCCGATCGGATGGCCTTTCGCCTTGAGGCCGCCGGACGGATTGACCGGCAGCTTGCCGTCCTTCTGCGTCCACCCTTCCTTGATAGCGCGCGCGCCCTGGCCCTCCGCCGCCAATCCCATCGCTTCGTATTCGATCAACTCGGCGATGGTGAAGCAGTCGTGCGTTTCGACAAATGACAGATCGCCGAGCGCGAGGCCGGCTTTCGCCAGCGCGCGCTGCCAGGCGTGTGCGCAGCCTTCGAATTTGAGGATGTCGCGCTTCGACATTGGCAGGAAATCCTGCACGTGCTCGGTGGCGCGGAAGGCAACAGCCTTCTTCAGCTTGAGCGCGGTCTCGATGTCGGCAAGCACGACCGCCGCGGCGCCATCGGAAACCAGCGAGCAATCGGTGCGTTTGAGCGGGCCGGCGACGAACGGGTTTTTCTCGCTTTCGGTGCGGCAGAAATCGTAGCCGAGATCCTTGCGCATCTGCGCGTAAGGATTGCCCACGCCGTTCTTGTGGTTCTTGGCGGCGATCATGGCAAGCGCGTCGGACTGGTCGCCGTATTTCTGGAAATATTTTCCGGCGATCTGGCCGAAAATGCCAGCAAAGCCGCCGTCGATTTCGGCCTCCTCGCGCACGTATGAAGCCTTGAGCAGGTTGCGGCCGATCTCGGGTGCGGGCGTCGCCGTCATCTGCTCGACGCCGACCGCGAGCACGATGCGCGCGCTGCGCGCCTCGATCGCCTTGACGCCCTGATGCACCGCCGCCGATCCGGTGGCGCAGGCATTTTCCACCCGCGTCGCGCGTTTGAAGCGCAGATCGGGCGAGGCTTGCAGCACCAGCGCGGCGGTAAAATCCTGCGCCGAGAATCCCGCGTTGAAATGACCGAGCACGATCTCGTCGACGTCCTTGGCCGCGATGCCGGCGTCGGCCAGCGCCTCGCCCGCCACACGAACGATCAGGCTTTCGACGGTTTCGCCATTAAGCTTACCGAAGGGGGTATGGGCCCATCCAACGATCGCGGCGGTCATTGCATTCTCCTTTGCCGAACTTTGGTCGCTTTCATCGGCGAAGAGCGAGGAGTCACCATAATACCAGCCCGGGGAACCGGCGGCTTTGCCTCTCGTTCAAAGCTTAGATAGCCTAGCTTTGCCGCCTGTGAAACCCATCCGATTCCGACTGCCGAGCAACCGACTGGACCGCGCGCCTTGATGTTCCGCTTCGATCTCCGCGCCCTGATCCTCGCCTGCACGGCAGGCGCCTTGTGCCTTGCAGGCGCGAGCCGCGCCAATGCCGAGGCGCAGCTTCTGGTCGACGTCGCAACCGGCAAGGTGCTGCACGCCGAGAACGCGACCTATCCCTGGTATCCGGCGTCCGTCACCAAGATCATGACGGCCTACACCACGCTGCGCGAGGTGAAGGCCGGGCACATCACCATGAACACGCTGCTGACCGTCACGCCCGACGCAGTGGCGCAGCAGCCGACCAAGATGGGGCTCAAGCTTGGCACGCAGGTCACCGTCGACAACGCGCTGAAGATGATGATGGTCAAGTCGGCGAACGACATCGCCGTCACCATCGCCGAAGGCGTCGGCGGCTCGATCGAAGGGTTCGCCGACCTGATGAACGCCAATGCGCGCCGCCTCGGCATGACGCAGACGAGCTACGTCAATCCGAACGGTTTGCCGGCGGAAGGCCAGATCACATCGGCACGCGATCTCGCGATCCTCGCGCGCACGCTAATCCTGGAATTTCCGCAATACGGCGACTACTGGCACATCTCGTCGATCCGCTACGGCAATCGCGTGCTGCACAATTACAACAAGCTGATCGACCGCTATCCGGGCGCTGACGGCATGAAGACCGGCTTCATCTGCGCCTCCGGCTACAACGTGGTCGCGACCGCGACGCGCAACGGCCGGCGGCTGATCGCCGTGATCCTCGGCGCTTATTCGGGCGCGTCGCGCTCGCAGAAGGCGGCGCAACTGCTCGAGAACGGATTCAACAATGGCGGACTGTCCTGGCTGACGCCGTCGCTCGGCACCGTCGATGCGCTGGCGCCGATCGATGCGCAGCCGGCCAACCTGCGCGACGAGATGTGCGGGCCGCATCGCCGCAAGCCGCCGTCGGAGGACAACGACGAAGAGGAATCGACCGCCGCGACCGGCGACACAAATTCGTCGCAGCCGCTGTCGTCGCAGACCTTCGCGCTCACCAATGCGAAGCCGGCGAAATACGTGCTCGGCCCCGCGGTCGATACGACGCCGCCGGTGGTCGTTTTCACCGGCCCGGCCAATCATCCGGACACGGCCGACCAGACCGCCTCAGCGCCGGCCAAGGCCAAGCACAAGAAGAAAGCCGTTGCCAAATCGGATGCCACCGAGCCTGCGGCTGCCAAGCCTGCCGCTGCTAAGCCGGCGAAGTCCGCCAAGCACGCCAAGCCCGCGAAGCCGAAGGCCGCCGCGGCCAATCAATGACGGCCGGCGCCGACAGCGCCCGCAAGCGCGGGCCGGCTACGCCCATTCCGCTCACCGTGCTCACCGGCTTCCTCGGCGCCGGCAAGACCACGCTGCTCAACCGCCTGCTGAAAGATCCGGCGCTGGCCGGCACCGCCGTCATCATCAACGAATTCGGCGAGATCGGCCTCGATCACCTGCTGGTCGAATATGTCGGCGACAACATGGTGCTGCTGCAATCGGGCTGCCTGTGCTGCACCATGCGCGGCGATCTGGTCGATGCGCTGGAGACCCTGCTGCGCGACCTCGACAACCGGCGTTGCACGTTCCGCCGCGTGTTGCTGGAAACCACCGGCCTCGCCGATCCGGCGCCGGTGCTGCATACCGCGATGGCGCACCCTTATCTGCTGATGCGCTACCGGCTCGATGGCGTGGTCACGGTGGTCGATGCCGTCAATGGCGAGGCCACGCTCGATGCGCAT
>JBAUHH010000007.1:0-4597 GCA_049680165.1 Pseudolabrys sp.
TCGAGGCGAAGCCGCATTGCGTTGAAAGACAAAGCTGGTCGAGCGCGACGTATTTGGTCGCTTCCTCGATCCGCTTCTTGACATCGGCGCGCGGCTCGAGCCGCCCGGTCTTCGACGTGACGACGCCGAGCACGACGATCTTGTTGCCCTTCGGCAGGAACCGCAGCGGCTCGAAGCCACCCGCGCGCTCGCTGTCGTATTCGAGGAAATAGCCGTCGTAATTGCAGCGCGCCAAAAGATTCTCGGCCACCGGCTCATAGCCGCCGGAAGAAATCCAGGTCGAGCGGAAATTGCCACGGCAGACATGCGTGGTTATCGTCATGTCGGCGGGCTTTGCCTCCAGCACCTTGTTGATGCAGCGCGTGTATGTCTCCTGCAAATGATCGACGTCGAGGCCGCGCTCCTTCGCCTTCTTCAATTCGTCCTGCGAGCAAAGATAAGCCCAGGCAGTATCGTCGAACTGCAGATAGCGGCAGCCGGCGTCGTAGAACGCGCGCACCGCTTTTTGATACGCCGCCGCGAGATCGTCGAAGATGGCGTCGCGGCTCGGATAGGCGTCCTTGCTCACTGCGTCGGGGTCGAGGCGAAAGTGCATTACGCTCGGCGCCGGGATCGTCATTTTCGGCATGACCTTGGTGTGCGCCTTGAGGAACTTGAAGTGCTCGACCATCGGATGGTTCGAAAAGCCGATCTTGCCGGTCACCTTCAGCACGTGCGCCTTGGTCATCACGCCCTGGAACTGGATGCCGTGGTCGCCCTCGCGCACGTCGACGCCGTCGAGCATGCCGAAGAAATCGTAGTGCCACCATGAGCGGCGAAATTCGCCGTCGGTCGCGAGCTTCAGGCCCACCTCTTCCTGCTTCTTGATGACCTTCTCGATCTCGCGGTCTTCGACCTCGTGCAACTGGCCGGCGCTTATCTCCTTTTTGGCGAATTTGGCGCGCGCGTCGGCCAGCGGCTTGGGGCGGAGAAAGCTGCCCACATGGTCGGCGCGAAAGGGCGGTTTTGATCGCAACATGACTGTCGTTACTCCGTTACTGCGAACGCCTTGTGCCGTATGGGGCAGCCGGCATCCGGATTTCCATTCCACGCTTCCCAACCTTCGCCCACCCGGTGGGAAGAACGCGGGCATTCCGCGCATCTCGATCGGCCGTGAAACCGATTGTCCTCTTTCTATAGCCGGACTGGCGGGCTAGTTTGCGCGCCATCACCCCTATGAAATTGTTCAGAAGAGGTCACGAGTCATGGCGTACAAAAATCTGGAAGAGGCGATCCAGGCTTCCGGCAATATAGTCAAGATGTTGCGCAATTCGCAAATCGGCGCATACGTCTATCCGGTGGTCGCGCCCGAGTTCACGAACTGGCGCGACGAGCAGCGCGCATGGCGCGATACCTGCGTCCTCTTCGACCAGACCCACCACATGGTGAACCTGTTCGTCGAAGGCAAAGACGCGCTCAAGCTGCTGTCGCATCTCGCCACCAACTCGTTCGCCAATTTCGCCGTCAACAAGGCCAAGCAGTTCGCGCCGTGCAGCTACGACGGTTGCGTGATCGGCGACGGCATTCTCTTTTATCTGGCGGAAAACAGTTTGGTGTTCGTCGGCCGCAACCCGACCGCCAACTGGATCCAATTCCACGCGCAGACCGGCGGCTATGACGTGAAGACCGATTACGACGACCGCTCGCCGTCGCGCCCGATGGGCAAGCCGGTATTCCGCAAATTCTACCGCTACCAGATTCAAGGTCCGAACGCCGAGCAGGTGATCAAGAAGCTCAACGGCGGCACGATGCCGGACATCAAGTTCTTCAACATGGGTTACATGACCATCGCCGGCCGCAAGGTTCGCGCGCTGCGCCACGGCATGGCCGGTGCGCCCGGCCTCGAAGTGTGGGGCCCTTACGAGGAAGGCGAGGAAATCCGCGCCGCCATCATCGAAGCCGGCAAGGATGCCCAGATGGTGCAGGTCGGCGCCCGCGCCTACGCCACCAATACGCTCGAGTCGGGCTGGATCCCCTCGCCCGTTCCCGCCGTCTATACCGGCGAGAAGATGAAGGCCTATCGCCAGTGGCTGCCGGGCACGAGCTACGAGGCGAATGCCTCGCTCGGCGGCAGCTTCGTCTCCAACAATATCGAGGACTATTACACGACGCCGCACGAGCTCGGTTACGCGTCTTTCACCAAGTACGACCACGACTTCATCGGCAAGGACGCCTTGCAGAAGATGGAAGGCAAGAACCACCGCAAGAAGGTGACCTTTGCGTGGGACGACAAGGACGTCGACAAGGTCATGCAGTCGATGTTTGCGCCGGCCGGCGAGAATTACAAATTCATCGACCTGCCGCTGTCGAACTACGCGTCGAGCTCATTCGACGCGGTGATGAGCGGCGGCAAGGTGGCCGGCGCGTCGATGTTCTCGGGCTACAGCTTCAACGAGCGCAAGATGCTGTCGCTCGGCTTCGTCGAGGAGCAGTACGCCAAGCCCGGCACGCAGCTCACGCTGGTGTGGGGCGAAGAAAACGGCGGCACCAGGAAGACCACGGTGGAGCGCCACAAGCAGACCGAATTGCGCGTGGTGGTCGGGCCGACGCCTTATGCGGCGGCCGTGCGCGAAACCTATCATTCGGGTTGGCGCAGCGCCGCGAACGCATAACGCATACCCGCTCGTCCCCGCGAAAGCGGGGACCCAGAGCGGTCGGTTCAGTGTATCCGGCCGTGGATTCCCGCTTGCGCGGGAATGAGCGGAGGCACACTCGCCGCTACGAGGCCGTCACCGTATCCGCGGTGGCGGCCTTTTCGCTTTTCTCGCGCGCGTAGCGCGCGGTCTCGGCCACGCCGCCGAACGAAAAATAATGCGGATGAGCCTCGCCGATCTCGTTTCGCGCCGCTTCGAGCGCCGCGACGATGCGGTCGGGGCCGACATGGCCGAACAGGCTTGAGGCCGCGCCCGACATAAGGCCTTTGAGCGAGGCGCCCACGCCGCAACGCTTGGCATAGCGCAGCAGCGCCGGAATGCTGGTTGGCCCGGCCATGCCGACCTTGACCGGCGCGGCGATCCCGCATTTCCGCAGCCGCACGAGCCAGGCGACGATCGCCTCCGGATCGAACGAGAACTGGCTGACGATGTGCACGCTTAGGCCTGCTGCACGCGCGGCCGCGATTTTCTGGTCGAGCGCCGCTTCGAGCTTGTCGGCGGTAATGGTCGGATGGCCTTCCGGATAGCCGGCAATGCCGATCTCCTCGATGCCGGCGTCGCGCAGCTTGCCGCCCTGGATCAGCGCCAGCGTGTCCGCGTAAGGGCCGGCGGTGGCAGCGTCGCCGGCAACCACCAGCACGCGCCGCAGATCGGCCTCGCCGCGCAGCCGCGCCAGCACGCCGGCAAGCTCGGCGGTACTTGCGAAACGGCGGGCGGGAAGATGCGCCACCGGCTCCAAGCCGGCGCGGCGCACAGTGGCCGCCACCTCGACGTGCTGCTCGAAGGACTGGCTCGGCACCGCGCTGAGATAAAGCTGCGTGCCGCGCTTGAGAATGCCGGCGAGCGAAGCAATGTCCGCCGCGCTCGGCCGCGTGGCTTCCAGCGAGAATTCGCGCGCGAAGGAGTCCGCGCCCCGATCGTCACGGCCTGCGACAGACATTGGCGACCCTAGAGCGCGCTTACTCGCGCCGGTGCGAGATGACGAAAGATTCGTCGTAGAACCACAGCCCGCCGTGCTTTTGCAGCACTTCGCGCGTCGCCTCGATGTAGCGGCGGTCGCTGTTCACGTCGGAGAGGCGATCGTCCTCGATCTGCGCCACGTAGATCGCCGCGTTCCAGGCCGCGAGCAGCGTGGAGGTGCCGATCGACGACGATATTTCCGACGGCAGCGTGTGCATGTCATAGCGGAACAGCGAGCGCTGGTCGGAATAGGCGTTGAAGTTGAGATCGCGGCCGGCGGGACCTAACTCGTGCTTCACCGCCTTGAGCAGGTCGTGGCGGTTGTGCACGAACGGATTGTCGTTCGGCCAGACCTTCTGGATGATCTCCATGGCCGGATCGTGCCCATAGGAATGGATCGCGATCATGCGCCCGCCCGGACCGAGCGCGCGGGCGAGCGGCGCCAGCACGCGCTTGGCCTTGAACTCGAGCGAGGCGCGCGCGCGATAAGGTTGCGAGGCGATGACGAGATCGTAATCCGCGACGGTGCCGCCCGGCTTCGGCACGATCTGATCGAGCAGGAAGCGGTGATCGGCGCGATAAAGCACCAAAATCACCGGACGCTCGTAGACCGGATTGCCGCTTTTCGCCGACACGCGCGCCTTCCAGTTCTCGGCGAGAAACGGCTCGAGATCGGTGATCTGCTTCTCGAAGCTGTGGCCTGAGGTGCCGTCCATCGCCACTTCTTTCCAGACGAGGCTTGTCGCCGCGCTCAGCGATTTGACCGCGAGCCACGGCGCTTCCGCGTAGGCGAGATTGGTCAGCACCACGACGCTCGCCGGATGCTCGACAAAGCGATCGGGCAGCTTCTGCAAGGTGAGGCGGATGTCTTCGAGGCTGATTTCCTTGCCGACCACGTAGAACGGCATGGTCGGGAAGCGGTCGTGCATCGAGCGCATCACGCG
>JBAUHH010000008.1:0-2518 GCA_049680165.1 Pseudolabrys sp.
GTAGCGGTCGAGCAGATCGGGCGGCATCGCAAGATCGATGTCCGCCACCACGTCGATCGACGGGCAGCCGACCCAATGCACCGTCTCCGGCCGCTCGCCCATGCGCACGAGATAGCCGGCCGCCTGCCTGGTGGCGGGAAAATGGATGTGCGCGAGCTTGCTCACCGCGTGGCGCACGCTTTCGTCGATCGAGCCGGTGACCTCGCCACCCTGCGTGTGCGCCAGCGGAATGTTCATGTAGCTCGTCGCCACCGCCGTCGCCATGGTCTCGAACCGGTCGGCGATGGTCAGCACCACGTCGGGCTTGAGCTGATCGAACAGCGTCGCGAGCTCCATGATGATCAGGCCGGTCGATTTCGCCATCGTGGTCGGATTTTCGCCTTCGATGATCGAATAAAACTTTGCTTTGATCGGAAATCCGTCTTTCTCGATCAGCTGCACCGCTTCGCCGAAACGGTCGAGCAATGCCGACGAGCCGACGATGAGCTGCAATTCGAGATCGGGACGCGCGTGGATCGCGCGCAAGGCCGATTTGATGCGACCGTAATTGGCGCGGTTGTTGATCACAACGCAGATGCGGCGCTTGCGGGCTGTCATTTGGCCTCGATGTCGTCGTTGGTCAGCAGGCGGTTGGCCGGCACGGCGCGCGCAAGGCGGCGGCCCACCAGCTCGCCGAGCTTGCCGGCGGGAATTCCGGTGCCGGGTTTTTTCAGCGTCAGCATGTCACGGCCGAGCGTCGTGCCGGCCGGCAAGTCGCGCGCCAAGGCGACGGATTTTCCGAACATCGCCTTAATCGGCGCGAGATCGCGCGCCTCGGCGTCCTTGTCGACCGGGTTGGTGTCGATGGTGCGGAAGGCGTCGCGCGCGGCCACGATCTCCTTCATCTCGTCGAACGTCACGGATGACGGCACATCCGGCCCGTACATCTGGCGGCTAAAGGTGACATGCAGTTCGATCAGGTCGGCGCCGCGCGCCAGCGCCAGCAGCGCCGGAAAGGGCGAGCCGGAATGATCGGAAAGCCCGACCGGACAATCGAAACGCCGCAGCTCGTCCATCACATTGAGCCCGACTTTCGAGATCGGATTTGGATAGCGCGACGTGCACTGGAACAGCGCGAATTGGCGGCCCTTCTTGCGCAGCAGGCCCGTGACCTTCTCGATCTCGGCATAGCCGCTCATGCCGGTGCTGATCAGCAAGGGCTTTCCCGTCGCGATCGCGGCATCGAGCAGATCGGAGGTCGCAACCTCGCCGGAGCCGAATTTCCACGCCGGCACGCCGAGCTTGTGCAGCATTTCAAGCGCGGGCACCGAAAATACCGAACTCAGGAACGTCAGCCCGCGCTCGCACGCATGCTGCGACAAGCCCGCCCACTCCTCGGCGGAAAACTCCATCCGCTTCCAGTAGTCGTAACGGGTCTGGTCCTGGCCAGACATCTTGATCCGGAATTTCTCGTCGAGCGTCGACTCGGCGTCCGCGATGTGGGTCTGGAATTTGATCGCGTCGACGCCGGCATCCGCCGCCGCGCCGATGAACGCGTGCGCCATGCCGATCGAGCCGTCGTGCGCCTGCGCGACCTCGGCAATCAGGTAGCAGGGCCGCCCCTCGCCGACTTCCTTGTTTTCGATTTTGATCATTGTGTGAGAATTCGATCCGGAAATGCTACCGCAGTCCGGGTGACTCGCACCCGGACAGGACGCGAAGGATGCGTCCGGCAGAAACGCGGCTTACGCCGCTATCACAATGTCCGCGTCGAGAACGACGCGCACCTTGCGCCCGAGCATGTCGAGCAGAACCGCGATGCGGTCCTGATCGCTCATGCCCTCGAAGATGCCCGTGCACGACGCAAACAGGCCGTCGCGCACGTAAATCCTTTCGCCCGTGGCGAACGGCGTCCGCGGCGCGAGCGTCACGAAGCCGCGCTCGTCTTCGCGCGCCTTGAGCTGGTCGATGATCTCCGCCGGCACCGTCGCCGGATCGTCGCCGTTGCACACGAGCCGCGCCACGCCGATGGTAGATTGGATCGCGCGCCATTGCTGCGCGGCGATGTCGACGAACACGAACAGATAGCGCGGGAACAGCGCGGCGGCGACCGTGTCGGTCTTGCGCGCATGACGACGGCGCTTGAGATAGCGCGGCAGATAGGCGGCGAAGCCCTGACGCTTGAGATGCATCAGCGCCTTGTGCTCGGCATGCGCGTGCGTCTGCACCACGTACCAGCGGCCGGATGCGGGCGCGGTCATGGCTCCTGCCCCTCGGGCTTCGGCAGGCGGCCGCGCAACACATCGGGAATGAGCACACGCTGCTCGCCCAGGCGCGCCGTGAGTTCTTCGTAGGTCTTTTGCGTGGACGACTGATCGGTGAGGATCGCGGCGTCATATTGCTCCGCGACTGCATCGAGCGAGGCGAGCAGCGGACGGCCGACAAATTTCGTATCGCCTGCGTTCGCGTCGACCACGGCGACAATCTCGATGCCGGTTTCAAGCGCGCAGATCGCGGCGATCTCGGCGAGATCGGATTT
>JBAUHH010000009.1:0-1726 GCA_049680165.1 Pseudolabrys sp.
TCTACAACATGCAGATGGGCGCGGCCGAGCTC
The DNA here is from genome assembly GCA_049680165.1 of Pseudolabrys sp. GTDB lineage: Bacteria > Pseudomonadota > Alphaproteobacteria > Rhizobiales > Xanthobacteraceae > Pseudolabrys. The sequence continues at coordinate 33 of JBAUHH010000009.1, forward strand.
GGCGGCCTGCTGACAGGCTACACCGGCTCCTACATCCTCCCCTTCGCCGGCTACAACGCCGGCCGCGGCCGCGTGCGGCAATGGATCGCCGCCTACGGCGACCCGCGCGACCCCAATGTCGATCCGGTCGATTGGGTCGAGCGCATTCCGCTCTCGGAAACGCGCAATTATGTCGAGCGGATCATGGAGAACTTGCAGATCTATCGCGCGCGCTTCGGCGGCGGCAGCAAGCTCTCGATCGAAGCCGACATCAAGCGCGGCGAGCAGAACTAGCTCATCGGGCCTCGACCGATCCGGCGCTGCGGACGCACACCGCCTATGCCATAGTGCGCGTGAGGCAGCTTCGGCAATGACGGCAAACGGCGCGACCAGCACTTTCATCACCTCTACCGACGGGTTGCGGCTGCATGCGCGGTGCTATGGCCGCGCCAGCAGCAGCGCCCTGCCGATCGTTTGCCTACCGGGGCTCGCGCGCACCGCCGCCGATTTTGAAGCGCTGGCGACCGCGCTCACTCATGACGGCAGCCATCCACGGCGCGTCATCGCCATCGATTATCGGGGCCGCGGACAATCCGACTATGACCGCGATCCGGGAAATTACGCCCTGCCCGTCGAACTCACCGACGTCCTCACCGTCGTCACCGCGCTTGAGGCAATGCCGGCAATCTATGTCGGCACGTCGCGCGGCGGCATCCTGGCCATGCTGCTGGCAGCGGCGCGGCCGACGGCACTTGGCGGCGTCGTGCTCAACGACATCGGGCCGGTGATCGAGGCAAAGGGCCTGATGCGGATCAAGGGCTATGTCGGCAAACTACCGCAGCCGGCAAGCTATGAGGAAGGCGCCGAGGTCTTGCGGCGGTTGTTCGACGCGCAGTTTCCAAAGCTCACAGCCGAGGATTGGCTCGCCAGTGCCAAGCGCGCGTTCAAGCAGGAAAAGGACCGGCTGGTGCCGACCTACGATGTCGCCTTGGCCAAGACGCTTGCCAGCATCGATCCCGGGCGCCCCGTCCCCTCGCTGTGGAATGAGTTCGACGCTCTCACACACGTCCCGGTCATGGTTATCCGCGGCGCCAATTCCGACATCCTGGCGCCATCGACGGTCGAGGCCATGCGCGGACGGCACCCTTCGCTCGAGGCCGTTGAGGTGCCGGATCAGGGCCATGCACCGATGCTGGCGGAGCCGGATACGATTGCGCGCATCGGCGGCTTTGCCGGCCGCTGCGATCGGCCGAACGGGCATTAATCAGAGCTTGCCGAAAAGAAAACTCCCGGCGGTTTCCCGCCGGGAGCTCCAAACTAGCTAACCGTGATCAGACGATCAGGGCCAGAAGTTGCGCTGCACGCGGAACATGCCTGTGAACTCACCCACGTCGCCGTAGGTCAGGAAAGCCTGTCCACTGCCCGTCGGGGCCGCACGGGTCGCACCGTTAAGCGCGCCGTTGACCTTGTGGTAGAGGACGTCCAGCGAGACATCGAGATTGGCAACCGGGTTCCACAACGTGCGGGAGCCGACCTGCCACGCCGACCAGTCCAAGCAACCGGAGGTCTGCGCGGTGCCGCCGAGCGAGCCGCCGAAGTTGCCGGCGCAACCCAGCGTGTTAACCGCGTTGCTGTTGGCCTTGTAGTTGATGTAGCCGCCATACAGCGAGGTCTGCCACTGGGCGTTCCAGTGATGGGCGATGCCGGCTTCCACG
>JBAUHH010000010.1:0-3019 GCA_049680165.1 Pseudolabrys sp.
GTCACTCGCGACAACCGTATCGAGCTTGCGCTCGTTCTCCGTCAGGCGCGCGCGGTCGGCTTCCGGATGCCACAGATGAATGACGCCGGTCGCGAACGTGCCGTCCTTGCGGCGCACGCCGGCGTGCCGCAGGCGCACCAGAAAATCCGAATCCTCCTTGCCCCAGCCGCTGTAGCTTGCGTCGAACCCGTCCACGCGATCGAGATCGGAGCGCCAGACCGCGAGATTGCATGAGCGCGCGCCCTGCCAAGCGTTCCGGCGCAACCACCGCAGTGGCCCCAGCGGCAGCGAAAGGATCGCCGACAAACGATTGACGCCGCCGCGCAGCCGTTCGCCAAGCCAGCCACCGAGGCTCCACGTTTCCAGCGTCAGCTTCTCGCGCAAGACTTTTTCAGTCAGCCCCGGCGACAGCAAAACCCGGTTGCCGGTGACAAACCAGCCGGGCTCGGCCAGCCGCCGGTGTGTGGCGACGAAATCCAGCCGCGCGATGCAGTCGCCGTCGAGAAAGATGCAATAGGCGCCACGCGCCGCGAGGATCGCGCGGTTGCGAATCTCGGCGGCGCGAAAGCCGCGATCCTCGTGCCACACGCGCTCGAGCCGCCCGCCGACTTTTCCGTTCCAGCGATCGGCCGTCGCCGCGGTCGCCGGTCCCGATCCATCGTCGGCGACGATGACCTCGAAATCCGCGTCGGTCTGGCGCGCGAGCGAGCGCAGCACCGCGTCGAGCGCGTCTTCGCGGTTATAGGTCGTGACGATGACGGAAATCAGCTCGGCCACTGGCGCCCTGCCGTTGTCCCGCCGCATGACTAAACGAAGTCGCCCGCCCCGACAAATCCCTAGGGCCGCCCCGGCAGGCAATGTTACCTTGCGCGGCAGCGCGAAGCCCAACCATCCCCGCATGCAGAAGATATCAGCCTATATCCTCACCTATAACGAGGCCGAGAAACTCGAGGCCGCGGTCTCGAGCGTGCTGTGGGCCGACGAGATCGTGGTGGTCGATTCGTTCAGCGTCGACCGCACCGCCGAGATCGCCACCGTGCTGGGCGCGCGCGTGGTGCAGGTGCCGTTCGACGGTTTCGGCGAGCTGCGCAATCGCGCGCTCGAAACCTGCCGGCACGACTGGATCTTCTCGCTCGACGCCGACGAGCGTTGCACCGAAGCCGTGCGCGATGAGATCCTGGCGTTGCTCGACGCCGGCGCGCCGCTCGACGTCTATAACGTGCCGCGCCGCAGCTACATGATGGGCCGCTGGATACGGGGCTCGGGCTGGTATCCGAATTTCCGCCAGCCGCAGCTCTTCCGCAAAGGCGCGATGCGTTACACGCTCGAACCGGTGCATGAAGGTTTTGAAAACCTGAGCGGCAAGGAGATCGGCACGCTGCGGAACGCGATCTGGCAATTCCCGTTCCGCAATCTCGAGGAAGTCATCAGGAAGATGAACCGCTATTCCTCGCTCGGCGCGCCGAAACTCGCGAACAAGCGCGTGTCGATGGGAGCCGCGTTCGGGCACGCGCTCTGGTCGTTTCTGAAGCACTACATCTTCAAGCTGGGCTTCATCGACGGCTGGGCGGGATTCGTGATCGCCTTCGGCAATTTCGAGGGCACGTTCTACCGCTACGCCAAGCGCTACGAGGAAACGCAAAGCTGGCAGCCGCCGCCGAGCCAGCCGATCAGGCGCGAGCCGAAAGCCTGATCCGCGTTCAGGATTCCTGCTTGGTGCGCGTGCGCTCGACCACCGCGCTGGTCGAATGTCCGGGCACGAGATCGATCAGGATAACCTCGCCGCCCAGCGATTCGACCAGATCGCCGCCGACCACGCCCTTGCGGTCGTAGTCGCCGCCCTTGATGAGCACCATGGGGCGCACGCGTGCGATCAGTTTCTCCGGCGTGTTCTCGTCGAACACGACCACCAGATCGACCGCTTCCATCGCCGCCAGCACTTCGGCGCGCGAGTGCACGTTCTGCACCGGCCGTCCCTCGCCTTTGAGCCGCGTGACCGAGGCATCGCCGTTCAGGCCCACCACCAGCCGGTCGCAAGCCGCGCGCGCTCCCGCCAGCACCTTGACATGGCCGGGGTGCAGCAGGTCGAAGCAGCCGTTGGTGAAGCCGATGCGCAAGCCCGCCCGCCGCCATTCGTCGAGCCGCTCGTCGAGCAGCGTCCAGTCGAACAGGATTTTTTCCTCCGGCGCGAGCGAGGCGGCCGGCAAAATGCGCGAGCGCAACTCGGCCGCCGACAGCGTGGCAGTGCCGCGCTTGCCGACCACCACCGCGCCCGCGGCATTGGCGGCGCGCACGGCGGATTCGAGATCCGCGTCCATCGCCAGCATGACCGCAGCAACCGCGGCCACGGTATCGCCGGCGCCGGAAACGTCGCGCACGCGCACCGGGAATGCCGGAATGTGAATCGAGCGGCCGTCGGCGGCCAGCGTCATGCCGGCTTCGCTGCGTGTCACCAGCACGGCTTTGGCGTCGATGGACTTGCCGAGCTTCGTCGCCGCCTGCGCGATCTCCTCGTCATTGCGCGCGGCGGTATGCGTCGCCTCGGCGAGCTCCTGCCGGTTCGGCGTGATCAGCGTCGCGCCGCGATAGATGCTGAAATCGCGGCCTTTCGGATCGACCACCACCGGCTTGCCCAGGCCGTTCGCCGCGTCGATCACCGCTCGGATCACGCGCTTGGTGAGCACGCCTTTGGCGTAGTCCGACAAGATGATCGCGCCGGCGCGTGGCATGGCCTTTTCGGCATAGGCGATCAGCGCGTCCTCGCTGCTTTTTTCCGCCGGATCGGAAATCTCCCAATCGGCGCGCAGCAAGTGCGTCGAATGATGCTCGGACACGAAGCGGACCTTGCGCGTGGTCCGGCGCGTCGCGTCGACGACGAGGTGATATTCGATGAGCGGCTCGTTGCCGAGCGCGGCGGTGACCGTGCGGCCGGCCTCGTCGTCGCCGACCATGCCGATGAAGATGCAGTGCGCGCCGAGCGACACGATGTTGCGTGCCACGTTGCCCGCGCCGCCGATCA
>JBAUHH010000011.1:0-2138 GCA_049680165.1 Pseudolabrys sp.
GCGCTGCCCGACGTGCCGACGCTTGCCGAGGCCGGCATCACCGGCCAGGAATCGGAAACCATGCAAGTCGGATTCGTCCCGAAGGGCACGCCGAAGGCGGTTGTCGATCTCTTGCAGAAAGAAATCGCCGCCATCGTCACGATGCCGGACGTGAAGGAGAAGATGACGCCGCTCGGCTTTGAGCCGGAAGGGTCTTCGTCAGCGGATTTTGCGGCGTATGTGAAGGCCGAGATCGCCAAGTGGAAAAAGGTGATCGCGGAGGCGCACATCAAGCAGATCTAGAGGCGAGTACTGGCATGATCGTCATGGCCGGGCTTGTCCCGGCCATCTCGCTTGGGTTGGCACCGCGCTCTCCTAAGCGGGATGCGCGGGTCAAGCCCGCGCATGACAGTTGAGGGAATGCGGACTTCGCATGCGCATCGTCGATATTCGCGAGACGGCGATCCCGCTCAAGTCGCAGCTCGCCAATTCGAGTTTCGATTTTTCCGAAATGACGACGTCGGTGGTCGCGGTGATCACCAACGTCGTGCGCGGCGGAAAGCCGGTCTGCGGCTTCGCGTTCAATTCGACCGGCCGCTACGCCTGCGGCGCCCAGATGCGGGCGCGTTTCATTCCGCGCATTCTCGCCGCCGAGCCGGAGTCGCTGCTCGACGCGAGCGGCGAGAATATCGACCCGGCAAAAATCCTCGCCGTGATGCTCAAGCGCGAGAAAGCCGGCGCGCACAGCGAACGCTCGATCCCAATCGGCACCATCGACGTCGCAATCTGGGATGCGGTCGCCAAGATAGCAAACAAGCCGCTGCATCGCCTGCTGTCGGAACGCTTCAACGGCGGCAAGACAGCCGAGAAAGTGTTCTGCTACGTCGGCGGCGGCTGGTACTGGCCGGGGCAGACCATTGCGGACTTGCAAGACGAGATGCACCGGCATCTCGACGCCGGGTATACGATGGTCAAGACCAAGATCGGCGGGCTGCCGCTCGCCGACGACATGAAGCGCGTTGAGGCCGTGTTGAAAGTTGTCGGTTCGGGCGACAATCTTGCCGTCGACGCCAATTGCAAGTTCGACCGCACGGAAGCCTTCGCCTATGCCAGGGCGATGGCGCCGCTCAAGCTGCGCTGGTTCGAGGAGCCGTGCGATCCGCTCGACTTCGCGCTGTTCGCCGAGCTTGCGAGCGCCTACGAGCCGCCGCTAGCAACCGGCGAAAATCTCTATTCGACGCAGGACGTCGAGAACCTGATGCGCTTCGGCGGCTTTCGCGCCGACCGCGACATCATACAGGTCGATCCGCCGCAGGCCTACGGCATCACCCAATACGCGCGCACCGTCGCGATGCTGGAGCGGCACGGCTGGCCGCGGCGCGGATTGTTTCCGCATGGCGGCAACCAGATGTCGCTCGCGATCGCCGCCGGTTTAGGGCTGGGCGGCGCGGAATCCTATCCCGGCGTGTTTGGCGATTTCGGCGGCTTCGCCGATGACGCACGTATTGAGGACGGCGCGCTGACGCTGTCGGATCGCCCCGGCGTCGGCTTCGAGGGCCAGGCGCGGCTCTACAAGATCATGCAGGAACTGGCGGTCATTTAATCTCGCCCTCGCAGCTCGAGGCGTTGCCAGAACGGCTTGCGCGCCTCCGAGTCGGCATCGGTTTCGCTCAAGCGCATGTCGCCCAACTCCGGTTGGCTGAGCATCATGAGTTCACGGCGCTGACGGGCACGGATACGCCACGTCCGAAACGCCGCGATGACCGCGGCGCATGCATTCTTTAACAGCGCGCTGGTGCCACCATACGCCCCCAGGCGGCTTGTTTCAGGCAATCTGCCATCCGCGTACACTGTCATGCTGCACCTTTTTCGGCTGCGTCCTTCGACGATGCCTCGCAGCTATATCCATGTGATCGATTGGATGGAGAGCGCCAAGATTGCGAAACCCGCGCGCAAAAGTGCATAACCAATGCCGGCGCAACGGTGCTTAATTTGCCTATGTTTGACTGGAATGACTTGAGGCATTTTCTGGCAGTCGCCCGGCACGGCAGCACGCTGGCGGCGGCCAAGACGTTGGGGGTGAGCCAGTCCACCGTGCATCGCCGAATGGACGAACTGGAAAGGCAGATCGGCCGCCAACTCGTCACGCGTAACCCGAC
>JBAUHH010000012.1:0-4111 GCA_049680165.1 Pseudolabrys sp.
AGGTGGTGGAATGAATAGTAACCGCGTGCTTCGGACGCTTCGCAACATGAAGCGAAGCGAAATGTTGCGATGCAGATCCGGGGCCCAGTTTTATTTTAAAACAAGCTGGATCCCCCGTCTGCAGCGCATCACGAAGACGTGCTGCGCCGCGCCCGGGATAGGGAACTGAGAGTCATGAGCAATATTTCCGACACCGGCTTCGAATTCTCCGTCAACCGCACCGCCGCCATGGTGCGGCGCTATTGGTATCTCCTGGTATCGTCCTGGCCGCGGCTGCTGGACCTCGTCTACTGGCCGACCGTGCAGATGCTGATGTGGGGCTTCCTGCAGATGTACGTGGCGCAGAACGGCGGCTTCTTCGCGCGCTCCGCCGGCGTGTTCATCGGCGCGGTGCTGCTGTGGGACATCCTGTTCCGCGGCCAGCTCGGCTTCTCGATCTCGTTCCTCGAGGAAATGTACGCGCACAATCTCGGTAACATCATGATGTCGCCGCTGCGGCCGGTGGAGTTCATCTCGGCGCTGATGATCATGAGCATCGTGCGATTGTCGATCGGCATGATCCCGGTCACGTTCCAGGCGGTCGCATTTTTCGGGTTCAATCTGTGGTCGCTCGGCTTTGCGCTGGTGGCGTTTTTCATCAATCTCATACTGACCAGCTGGGCGATCGGAATTTTTGTCGCGGGACTACTCCTGCGGAATGGGATGGGCGCGGAAAGTCTCGCTTGGACCATCATGTTTTTGTTTCTGCCGCTGACCTGCGTCTACTATCCGGTCGCCATCCTGCCGGTCTGGCTGCAATATGTCGCCTGGGCGCTTCCGCCGACCTATGTGTTTGAGGGCATGCGGGCGTTGTTGATCGACCATGTATTTCGAACCGATCTGATGCTTGAGGCGTTAGGCTTCAATATCGTCCTGTTCGCAGCCGCGTCATTTGCCTTCTTGAAGCTGCTGGCGAGCGCCCGCTGGCATGGTTCCCTGCTCCAGACCGGCGAATAAGGCAAAAAACCCTCGTTTTTTCGTGGGTTGGCCGAAAATTATCCGGTGTAAACCGGATCCAAAGACCTTATCTGTAAGTTGACCCCATGAAGGAAAACCGACAGTCTGCTGCAACGCAGCAGGGGCTGGGGACTAAGCGGATGGCAATCGGAGAATTCGACGGAGCAGCAAAGCTCTCCGGCGACAACGGTCTTCTGTTATCGACGCCGTTGTACTGGTTCTACGAACTGGGCAATGCCGCGCTTAATCCGGCGCGCGCCTTCGCCGACGCGACCAAGCTGTTCTTCAAAAATCCGGCCAATCCGCTTTCGCACACCACCTACGGCAAATCGGTGGCGGCGGCGATGGAGGTGTTCGAGCGCTCGACGCGCCGCTATCGCAAGCCGGAATGGCACATCGACTCGACCACAGTCGTCGGCGAGCGCGTACCGGTGCATATCAAGAGCATCTGGCAGCGGCCGTTCTGCAATCTCTTGCACTTCGAGCGCGCCTTTGCGCATCCACCGCGCCGGCCGCAGCCGAAGCTGCTGATCGTGGCGCCGATGTCGGGGCATTACCCGACGCTGCTGCGCGGCACGGTCGAAACGTTCCTGCCCAATCACGACGTCTACATCACCGAATGGGTCGACGCGCGGCAGGTGCCGTTGAGCGAAGGCCGCTTCGATCTCGACGACTACATCGACTACGTCATTTCCATCCTGCACAAGCTCGGCGGCGACACGCACGTGATCGCGGTGTGCCAGCCTTCGGTGCCGGTGCTTGCAGCCGTCGCGCTCATGGAAGCCGACAACGATCCTTATGTGCCGCAGTCCATGGTGTTGATGGGCGGGCCAATCGACACCCGCATCAATCCGAACGCGGTCAACGATCTCGCGGAGACGCGCGGCCTCGACTGGTTCCAGACCCACGTCATCACCAAGGTGCCGTTCCCGCATCCCGGCGTCATGCGCGACGTTTATCCGGGCTTCCTGCAGCTCAACGGCTTCGTCAGCATGAATCTCGACCGCCATATCGAGGCGCATCGCAATCTGTTCCTGCAGCTGGTGCGCGGCGACGGCGACTCGGTGCAGAAGCACCGCGAGTTCTACGACGAATATCTCGCGGTCATGGATCTCACCGCCGAGTTCTATCTGCAAACCGTTGACACGGTGTTCATCCAGCACGCGCTGCCGCTCGGCACCATGACGCATCGCGGCCGCCCGATCGATCCATCGGTCATCAAGCGCGTCGCGCTGATGACGGTCGAAGGCGAGAACGACGATATTTCCGGCGTCGGCCAGACCGAAGCCGCGCACAAACTGTGCCCGAACATCCCGGCCGAGAACAAGGTGCACTACCTCCAATCGGCTGTCGGTCATTACGGCGTGTTCAACGGCTCGCGCTTCCGCGCCGAGATCGCGCCGCGCATTTCCGACTTCGTGTTGTCGCACAATGGCAGCCGCCGGCGCGGCAATGGCAGCCAGCCAGCGCCGCTGAAAGTCGCCGCGCCCGAGCGGTGAGCCGGGGCGTCTCCGCGGACCGATCACGGCCTCCTTTAAGTCTTTGTCTTTCCCACTGTTTTAGCCGTTTGCCGGGTGTGCTCGATTAGCGCCGCAAAGGGCTGGCGCGCGTGAGCGATTGTGGCAGTATTTCCCCGACCGACTCGGGGTGGAACGACGCCTATGTCCTTGCGCGCTTTGCTCTATCGCCGGCCGAGCGAACCGTCGGCGATCAACATTGCCTTCGACAAGGCGATCTATCTGGTGCGCGTGCGCCGGCACCGGCAGGCGCGCCGTTATACGTTGCGCATCCACTCGGCCACTCGCGAAGTTCTGCTCACCATGCCGCCGCGCGGCAACCTGCGCGAGGCGCGCGACTTTGCGCAGAAGCACGGCGCCTGGATCGCGGCGCGGCTCGGCCGCTTGCCGACGCCGGCGCCATTCGTGCACGGCATCGAGTTGCCGTTGCGCGGCGTCAATCACCGCATTGTGCATCGTCCCGGCGCACGTGGCGCTTGCTGGGTCGAGATCGGCGACGACGGCGAGCGCGAGTTGTGTGTCGCCGGCGAGGTGCCGCACATTGCGCGCCGCGTCAGCGATTTCCTCAAGCGCGAAGCCAAGCGCGATCTCGAAGCGGCGAGCCGCCGCGCCGCCGAACAGCTCGGCGTGCGCATCAAGCGCGTGTCGATCCGCGATCAATCGAGCCGCTGGGGTTCGTGCTCGACCACCGGCGTATTGTCATATTCGTGGCGGCTGATCCTGGCGCCGGCTTTCGTGCTCGATTATCTTGCCGCGCATGAGGTCGCGCATCTGATCGAAATGAATCACTCGCGGCGGTTCTGGCGGCTGGTCGAGCGCGTGTGCCCGAACGTCACGCGCGCCAAGACCTGGCTCGACGCGCACGGCACCGATTTGCACCGCTATGGCCTTTCCGCCGGCGGCGACGCGCCGTCCCGCAGACAGCGGCACTGATTTACGCCATAAGGCCCCCATGCTTCGTCCCGGCACTTTCGCGCTGACCGCGCTGCTCGCTGCCTTGAGCGCGGTTGGGCCGCTGACGACCGATATGTATCTGCCGTCGCTGCCGGATATTGCGCGGCTGCTGCACGCCTCGACCGCGCAGGTGCAACTCACCATCTCGTCTTATCTCATCGGCTTTGCCATCGGGCAGATCATCTACGGCCCGTTTTCCGACCGGCACGGCCGCAAGCCGGTGCTGATCGCCGCGGTCGCGATCTATTGCCTTGCGACGCTTGCCTGCGCTCTGTCGACTTCGATCGAAATGCTGATCGTCGCGCGTTTCTTCCAAGCGGTGGGCGGCTCCGGTGGCGTCGTGCTGTCGCGCGCCATCGTGCGCGACCTTTATTCCGGCGCGCGCGCCGGCCGCGAGCTATCGGTGATCGCGTCGGTGATGGCACTGGCGCCGGTGATGGCGCCGGTCATCGGCGGGGCCTTGCAGACGGGGTTCGGCTGGCGCGCCAGCTTCTTCGTGCTGGCGGCGGCGGGCGTGATCGGCATCGGCGTGATTTGCCTGCTGTTACCCGAGACGCTCGCCAACCGCGCCAAGGAGCCGGTGTCGCCCGCGACCATGCTCGGCTCCTATCGCATCGTTGCGCGCAACCGCTGCTATCTCGCTT
>JBAUHH010000013.1:0-6097 GCA_049680165.1 Pseudolabrys sp.
CAATCTGTCGGAAGCGCAGAACCACCCGGCCTTCTCGTTCCGGCCGGAAACCGGCGAAGAAATCTACCACTCGTTCCTCGGCGTGCCGGTCCTGCGCGCGGGCAATACGCTCGGCGTGCTGGTGGTGAAGAACCGCGCGCGCCGCACCTACACCGAGGAAGAGGAAGAAGCATTACAGACGACGGCGATGGTGCTCGCCGAGATGATCGCGTCGGGCGAGTTGTCGTCCCTTGCCCGTCCCGGCGCCGAACCTGCCGCGCGCCACGCGCTCAATCTCGAAGGCAGCGCGCTGTCCGACGGCATCGCGCTCGGCCACGTCGTGCTGCACGAGCCGCGCGTCGTCATCACCAACGTCATCGCCGACGACGTGCAGAAGGAATTGCGGCGGCTCGACTCGGCAATCGCCACGTTCCGCGCCGATCTCGACCGCATGCTCGATCACGGCGACGTCGCCGACGGCGGCGAGCACCGCGACGTGCTCGAGGCTTATCGCAGCTTCGGTTACGACCAGGGCTGGCTGCACCGGATGCGCGAGGCGGTGATGACCGGCCTCACCGCCGAAGCCGGCGTCGAACGCGTGCAGTCCGACACCCGCGCGCGCATGCTGCGCGCTTCCGATCCTTATATGCGCGACCGCCTGCACGATCTCGACGACCTCGCCAACCGCCTGATGCGCGTGCTGATGGGGCAGGACCACGCGCCGTCACGCGATCAGTTGCCGGAGAACGCCATTCTCGTGGCGCGCTCGATGGGCCCTGCCGCGCTGCTCGACTACGACCGCAAGCGGTTGCGCGGCCTGGTGCTGGAGGAAGGTGGGCCGACATCGCATGTCGCGATCATCGCGCGCGCGCTCGGCATTCCCGCCGTCGGCGAAATCGAGAACGCCACCGGCCTGGTCGAGCCGGGCGACGCCATCATCGTGGACGGCACCACGGCGCACGTGCACATGCGTCCGCCGCCGGACATTGAAAACACCTATACCGACCGCGTGAAACTGCGCGCGCGGCGGCAGGCGCAATACCACGCCCTGCGCGACCGTCCGTGCATCACCAAGGACGGGCAGAAAATCGCGCTGATGATCAATGCCGGCCTGGTCGTCGATCTGCCGCACATCGAGGACACCGGCGCCGCCGGCATCGGCCTGTTCCGCACCGAAATGCAGTTCATGGTCGCCAACAGCTTTCCGCGCACCGGCGAGCAGCTCTCGCTCTACCGCGCCGTGCTCGACGCCGCGGGAAAAAGGCCGGTGACCTTCCGCACGCTCGATATCGGCGGCGACAAGGTGCTGCCCTATATGCGCAACATCGAGGAGGAGAATCCTGCCCTCGGGTGGCGCGCAATCCGGCTTGGGCTCGACCGGCCGGGCCTGCTGCGCAGCCAGATTCGCGCCATGTTACGCGCGGCGGGCGGGCGCACCTTGCGGCTGATGTTTCCGATGATCGCGGTAGTCGAGGAATTCGACCAGGCCAAGGCGCTGGTGGAAATGGAGCTAACGCATCTGCGCCGGCACGGCCATGCGTTGCCCGACCGGGTCGAGGTCGGCACCATGGTCGAAGTGCCCTCGCTGCTGTTCCAACTCGACGAACTGCTCGCCCGCGTCGATTTCCTCTCGGTCGGCTCCAACGACCTGATGCAATTCCTCTACGCCGCCGACCGCAGCAACGCCCGCGTGTCGGCGCGTTTCGATCCGCTATCGGCACCCGTGTTGCGCGCGCTGAAAGACATCGTCGACAAAGGCCGCAAGCACGGCAAGCCAGTCGCGCTGTGCGGCGAGATGGCGTCGAAGCCGATCGCCGCGCTGGCGCTCGCCATCGTCGGCTATCGCTCGCTGTCGCTGTCCCCGATGGCGGTCGGTCCGGTGAAGGCGATGTTGCTCGATCTCGATTGCCGCAAGGGCGAGGAGGCGATCCTGCCGCTGCTGGAAAAGCCGGTCGGCAGCGTCTCGATCCGCGAGCATCTCGAAAAATTCGCCGCGGCTGAAGGCCTGCAACTTTGACCGTTCTGCCGCAACAAAAACTCGACGCGCTGGTCGCCCGCCATGCGCTCGTCGAAAGCGAGATGGCGACCGAGCTTCCGCCCGAAGCTTACGTCAAGCTCTCGCGCGAGTTCGCCGAGCTTTCACCGACAGTCGACATCATCAAGTCGTGCCGCGCGACCGAAGCCGAGATCGCCGATCTCGACGCGCTGATGGCCGATCCGAAAACCGACGCCGAAATGCGCAAGCTGGCGGAAGCGGAAAAGCAGTCGCTTGCTGCGCGCAAGGAACGGCTCGAGCAGCAGATCAGGCTTGCTCTCATTCCAAAAGACGCGATGGACGACCGTAACGTCATTCTCGAAATCCGCGCCGGCACCGGCGGCGACGAGGCCTCGCTATTCGCCGGCGATCTGTTCCGCATGTACGAGCGCTATGCCGCCAAGCAAGGCTGGAAGGTCGAGATCATCTCGATCAGCGAAGGCACCAAAGGCGGCTTCAAGGAAATCATCGCCGAGGTGCGCGGACGCGGCGCCTTCGCCAAGCTCAAGTTCGAATCCGGCGTGCATCGCGTGCAGCGCGTGCCGGACACCGAAGCTTCCGGCCGCATCCACACCTCTGCGGCCACAGTGGCGGTGCTGCCGGAAGTCGAGGACGTCGATATCAAGATCAACGACAAGGATTTGCAGGTCGACACCATGCGCGCCAGCGGCGCCGGAGGCCAGCACGTCAACAAGACCGATTCCGCCATCCGCATCACGCATCTGCCGTCCGGGATCGTGATCGCGGTGCAGGAAGACCGTTCGCAGCACAAGAACCGCGCGCGCGCGATGGCGCTGCTGCGCGCCAAGCTCTACGACGCCGAACGCAGCAAGCGCGACGCCGAACGAGCGGCGGAACGGCGCGGGCAGATCGGATCGGGCGACCGTTCCGAGCGCATCCGCACCTATAATTTTCCGCAAGGGCGCGTCAGCGATCACCGCATCAATCTCACGCTGCACAAGCTGCCGCAGATCATCGAGGGCGAAGCGCTGGGCGAGATCATCGACGCGCTGGTGACCGAGCATCAGGCCGAATTGCTGGCGGCCGAGGACTCCTCGCGGTGAGAGTGATCCCCGGCCTGCAAGCCGGCGTGACGGCGGCGCAAGCCTGCCGGATGCTGGCAGATATTTTCCGCACGCGCGGCTTTGACACGCCCGATCTCGATGCGCGCATTCTGGTTGCGCATGCGTTGATGATCGATCGCGCCAAGCTAGCGGCGAACGGCGACCGCGAGCTTGAGCCGCGCGAGACAAACGCGATCCAGGCGCGCGCCGCGCGGCGGCTTGCGCACGAGCCGGTGGCGCGCATCGTCGGGCACAAGGAATTCTGGAGCCTCGATTTGCACGTCGGCCCTGCCGTGCTGGTGCCGCGGCCGGACACCGAAACCGTGGTCGAAGCCGCACTCGCGGTTATCGACGCCGCCGGCGCGCGCAAAGCGCCGCTCAAACTGCTCGACATCGGAACCGGCTCCGGCGCGATTCTGCTGGCATTGCTGTCCGAATTGCCCAACGCCTCCGGCACCGGCAGCGACGTGAGCACGCAGGCGCTGGATATCGCGCGCGACAATGCGACCCGACTTGGTTTTGCCAAGCGCTGCGCTTTCGTCGCCGCCGACGGCGGCGGCGCCTTGAGCGGGCCATTTGACGTGATTGTCTCGAACCCGCCCTATGTCTCACGCAGTGAGATTGCGTCATTGGCGCCCGAGGTGCGCGAGCACGACCCGCTCATCGCGCTTGACGGCGGCGCCGACGGTCTCGACGGTTACCGCATGATCGCAAGCGACGCCCGCCGCTTGCTCGGCGCGGCGGGACATCTGGTCGTGGAACTGGGCGCCGGTCAGGAAACGGCCGTGTCCGCGCTGTTGACGCAGGCCGGTTTGCGCGTTTCCGCTACGCGAAAAGACGTAGCAGGAACCGTAAGGGCGTTGATTGCCACACCCGCGCCATGAACGCGGAGCATTGCGTCCACGCAATTTTCGCAGAGCCAAACAGGCCCAAAAAAGGGCTTGGAATAAGGGCCGGAAACGACTAGCTTCCGGTCACGGAATCGACCCAAGATGGTTGTGTCGCCACAAGGCCCGGAGCGAAGGCTCCGCGAGGCGGCGGCGCAACAAGCGGATGAAACGCACATTTGGGTCCGGATATTTCACCGGTTGGGCGCATCAGATTCGATAGCTTTGGCGATGCGCATAACGAGAGATAGGCAACGCCGCGGATAAGCCGTGGCTATGGGGTTGCTTCAGCTATCGCGATAACGATCGCAAGTTGAGTAGCTAACGCGCGGCAGACGGCCGCGAGCGCGACCCTGTTGTGGCCGTGCAGGACTGAAAGAGGCGCGGACTTAAGGTTCGGGGCGTTCAAGTAAACCATTCGGCGGCGCGTGGCCGTGCGAACAGCGAAAGGCCAGTAACAGGCGAAACATGAGAAACGGTCAGAAACGCATGCGGGGGCGCAATAACCACCGCAAGAATCAAAATCCGCTGACAAGGGTTTACGAGTCGAACGGCCCCGACGTTAAGATCCGCGGAACGGCGTCTCACATTGCGGAAAAATACATTCAACTCGCCCGCGACTCGCAAAGCTCCGGCGACCCGGTTGCGGCGGAAAATTATTACCAGCACGCCGAACATTATTTCCGCCTGATCGCGGCGGCGCAGGAACAATTTCGCCAGCAGAACCCGTATTACAATCAGCAGCAACAACAGCAGCAGCAACAGGGAGGCGGCAATCCGCAGCAGGGCGGCGACGATTTCGACGACGATGGCGACGATGACGGCCAGCCCTACATGGGGCAGAACGAGCCGGGCTATCAACCGAACCAGCCGCAGCCTTACATACCGCGTGACGCGCAGCCGTTCCCGCAGGGCGGCCAGCAGCAGCACAATCAGCAGCAGCATAATCAACAGCACAATCAGCAGCAGAATTACAATCGCCCGCAGCATCAGCAACACAACCAGCAGCAGCATCAGCAGCATCAAAACCAGCCGCACCACCAGCAGCAGCAGAATTCGCAGCCGCAGGGCGGCGCGGACGGCAACGATGTCGGCGGGCTGCCGTCATTCATCACCGGCGGCGGACAACCGCAGCAGCAGCAGCAACAAAACTTCGGGCAGAACAACAATCAGGGCTACGGCAATAATGGCCACGATCAGGGCGGCGATCGTAACCAGGATCGTTACGGCATGCATCGCCGGCGCCGGCGCCATCGCGGCGGCTACCGGCCCGACCGCCCCGACTTCGGCAACAACAACCCGCAACAGCAGCAGCCGCAAAACATGCAAGGCGGCGAAGGCAGCGGCGGTGATGGTAATGGCGGCAGCAGCGACGAGCCGCCGCGCCAGCCGGAATAATCGCCCGCAGCGTCATGCGCGGGCTCGACCCGCGCATCCATCATTCTTTCGAAAATTGATGGATTGCCGGGTCATAGGCGTGCAAAGCACGCCGTTCTTCGAACGGCTATGCCCGGCCATGACGATTGTGCGGCTTTCTAACTATCCGCCCGGCGACGGCGCCAGCGCCGGCTCGAGCGCGGGCACCAGCCGCCGCTTCTCGCGCCGCGCGGGGATCGCGCGATAGACCTGCTTGGTCGCTTCGACGAGATGCACGCCCGCGAACGGCGCCGACAGCGTCGCGCCCGTGCGTTCCCACGCCACCGCCGTGCGCAAGAACCACGTGCGCTTCATCGGCGGCACGTACAGCGCTTCGCTCCAGCCGGTCGGCGTGAACCAGGTTTCACGCAGGAGCTGATTGATCTGCGTGCGTGAAAAAGGCCGGCCGTGACCGAACGGCGTGGTGTCCATGCGCGCCCACAATCCGCGCCGATTCGGCACCACCGCCAGCAGGCGCCCGCCCGCGGCAAGCACGCGCCACACCTCGCGCAGCAGCGCCGCGGAGTCGGTCGTCATCTCCAGCGCGTGCACCAGCAGCACGCGATCGACCGCGTTATCGGCGAGCGGCAATTCGTTTTCGTCGACCAGCGCGGAGAGCGCCGGCCTCGTGGTCGGCCATTTCACCACGCCCTGCCCCGCCGGCATGAACGCGAGGCAGCGCTCGGCCTCTTCGCGGAACAGCCCGAGATAGGGCG
>JBAUHH010000014.1:0-6852 GCA_049680165.1 Pseudolabrys sp.
CGGGATTGTAGAACCTGGCGCTGTCGACGCTGACCGCGCCGGGAATATGGCCGTAGGCTTTCGACGCCGGCGCCTTTTCCTTGCCGAGGAAAAATGAACGCGGGCGCGCATCGACCAAGGTCGCGCCACCGTTCTTTTCGAGAGCTTCGACTTCGGGTGCTTCGATCAGGATGCTGTTGTCGAGCTTGGCGGTGAAAATAGTCGGTGACGGCGCATGGGCGCCTTTCTCGATCCGATAGCCAGCGGCCTTCCAGGCGGCGAGACCGCCATCGAGAATTGAAACCTCGCTGACGCCGGCATATTTGAGCGTCCAGTACACGCGCGCGGCGGAGCCAAAATCGAGCACGTTGACGCCGGCCGGCACCACGATCACATGCGTGACTTCGTCGATGCCCAGATCGCCGATCAGCTTTTCCAATTCCGGCGCGGTCGGCACCATGAACGGCACATCGTGGCGCGTCACGCGCCAGCCGCTTTTGTCGTAATCGCTGTGCACTGCGCCGGGGATGTGACCCTCCGCGAATGTCTCCGGCTTGCTGCCGTCGATCGCCGAGCGAATGTCGAGTACGAGCAGCTTCGGCTCATCGAGGTGAGATTTCAGCCACGCGGGCGACACCAGCGGCTCGGCGGCGGCTGCCGGCGCGGCAAGCACAAGCGTGACGACCAGCGCGGCGGCAAAGCCACACAGCACATCGGCGAGCCTAAAGGCGAAGATTTTTCTCATGGGATCATTCCAAGTCGAGACGCCGCGTATAGCAGGCGGCAGAACATTACGCTTGAAATAGAATATGTTTCTCTATAAACCCATGCGCAAGAGCCTAATAAGCACAATATGCTTCGTATTATGGATAATGTAGCGGCTTTTTCCAAGGCACGAAGGGCTGACAGAATGGATGCTATAGACCGCAAGATCCTGGCCGTCGTTCAGCAGGATGCCTCGCTCTCGGTCGCGGAGATCGGGCAGCGCGTCGGCCTGTCCTCGACGCCATGCTGGAAGCGCTTGCAGCGGCTGGAAGCCGACGGCGTCATCATGCGTCGCGTCGCGCTGATCGATCCGGCGAAAATCGGATTGGGCATCACCGTGTTCGTGTCGGTGGAAACCGGCGACCATTCGCACGAATGGCTCACGCGCTTCGCCGACGTGGTCGGCGCGATGCCGGAAGTAATGGAATTTTACCGGATGGCCGGCGACGTCGATTACATGTTGCGCGTCGTGGTGCCCGACATCCAGGGCTACGACACGTTCTACAAGAAATTGATCGCGACCGTTCCGCTCAAGAACGTCACGTCGCGTTTCGCGATGGAGCGGATCAAGTCGACGACGGCCTTGCCGATCGCCTGAGCGCCACCGTCAGGAGCAGCTCGTGCCCTTGTAGCTCGGCGCGGTGATGCGCGGGCTCATATACATCTTGTCCGCGAGCGTAAGCGTGCCGGTGATAGTGTAGCCGATCGTGGGCTTGTAGTCGTAAGAGACTTCGCTCAGCACCAGCGTGGTATTCGCGACCGCAAGCGCGCTCGGCAGCGTCACGACCGATCCGATCGAACGGGCTGTGCCGTTGAGCGTTTCGCTCCAGCTCACGGTCGCCTTGCCTGTGTTGTCGATCTTCATGCACGAGATGACGGCCTTGAGGTTGCTGTTCGAATACGGATACATCACGTCCGCGGTCGCGTTCATGATGTTGGTCATATCGGTGCTGCTGATGGTCGTCGCCTGCGCCGTCAGGTTGGCGAGCGCGCCGGCGGTCAGCGTGACCTTGCGGTCGGCGCTGATGCCTTGCGAGATTTCAACGCCGCCCAGATAGAGGCTGACCATTAACGGCAGGATCAGTGCGAACTCGACGGCCGAGACGCCGCGCCGGTCGCCGGCAAGCGTGCGAATCGCATGCGCAAAGCGGCGAGATGCGATAGCGCGCATCATTGATAGGGCTCGTTGCGGAACGCCGCCGTCGCGACCAGCAGGCGGTTGTTGCCGTTGAGATTTGCGAGGTTGTCGCTGAACAGCGATACGTAAATCGGCCATTGATAGTAGAGCTGCACGACGACGATATCGCCGGGTCCGCCCGGCGTGTACGGCAGACTGCCCGTGTTGAGCACGCCGTTGGTCACCGGCGGTGTCGTGGTGGCGTTAGAGAAGCTGGTGTACGTCTTTACGCTGACGAAAACGCCGTTGGTGCAGTCGAACAGCCCAACGATCTGGGCGCATACCGCGTTCTTGAAGTCGCTCTGGCTGTATCCTGCGGTCTGCGCCTGCCCGGTCATGATCAGGCGCGACGCGTTGGCCGTGGCTGCTTCCAGGGTCTGGCCGGCAAAGAAAATGAACGCCGTTTCCATGATCGCGAACACCATCGCGAAGAACGGCGCGGCAACCAGGCCAAATTCGATCGCCGCGCTTGCGTCCTGGTGCCGGATAAAGCGCCGGGTCGCGCCGATCCTGAGGAGGCGTCGCGCGTGTTTGGCGAGCATCGCTTTGGCGGTTTTAAACATGCCGTTTATCTCGATTGCCGGCGGTGCCAGCACACCGTGACGTAATATCAAATGCGCGTTGTTGAAATCTTGCCGGCACCCCCGGAACCTTCCTTAGCTCCGGTAAGCGATCGCTAACCACGATCGCCCTATTTCGGCGCAGCTTGCGCCAGACCGCTGCGAACGCTGCCCTGCTGGAGCGTCGTGTTGAAATATGTCTGGGAATCGCCAAGCGTCAGGCGGCGCTCGCACTCCGGCGCGCAACTGTAGGACTCGCGCTCGACGCCGCGATAGACGACAACGATGTCGCCGCCTTCGGCACCCAGCACCTGGACGGTCTTGTCCAAAACGATCCGTCCGCTGCGGTCGAACGCGACCAGATTGGTCGAGCCGTAGCCCTTGCCGGTCAAGATCAGGATGCCGCCGGCTTGCAGCGAAGCATCGGCAATAAGCGGATTTCCGATCACGATAGTGGCGACGCGCTCGGGCAATTTCATCACCCGCGCCTGATCGAGCATGACGTTGACGGTGTCGGCCTTGGCGGCGGTGGCGGCGATCGAGGCGGCAGCGACAAACGCGCAAGCCAGCAGCCGGGGATTTCGCCTGCAATGCCCGAACGCAAACGACATCGAAATTCTCCAGCACGCGGTACTTATCAAGCCCCCGGCCGACAACCCGGCGGGAGTGCCTTCATGTGACGCCAAATTGGTGAATGAACTGCAAATAGCGCGGGTTTCGGCAAATCGAGCAGGCTCGGGCGACGCCCGCCCGTCACTGCCGGAACGGATAGACCAGTTGGCTCCCGACGCCCGGCGGGAAACTCTTGTCGTCGATACCGTAGGCTTCCGGCAACTCGGCCTTCGGCATGTAGAACGTGCCGAACAGCCAGTCGAAGATCGGGAAGGTGCCGGCGAAATTCTTTTCGCCGCCGCGGTCGGCGGCGGTGTGATGCCAGCGGTGAAAGACCGGGCTTGCGAGCACGTATTTGAACGGCCCGAGCGTCCAGTTGAGATTGGCGTGCACGAAGGCCGAGTGCGCGGTGGTGAACGGCCCGACCCACAGCATCACGTTCGGCGAGATGCCGGCGAGCAGCAGCGCAACGTCGACCAGCACGGTGCCGAACAGGATGTTCACCGGATGGAAGCGCGCGGCCGAGATCCAGTCGAGCTCCTCCGAGGAGTGATGGACCGCGTGGTACTTCCACATGTGGGCGCCGTGATAGAGACGGTGAAACCAGTACAGGAGGAAGTCCGAGACGACGAGAAACGTGAGCGCCTGCGCCCAGAGCGGCAGCGTCGCGAGCGGGCCGAAGCCGTTGTCGTAGAACTTGATCAGGTCGTCGGTATTGTGGATGCCGTAGATGTAGGCTGCGCCCATCACCATGAGGCCGATGCGCACGAAGCGCGCCATCAGCGGGATCATGAACCAGTAGATGACGTCGGTGCCGATCTCGCGCTTGCGCCACCAGGGCCGCCCGGGATTGCACGCCGACCAATGCGACAGCACGGCGAAGACGACGCCGAGCGCAATGGTGATCGGCACGATCTTGAGCATCGTTTCGCCGGCGACCGTGATGACAGAATAAAATTCGACGAGCATTTCCTGGCTCACCTGGTGCGCACGAAGGCGCCGATCCGGTATCGGGCCGCGCGGTTAAAATGGGATGAAAGACGAGCCGAAGGCGCTGCCGAATGCTGCGCTTTCCGGGATGCAGGGCACGCGTTGAAGGCATCCGGCGCACAAACCACACACGCGGCCTGTATTAGAGCCAGCCCGCAACCGTAACAGAATAACAGCCCAGCCCCGCCTCGACTGGGCAGTATAATAGACGCCCAGTCAGATATTACTGAAGACTATTTGTCACCGTGCGAATATAATATTACAACTATTCAATAAAGAAATTTTTAACTGTGCTAATCTTCTGTATATTATTCGTTAACTACGATGCCAAGGTGGCGAAATACCGTGAAATTCCGTTGTCACATTAACCGCTGCGCAATGCCTCGCTGATACGGTCCGCCAATGGTGCGATGAGCCGGTAAGGAATCCGGACAACGCATCAGCTCAGACAGCCACGTGTGGATCCAAGGAGCTACAAATGAAGAACCTCTTCGCGCGCTTCCTGAAGGACGACTCAGGCGCCACCGCCATCGAGTACGGCCTCATCGCTGCGGGCATCTCGGTCGCGATCATCGCGGTCGTGAATGGCCTCGGCACCAAGCTGAATACGACCTTCTCGAGCATTTCGACCCAGCTCAAGTAAGTCGAACGCTCCGACAAGATTCAAAAGGCTCCGGCCCCAGGCTGGAGCCTTTTCGTTTGGGGAAATGGCAGCAAATGGCCGAAATTTACGGGCTAAAGCGGCGAAAAGTGTAGGGTTCCATATTACGAGTTCTTGGCGGTTGCACCGGTATCAGATGCAGGCTCGCAAGAAAGCGACGCATCAAGGGAGTGACCGTATGTCCAAGTTTCTTCAGTTCCTCCGTAACGAGAACGGCGCGACCGCTATCGAATACGGCCTCATCGCGGCCGGCATTTCGATCACCATCATTGCCGTCGTCAATGGCATCGGAACGCAGTTGAACACTACGTTCTCGAGCATTTCGACCCAGCTGAAGTAATCCTAAGCCTCCAACGTCTCTCCTTGGCTCCGGTCGCAAGGCCGGAGCCTTTTTCATGCGCCGCGTTGTTTACGATTGGTCAACTTCCGGCGCGCTAACCGAACTGCAATCCGGGCGAGCGTAATCTGGCAACTGCTTTGGACCTCACGGGATATGCGCTCATGCTGACGGACGCGATCAGGTTGCTGCTGTTCCCTGCCCTGATGGCGTTTGCGGCCTCGAGCGACCTGCTCACGATGACCATCTCGAACCGCCTCTCGCTCGCGCTGGCGGGCGGTTTCGTGCTGCTGGCGCTTGTCACCGGCATGGCCTTTACGGCGATCGCCTGGCATCTCGGAGCCGCCGCGTTGGTGCTGACAATCGCGTTTATCTGCTTCTCGCGCGGCTGGATCGGGGGCGGCGATGCCAAGCTCGCCGCCGCCACGGCGCTCTGGTTCGGCTTCGACTATCTCTTGGACTACCTCATCTACGCGTCGCTGTTCGGCGGCGCATTGACCCTCCTGCTTATTCAATTCCGGCTGTTGCCGCTGCCGGCGGTGCTGGCGCGCCAGAAATGGATCCTGCGCCTGCATGAGAAAGGCGGCGGCGTGCCCTACGGCATCGCGCTCGCCGCCGCTGCGCTCGTCGTCTATCCCGAGACCGGGTGGATGAAGGTGTTCGGCGCCTGAATCGATTCAAGGCGCTTCAAGTCGCGTTTGTCCGTCGAGCAACACAACATTAACTCGATTTGGATACCGCTCCTTAACCATACCTTGACCTTTAACTGCTGAAATCCGCTGCGATCGGCCGCGTCGGCGGCCATGTGGTGTGCGGACGGTCGGCCGGCCGTCATGTCTCGTAGAAAGTGATGCGTAATGAAAGCTGCGCGTATCGTCGTATTGGGTGTTGCTCTTGCCGCGGGCGGCGTTGCCGCGTTGCTGGCGGGCCGCTCGGAAAAACCGCCGGTACCGCCGCCGGAGCAGAAAGCCAAGCTCGACACCACAGATATTCTCGTCGCCAAGGCCGACATCGGCATGGGCCAGACGCTCTCGCCGCAGGACGTGCAATGGCAACCCTGGCCCGCGAGCGTCGCCGGCGGAAACTTCATCCGCAAGAGCAATCGGCCCGACGCCATTGAATCGGTATCCGGATCCATCGCGCGTTCCGCGTTCGTGAGCGGCGAACCGATTCAGGAAGCCAAGCTGGTTAACGCCAAAGGGTCCGGCTTCATGGCCGCCATCCTGCCGACCGGCATGCGCGCGGTATCGACGACAATCTCGGCAGAGACCGGCGCGGGCGGATTCATTCTGCCGAACGACCATGTCGACGTGATCCTGACTCGCCGCGACCGCGAGGCGGAAAAGGCGACCGGCACCGAAGTTCACATCAGCGAGACAATCCTCAGCAACGTCCGCGTTCTGGCGATCGATCAGACCGTCGCCGAGAAGAACGGTGACAAGGTCGTCATCGGCAAGACCGCGACCCTTGAGCTCACGCCGCCGCAGACGGAAACACTCGCGCTCTCGCGTCAGCTCGGAACATTGTCGCTGGCATTGCGCAGTATCACCGACGCCAAGGAAGACAAGCCGACGGCGGTCAACGAGCATAGCCGCGGAAACGGCGTCAACATGGTCCGTTTTGGCGTAAGCACGACGACGACACCGAAGTGAGCTACCGAGAGGAAAGCGCGACATGACGAAAAGGTCGTTGATCCGCACCGCAGGGCTCGCCGCCCTGATCGCCGTTTCCGGCCTGGCGCCGGTCGTTCCGGCGCCGGCCGCCGACACGC
>JBAUHH010000015.1:0-2513 GCA_049680165.1 Pseudolabrys sp.
CGCGAATACACCGATCCGCGCCAGCGCCAGTTGTTCAAGAACATCATCTATATCGGCGCGCTCACTGCCCTCATCGATATGGACGTGAAGGTCGTCGAGCAGCTCATCGGCGAGCAGTACAAGGGCAAGGACAAGCTGATCGAGCCGAACCTGAAGGCGCTGCACATCGGCCGCGATTACGCGACGCTGAACCTGAATTGCCCGATCGGCCTGCGGCTGAACAAGATCGACAAAGTCGGCGACCGCATCTTCATCGAGGGCAACTCGGCGGCAGCCCTTGGCGCGGTCTATGGCGGCGCCACCGTGTGCGCCTGGTATCCGATCACGCCCTCCTCCTCGCTTGCCGACGCCTTCACGCGCCACTGCGCCAAGCTGCGCGTCGATCCGGCGACCAAGGAAGCCCGCTACGCGATCATCCAGGCCGAGGACGAATTGTCGTCAATCGGCATGGTGATCGGCGCCGGCTGGAACGGCGCGCGCGCTTTCACCGCCACCTCCGGTCCCGGCATCTCGCTGATGCAGGAGTTCATCGGACTTGCCTACTTTGCGGAAATTCCCGCGGTGCTGTTCGACGTGCAGCGCGCCGGCCCCTCGACGGGCATGCCGACGCGCACGCAGCAATGCGACGTGATGTCGTGCGCCTATGCTTCTCACGGGGACACCAAGCACGTGCTGCTGTTCCCGGAAGGGCCGTCGGAAGCGTTCGAATTCGGCGCGCTCGCCTTCGATCTTGCCGACCGGCTGCAAACGCCGATCTTCGTCATGCTCGATCTCGACATCGGCATGAATCACCATCTTGCGAAGCCGTTCGCCTGGGACGACACGCGCAAATACGACCGCGGCAAGGTGATGACGGCGGCAGAGCTCGAAGCCGGCAAGGAATTCGGCCGCTACCTCGACGTCGACGGCGACGGCATCCCCTACCGCACTTATCCGGGCACGCACCCGACCAAGGGCTCGTTCTTCACGCGCGGCACCTCGCGCGACCGCTACGCGAAGTACACCGAGGAAGGCGCGCCTTACGTCGACAACATGCAGAGGCTGATCCGCAAGTTCGACACCGCCAAGGACCTGGTGCCGCGCCCGCTGATCGCGGCCGCCGGCAAGCCGACCAAATACGGCGTCATCTATTACGGCTCGACGTCGCCGGCGATGGACGAGGCGATCCACATGATCGAGGCGCGCGGGCATACGCTCGACCGCCTGCGCGTGCGCGCCTTCCCGTTCCATTCCTCCGTCAACAGCTTCGTCGCCGACCACGACTTCGTGTTCGTGGTCGAGCAGAACCGCGACGCGCAATTGCGCTCGCTGATCGTGAACGAATGCGGCATCGACCCGGTGCGGCTGGTGCCGATCCTGCACTACGACGGCACGCCGATCACCGCGCGCTTCATCGCCAAGTCGATCGGCGACCATCTCGACAAGCTCACGGTGGCGCCGCTGCGCAAAGTCGGCGCCTGATCTTGGCACCACGCTGACCATGGCGAATGACTTCTTCAACAAGGTCGACATGGCGGCGCGCACGCTGCGCACCGGCATTCGCTGGGCGAAATACAACAAGATGTCGCCGCCGCCGGGCGCCTTCACGTCCGAGATGGGCCGCCTCTTGTGGGCGGCGCCGCAGCCGTTGATCGACCCCGACAAGAAGATGCTGGTGGTATTCTCGCAGAAGGCCGCCTGCACCAACGTGCTGGTCTGGTTCTTCCACCATCTCGGCCACGCCAAGGCGGCGCGCGAGTATCACTACTGGCCGCACGAATATCGCAACTACGTCTATTATTTCTCCGAGCTTTACCGCAAGGCCTACGATCTCGACTTCAGCGCGTTCAAGGTGATCCGCATCATCCGCGATCCTTACGACCGCGCGGTGTCGAGCTTCCGCCACGTCGTGCGCTTCGGGCTCGTCGACGACACGCTGGTCAAGACGCTGCGCTACCGCACCATCGCCAGCAAGGGCATGTCCTTCTCCGAATTTCTCGACCTGCTCGAGGAAACGGATTTGACCACCTGCAATCCGCATTACTGCCTGCAGCGGCATCCGATCGAGGACGCCCTGCCGGTGCATCATCTCATCAACGTCACGGCCGAGAACCTGTTTGCGCGACTCAACGACGTCGAAGCCGATCTCGGACTGGAGCGCACCGATCTCGCCAACTCAAGCTGGATCAGGCGGTTGCGGCACCACAACCGCCCCGGCAAGGAGCTCGACGCCGAGTCCGATCTCTATGCGCACCGCCTTACGCAGGATCAGGCGCGCAACGGGCCCTGGCCGGATTACGAGGCTTTGCTGACGCCGCCGGCGCGGGAGCGAATCGCGCGCCTTTATGCGGTCGACATCAAGGCTTACCTCACGCCCAAATCCGAACTGCCGAAGGCGCCAGTTGCGCCGAAACCCGTGGAAATAACGTCTGCCGCCGACTAGCCCTCAACCCCTTACCGAACTAGATTCAGGCCATGACCTATCTCGCCAAGCCGAAATTCCACCACCCCGCTCTGCCGAAGAACGATCTCGG
>JBAUHH010000016.1:0-9986 GCA_049680165.1 Pseudolabrys sp.
CCTTTGCGCATCCCCTACAAAACCGTCTAAAACCCGGGATACAGCCGTCTTTTTGGGTCGGCCGGCTTGGCACAAGACCTGCAAACCGGTAGCCGGCTCTTTGGACCACCTCCCAAGGGCTGGGAGAAGGACAAGCAATGAAAAAAATCGAGGCCATCATCAAGCCGTTCAAGCTCGACGAGGTGAAGGAGGCGCTGCAGGAAGTCGGGCTGCAAGGGATCACCGTGACCGAGGCCAAAGGCTTCGGCCGCCAGAAGGGCCACACCGAACTCTACCGGGGGGCCGAGTACGTCGTCGATTTTTTACCGAAAGTGAAAATCGAGATCGTGCTCGGCGATGACATGGTGGAAAAGGCTGTCGACGCGATCCGGCGCGCTGCGCAGACTGGCCGGATCGGCGACGGCAAGATATTCGTATCGAACATCGAAGAAGCGATCCGGATCAGGACCGGAGAGTCTGGAGTCGATGCCATCTAGGTCGCGGCCGGCTTTTCGCGTGTCCGCGCACCGTTTCCATAACAAGGGGGAATGCAGTCCATGACGACAGCCAAGAATGTCATGAAGATGATCAAGGACAACGACGTGAAATACGTCGATTTCCGGTTTACCGATCCGCGCGGCAAGTGGCAGCACGTGACCTTCGACGTGACGATGATCGAAGAAGACACGTTCGCGGAAGGCCAGATGTTTGACGGCTCTTCGATCTCCGGCTGGAAGGCGATCAACGAGTCCGACATGAATTTGATGCCCGATCCGGCGACCGCCTGCATCGATCCGTTCTTCGCCGAGACGACGCTGGTGCTGGTGTGCGACGTGCTCGAGCCGACCACCGGCGAGCCGTACAACCGCGATCCGCGCGGCATCGCGAAGAAGGCGGAAGGTATGGTGAAGTCGATGGGCATCGGCGACACCATCTTCTTCGGCCCGGAGGCCGAGTTTTTCGTGTTCGACGACGTCAAATACGCGGCCGAGCCTTACAACACCGGCTTCAAGCTCGACTCCAGCGAATTCCCCTCGAACTCCGATACCGAATACGAAGGCGGCAATCTCGGCCACCGCATAGGCGTCAAGAAGGGGTACTTCCCCGTCCCCCCGCAGGATTCGGTGCAGGACATGCGCTCGGAAATGCTCGGCGCCATGGCGCGCATGGGCGTGAAGGTCGAGAAGCACCATCACGAAGTCGCGTCGGCGCAGCACGAGCTCGGCATGAAATTCTCGCCGCTCACGCTGATG
This sequence comes from Pseudolabrys sp., assembly GCA_049680165.1. Taxonomy (GTDB): domain Bacteria; phylum Pseudomonadota; class Alphaproteobacteria; order Rhizobiales; family Xanthobacteraceae; genus Pseudolabrys. The sequence continues at coordinate 1,233 of JBAUHH010000016.1, forward strand.
GCCGACCAGATGCAGATCTACAAGTACTGCATCCAGCAGGTCGCGCAGATCTACGGCAAGACGGCGACGTTCATGCCGAAGCCGATCTATGGCGACAACGGATCCGGCATGCATTGCCACCAGTCGATCTGGAAAGGCGGCAAGCCGGTATTCGCGGGCAACAAGTATTCCGACCTGTCGGAAATCTGCCTCTCCTACATCGCCGGCATCATCAAGCATGCCAAGGCGATCAACGCCTTCACCAATCCGACCACCAACTCCTACAAGCGTCTGGTGCCGGGCTTCGAGGCGCCGGTGCTGCTCGCCTACTCCGCGCGCAACCGCTCCGCCTCGTGCCGCATCCCCTACACCACCAACCCGAAGGCCAAGCGCGTCGAGGTGCGTTTCCCCGATCCGCTCTGCAATCCGTATCTCGGCTTTGCCGCGATGACGATGGCGGGCCTCGACGGCGTGAAAAACAAGCTCGACCCGGGCGGCGCGATGGACAAGGACCTCTACGACCTGCCGCCGGCGGAACTGAAGAAGATTCCGACGGTGTGCGGCTCGCTGCGCCAGGCGCTCGGCGAACTCGACAAGGACCGCGCCTTCCTGAAGGCCGGCGGCGTGTTCGACGATGACTTCATCGACAGCTACATCGACCTCAAGATGCAGGAAGTGATCCGCTTCGAACACACCCCGCATCCGGTCGAATTCGAGATGTACTACTCGGCGTAAGGCCTAAGTCCTTGGAACGCGAGATATCCTCGTGTTCCAAGGACATTTAGATTGATGCGTGGGAAGTTCGGGACGTTCAAGCTATCTTGAGACGACTCCCGCGAGCCGAGCTAGCGCGCACCGGCCTTGGCGCTGACGTCGGCTATTGGCGGCACGTCAGAGCTACCGCAGGCAGGCGAGAGGCACTTGCGCCAGTCGGCGAAACGTTCGGCGAAGCGGGCGCGAATGGCCTCACGCTTGCGGTCCATCTCGATGAGACGGCGATTGGCGACTCGGGCGGTGAGATCGACGAGTGCCGCAAACTCCTCGCTACCCTTCTGCGCCGGAAGAACGGTGTCGCCGAAAAGGAACTGCTGGGCGTGGAGAAGCTCGACAGAGTTCGGGTCACGGCGGATATTGCGGTCGATGGCGATCTGGCTGGAGGTGAGGCCCGCCTCGATCTCGTCGAGCGCTGCATCGGGCACGCCAGCCTCGGCCAGAAGCCGGCGGCCCGCAAAGCCCTGCGCGAAGTCGGACAACTCCCAACAGTCGAGGCCGACGCCGGAGCCTGCCGTCGCGAGAAACCGCCGGAGATCACCGAACGCCAACGCATAGTCGAAGACATAGGCGACGGGGACCATGCCCTGCCACGCAGTCCAGAACATGCCCTGGTGGAGCGCGGCGTGGGCCGACTGTTCGTAACTGATCGGGAACCACTTCGCGGCCTCGGCATAGATCGACTGAAAATAGTCGAAGGGCGCACGCACCGAGAAGACGAAGCGGACGTCGCCGGCGCCGGCCTCGCGGAAGGCGGAGGCGAGCCCGAGCGCATAGGCCTTCTGGCAGAGAAGGTTCTGGAAATGCTCGGTGGAAAGAAGGACGCAGCCGGCGACGGCGGCGCGGGCCGTCTGCATGACTTCGCCGACCCAGCGGTAATCGTCGAGATAGGCGCGTTCGGCGAGATGCCTGTGACCGACCGGCGCCTTCGGATAGTAGAGGCCGTGCGTGGCGAGCCCGGGTCCGGCGCGGGCCATCATCGTCTGGAAGGCGGTGGAGCCGTTCTTGGCGCAGCCCGCGTGGATGATGACCTTCAAGACGGGCCTCCAATGCAAGCGACCGGTGAATCCGATCTAACATGAGTCGCTCGGGTTCCTGAGCACGCTCAGGTGCAACCAGGACGCCCTCAGCGGGCGCCCTTTTTTGTCCGGCAAATTTAGAAACGGTCAGATCGCGCAATACGCGACGGCGAGCAGCGCGGCCAAAATCGCGGCGGCAGTGACGAGCATCTGGCGGCGGTGCCGGCGCGGGCCGTAGACGCCGGCGGCGCGGCGTTCCGCGATCAGCGCGGCGTCGAATTCAGCCGAAGACGAATAGGCGCAGGCGAGCGCGAGACCCGCACCCTCGGCGTAAGCTTCGAGCGTCAGCGCAGGGGCATCGGAGCGGGCGGCGCGCGACATGCCAGCATGTTAGCGCCGATAAAGTAAACGAGATGTTGCCGCCTCGGCGAGCACCGGTTTGGCGTAGGTTTCGGCCGGTTCCGGGCGCGATCTCGGCACGAGCCGCACCGCGTTGCTGGCGCGGGCGGCTGCGATCAGCCGGGTCGCGTCATCGGGCGGCGGCTCGTCTTCCCAGGTGCGCACGCGGTTGCGGCCGTCGGCTTTCGCGCGATAGAGCGCGACGTCGGCGCGCGCGAGCAGTTCCTCGATATCGGTCTCCGCTTCGGGCGCGCACGCCGTGCCGATGCTGACCGTCACGCCGGTCGCGTGTTCGCCGACGATGGCGCCGACCCGCTCAAAGCTGGCGCGGATACGTTCGGCGATCTTGTTGGTTGCCCCGAGGCTCGCCGGCACGATGGCCGCGAATTCCTCGCCGCCAATGCGTCCGACGATGTCGTTCGCGCGCATGCTCGAGCGGATCGACGTGGCGAACAGGCGCAGGACGTCGTCGCCGACTGCGTGCCCGAACGTGTCGTTGATCGACTTGAAGTGATCGAGGTCGAACATCAGCAGCGTCACCGCTTCGCGCTGGCGTCCCTGCAAGGAACGCAGAGCGCGGGCGCCGTCGAGAAATGCGCGGCGGTTGAGCAGCCCGGTGAGCGGATCGGTCGAGGCCGCGTGGCGCTGGATGTGCACGTGATGGTCTTTCACCATCAGCAGCACGATGAACGCCGCGCCGACCGCGTAGACCATCGTCTCCAGCGCGAACACGTCGATCCAGCGCTGCCCCATGCTCAGCGGCAGAAATGCCCGGATGGCGATCGGCGACAGGAAGATTACCGCGTGCAGCGCCGGCACGATGATTGCCGCCGCGCGCGAATAGAGCGACTTGCGCCGCTCGCGACGCAGCTCGAAGGCGATGAAAAAGGTGTAGCCCGCGACGATGACCGCACCGATTGCGATGCGCAGGTTGGCGCCCGCCGCAACCGCCGGAAGCTGACCGAGCGAGAGCCAGATCATTGCGCCGCCGATAATCGCCAGCGGCAAAATGCGCCGGCCCTGAAACAGCCGCACGCCATTCCAGACCATGCCGCAGGCGACGAAGATGAGCGCAGCGGGAATTTCCTGCGGCACGGGAAGAAACGCCCCCGGAACTGTCCAGAGCGCGACCGAGGAAGCGCCGATCAGGTAGGCCGCGCCCCACCACGCCAGCGCCCGCACGTCGCGTTCCTGCAACCAGGACAAGATAAGGAACAAGCCGAGCAGCGCCGCGAGCGAGATCGCGACAAATGACAGCGTCGGAATGTCCAACACGGACGAAGGCAAGCTGGCCGCGAGAGGCATCAAGACCCCAAACAAGCGCCGGTATTCATAACCTTCTCCGGCTGCCCTCGCAGGTTACCTCTCGCGCGTGCGTAAAGCCTTGCGGCTAAGCGCGTGCTTCGAAGAAAGACTTGCTAAAATTTTCAGAAAATTTGCTCAAGTGCGCGCCAGTAGTCGCACGGGCTGGCGCTCATAAAGAAAAGGGCGCAGCCGCGGCTGCGCCCTCCGCAAACTTGTTGGCCAATGGAAGTTAGCGCTTCGAGAACTGGAACGAACGCCGCGCCTTGGCCCGGCCGTACTTCTTGCGCTCGACCACGCGCGAGTCGCGGGTCAGGAAGCCGCCCTTCTTGAGCGTGCCACGCAGATCCGGCTCGAAGTAAGTCAGCGCCTTGGAAATGCCGTGACGCACGGCGCCGGCCTGGCCCGAAAGTCCGCCGCCGGAAACGGTGCAGACCACGTCGTATTGGCCGTTGCGGTTGGTTGCGACCAGCGGCTGCTGAATCAGCATGCGCAGCACCGGGCGCGCGAAGAACACTTCGATCGCGCGCGTGTTGACGGTGATCTTGCCGGCGCCTGGCTTGATCCAGACCCGCGCCACCGCGTTCTTGCGCTTGCCGGTGGCATAGGCGCGGCCTTGCGCGTCCACTTTCTTCTCATACTTCGGCGCTTCCGGCGCGGCCGGCTTGAGGCTCGCCAATCCTTCGAGCGATTGCACGGTTTCGGCCACGGTCAGGCACTCCTCGAGTTCTTGCGGTTCATGGCGGCGACGTCGAGCTTCTCCGGCTTCTGCGCTTCATGCGGATGCTCGGCGCCTGGATAGACGCGCAGGTTTCCGAGTTGCACGCGGCCAAGCGGCCCGCGCGGCAACATGCGCTCGATCGCCTTCTCCACGATGCGCTCGGGAAATTTTCCGGCCTTGATCGACTTCGCCGAGATTTCCTTGATCCCGCCAATGTAGCCGGTGTGCTTGTAATAGACCTTCTTCTCGGCCTTGCGGCCGGTGAGCACCGCCTTGGCGGCGTTGATGACGATGACGTTGTCGCCGTCATCGACATGCGGCGTGTAGGTCGGTTTGTGCTTACCGCGCAGCCGCAGTGCGACGATCGAGGCAAGCCGGCCGACGACGAGCCCGGTGGCATCGATTTCGATCCACTTTTTCTCGATGTCGGCGGCCTTGGCCGAATAGGTCTTCATGTCCGGTCCCTGGGAGATGCGGGACGCGCTGGCGCCCCCGAAAAGTTGCAGGTTTCTAGCCGAGCGGCGCGACACCGGTCAAGCGCGGCGTCGAATATTAGCCATGCTACATCAATGTGTTATAAGAATGGTATTTTGATACCCTAGGCTAATTATCGCTCCGGCGGGACCGAATAGGTCGAAGTGACGTGCGCCACCGCCTCCTCCTCACCGTCGGAGTGCATCGTCACCTCTCCCACGACGAGCCGTTTTCCGATCTTCATCAGCCGCGTCTCCGCGATCAGGTCAGCCTGCCCCGGCTTGCGCAGGAAATTGATGTTGAGATTGATCGTGACCGCCAGCGGCACCCGCCCGAGCGCGGAAAACACCGCGACGTACATGGCGAAATCGGCAAGCTCCATCATGGTCGGCCCGGAAATCGTGCCGCCCGGCCGGATCAGGTTGGCGTGGTAGGCCCGCCGCACGCGGCAGGTGCCGTAGCCGACCTGCTCGATGGTCAAGCCGCTTTCATCGTGAAAGCGCTGCGGAAACTCCTCCAGGAGAACTTGCTCGATCTCTTTCGCCGAAAGCACCGATGCCCGCATGCCCGCCCTCACCGCCGACGCCGGACGTCCCGGCGCAACCGTCATAGACGGGCCTTCGCCGCGGTCAAATGGCGATTTTCACGAGGCGCGCTTGTGGTAGAGCGCACGCAATTCGTCCTTCGCCTTGGTCAGCGTGCGTCTGCGCGAAGCGGGCAACTGCCTGCCGGCCCGGTTGATGTAGAAAGTCAGCATCGACATCGCCGAGCGGTACGGACTCGATTTGCGCCGGTGGCTGCGCTCTGCCGAGCGCTTGAGCGACTGTGCGATCGCTTTCGGGCTGCGCTTGCTGAACACGCCTTTGTCGAGCGTGAGCGCGTCGCTTTCCCGGGTCACCCGTTGCGACCAGCGTCGGCCGCCACGTTTTGAGTGTTTGGATTTCGTGCGTCGCTTCGCCATGGCGTCCTCCTTTGCGTGGAAAACGCCTGTTGCCGCGGCCCGTTCCGGTCTTGCACCGGCGGCACGCAGGGTTAAGTATCAAGCGGAACTCGGAAAAATGCCGGAAACGATTCCATGAGCGCTCAATCGTCCACCGTCCGCGCCACCGACGCCGCCGCACCCGTGCTGCTGCGCGAGCGCGACAAGGACATCGCCATCCTCATTCTCAACCGCCCGCAGGCGCGCAACAGCCTATCAGAAGCGCTGCTGGTCGCGCTGAGCGAAGCCTTTACCGACATCGCCAAGGACAAGAGCGTGCGCGCCGTCGTGATCGCCGCCAACGGGCCTGCGTTCTGCGCCGGTCACGATCTCAAGGAACTGACGTCGCGCCGCAGCGACAAGGACGGAGGCCGCGCCTATTTCAGCCACATCATGACGATCTGCAGCGCGATGATGCAGCAGATCGTCAACCTGCCGCAGCCGACCGTTGCCGCCGTGCAAGGCGTCGCCACCGCTGCCGGTTGTCAATTAGTCGCAAGCTGCGATCTTGCGGTCGCCTCGACCGCCGCGAAATTCGCAACGCCGGGCGTCGACATCGGCCTTTTCTGCTCGACGCCGATGGTGGCGCTGTCGCGCAACGTGCCGCGCAAGCACGCCATGGAAATGCTGCTCACCGGCGAACTGGTTTCCGCCGAGCGCGCCGAAAGCATGGGGCTGGTCAACCGCGTGGTGGCACCCGGCGAAGAGCGCAAAGCTGCGATCGCGCTCGCCAAGGATGTCGCCTCGAAATCGTCCTACGTGCTCAAGATCGGCAAGCAGGCGTTCTATCGCCAGGCCGAGATGCCGCTTGCCGATGCGTACAATTATGCCGCGCAGGTGATGACCGAGAACATGATGGCGCGCGACGCCGAGGAAGGCATCTGCGCCTTCATCGAAAAACGCGATCCGAAATGGGAAGACCGTTGATGAATGGCGCGGTGATCCGCCTGAACACGAATAGCTGAACGATCCTTGCAAAAAGCCGGAACCGCGAAAAATAAGAGCGATGAATAATTCCGATCGCGTTTTCACGCCCGCCGCCCGCCGCGCGCAAGCCGAACGCGGCTCCGCCAAAGCCTACGAGCGCCGCTTCGCCGAGGGATTTCCCGACAAGGTGACGCCGGAGCTCGCGGCCTTTCTCGCCGAGCAGGACACCGCGTTCCTCGCCACCGCCACTGCCGGAGGCGCGCCTTACATCCAGCACCGCGGCGGCCCGAAAGGCTTCATCAAGGTCATCGACGAGAGAACCATCGGCTTTGCGGATTACCGCGGCAACCGGCAATACATCACGCTCGCCAATTTATCGGAGAACGACCGCGCCTATCTGTTCGTGCTCGATCCCGCGCGCCAGCAACGCATCAAGCTGTGGGGCCGCGCGCGGGCGGTGGAAGGCGACAACGCGCTGATCGAGAAGCTGTTCGACAAGGGCTACAGGGCGCGGCCGGAGCGTGTGATTTTGTTCACCATCGAAGCGTGGGATCAAAACTGCTCGCAGCACATCACCGCCCGCTTTTCCGAAGATGAGATCGCGCAAGCCGTCGGCGCCATCCAGGAAAAGATCGCAAAGCTCGAAGCCGAGAACCGGCGCTTGCGCGCACAGATCGCAAAGACTGTGGAGAAAGTGGATCCAGCGGAATGAATCACGACACCTATCAGGACAGCTACATCCGCGGCATCCTCAACACCGTGAAGACCATCGCGATGGTCGGCATCTCGCCGAAGGACAACCGGCCGAGCTATTTCGCGTTCAAATATTTGCTCGACCGCGGCTACCACATGATCCCGGTCAATCCCGGCCAGGCCGGCAAGGACATCCTCGGCCAGAAAGTCTACGCCAAGCTCACCGATATTCCCGAGCCGGTCGACATGATCGACATCTTCCGCGCCTCGCAATTCGCGCTGCCGATCGTGCGCGAGGCGCTGGAGATGAAGCCGAGGCCGCAGGTGATCTGGATGCAGCTCACCGTGCGCAACGACGAGGCCGCGAAGATGGCGGAAGACGCCGGCATGAAGGTCGTCATGAACCGCTGCCCGAAGATCGAATACGGCCGCCTCTCCTCCGAAATTTCCTGGATCGGCGTGAACTCGCGCACGCTTACCTCCAAGCGCGCCAAGATCTTCGGCAAGGGCGTGCAGCGCATGTCGCTCAACCGCACCACCATGCAGGGCGGCGCGACCGACGCCACCGACAAGGCCATGCAGGAAAAAACCGGCGGCAGTTGACGCGCCACCAGTTTTCCACGGCCCGCCAATCAACAGGCGATCACAGTTCATTTAAGGGACGGCGGCTTTGCCGCCTTGACCCTTCTGCCCTCGGCTGAATAAATCCCCTCGATTCAGGCGGCCGGCAAGGTCGCGCCCTTAACAGGACAAAACCGATGGCCGACCATTCCGAACGCACGCCGGGCTTTGCGACGCTGGCGATCCACGCCGGCGCCCAGCCCGATCCGACCACCGGCGCGCGCGCGACGCCGATCTACCAGACCACGTCGTTCGTGTTCGACGACGTCGATCACGCCGCCTCGCTGTTCGGGCTGCAGACCTTCGGCAACATCTATACGCGCATCGGCAATCCGACCAATGCCGTGCTGGAAGAGCGTGTCGCCGCGCTCGAAGGCGGCACGGCAGGACTGGCGGTGGCTTCGGGCCACGCCGCGCAAGTCATCGTCATGCACAACCTGATGACGCCGGGTGACGAGTTCGTGGCGTCGAAGAAGCTCTACGGCGGCTCGATCAACCAGTTCAACCACGCCTACAAGAATTTCGGCTGGAACGTGGTGTGGGCCGATCCCGACGACAATTCGTCGTTCGAAAAGGCGGTGTCGCCCAAGACCAAGGCGATCTTCATCGAGTCGATCGCCAATCCCGGCGGCGTCATCACCGACATCGAGGCGGTCTCGAAGATCGCGCGCAAGGCCGGCGTACCGCTGATCGTCGACAACACGCTCGCCACGCCCTACCTGTGCAAGCCGATCGACTTCGGCGCCGACATCGTCGTTCACTCGCTCACCAAATTTCTCGGCGGCCACGGCAATTCTATCGGCGGCATGATCGTCGACGGCGGCACCTTCAACTGGTCGCGCGAGGGCCGCTATCCGATGCTTTCCGAA
>JBAUHH010000017.1:0-2019 GCA_049680165.1 Pseudolabrys sp.
GGCCGGTGACGCTCAACTTGCGTTACGCCTGCAACGAGATCGACTCCTACATCGTCGCGCGGCTCGATTGCGTCGACCGCGCCGGCAGCGCGCGCCTGATCGCCATGGGCCATTTGCGCCCGGCGCGGCGGCGCATCGACACTTCGGCGAGCGGCCGCAACGAGCTTGCGATCGACACGCAGGCGGTCGATCCGCTGACGCCGAATGTGCCGGTGTCGCTGCGCTTCAGCCTCACACCCGCCGCCGCCGCGATCAAGGCCGGCGACACGCTGCGCCTGCGCATCGCCAGCCGCACTGACTTGTTCCGCCCGAACGTACAGGACGGGTTCGTCGCGCCCGACATGGCGGTGCCACCCTTCTTCGCGCGCAACACGATTTTCTTCGGCGGCGATTCCACCCTCGACCTCAGCGTGCGCGGCAAGCATTGGGTCCGTTAGCGCCCCGCAATTCGCCCTAGGCGCGCGGCGTCCAAGCAGGTAACAGGATGCCGCACGGTGGAGACTTCTCATGCTTCGGCGCGACCGCGTCCTGTGGGCGCTCGCCTCGCTATTGTCGTTCCTGCTCCTGATCGCACCGGCGATCTGGAACCGCTTTCCGCTGCTGCAATACGACACCGGCGGCTATCTCGCGCGCTGGTACGAAGGCACGCTGGTGATCAGCCGCGCCGTTGTCTACGGCCTCATTTTGAATGCCGGCGCTGCGCTCGATTTCTGGCCGGTGGTCGCATTGCAAGCGGCACTTACAGTCTGGGTGTTCGCCCTCGTGCTGCGCGCGCATCGGCTCAACCGGCCGCTGATCCTGCTCGGCATCGTCGCCGCACTGTCGTTCGTGACCACCCTGCCCTGGCTCGCGTCCATCCTGCTCACCGACATCTTCTGCGGCGTCGGTGTGCTGGCATTTTATCTTGTGGTCGTGCGCGGCGATGCGCTGCAGCGTTGGGAGCGGATCGCTCTCGTCATTCTCGTCGCGGTCTCGGCGGCAACCCACAGCGCGACGCTGGCGGTGTTGCTCGCAATGCTTGCCGCTGGCGCGTTCGCGTTTCTCCTTGATCGCGCGCGCGTGCCGCTCGCCGGCCTCGGCCGCGGCTTCGTCGCGCTTTCGCTCGGCACCGTATTGGTGTTCGCCGCCAACTATCTGATCGTGCGCCAGCTCACCTGGACGCCGGGTGGCTTTGCGCTGTCGTTCGGCCGCATGCTGCAAGACGGTATCGTGAAGAAATATCTCGATGAGCATTGCCCCACTCCGGCATTGCAGCTCTGCGCCTACAAAAATCAGCTCCCGCTGAACGCCGACGAGTGGTTCTGGGGCAGCCCGTTGTTCGACAAGCTCGGGCGTTTCCGCGGCCTCAACGACGAAATGGAGGAAATCGCGCTCGACAGCGTAGCCGATTATCCGACGATCGAAGCCGAAACCGCATTGCGCGCGATGCTGCGCCAGCTCCTCGACGTGCACACCGGCGAAGGCGTGGTGAACACGATCTGGCATACCTACGGCATCATGAAGGATTACACGCCGTGGGTGCTGCCGGCGGTGCACGCGGCGCGCCAGCAAAAGGACGGAATCTCCTTCAAGGCGATCAACTATATCGACTGGCCGGTCGGCCTCCTTTCGATGGCGCTCTTGCCGGTGATCGTCATCGTGGGATGGCGGCGCAAGGGCCTGACCGACATAGGCGATCTCGCGCTCGTCATCATGGGCGCCATCATGGCCAATGCCATCGTCTGTGGGGCATTCGCCAATCCGCACGACCGTTACGGTGCGCGCGTGGTGTGGCTCTCGACTTTCGCCGTTCTGGTCGCGCTCGCCGCCCTGCGCCAGCCGGCCGAAAGCGCCGCACGGCAATTGCCTCGCGCCTGACGGCGCGGCAATATCGCCGCGAGGCGAATCCGGCGATGCCCTGTTCCCGAATTGCGATCCTCGCTGCCGCGTTTACGTGCGCGGTGGCTCCATCCATAAGGGCCGAAACCGTCATGCAAGAGCTCGCTCCCACCGGAAAGTTGCGCGTCGCCATTGCGATTG
>JBAUHH010000018.1:0-4211 GCA_049680165.1 Pseudolabrys sp.
GCCATATCATGCGCCGTCACTGGATCGCGGCTTGTCTTTCAGAAGAAGTGGCCGAGCCCGATAGTGCGCCGGTGAAAGTGCGCCTGCTTGGCGAGGATCTTGTGGTCTTTCGCGATAGCAAGGGCCGCATTGGCGTGTTGGATGAATTTTGCGCCCACCGCCGAGCGTCGTTGCTGTTCGCGCGCAACGAAGAATGCGGCCTGCGTTGCCTTTATCACGGCTGGAAATTCGACGTCGACGGCAACGTTCTCGAACGCGCATCTGAGCCGCCAGGCAGCAAGATTCCCGAACGCCTGAAGCAGAAGGCCTATCCGTCGCGCGAAGCAGGCGGTTTCGTGTGGTGCTACATGGGTCCGCGCGATGAGATGCCGGAATTTGAGCCGCCGGCCTTCGCACCGACGCCGGGCGCGCGGGTCAGCGCGACCAAAGTGCGGGTGCGTTGCAACTGGGCGCAAATCCTCGAAGGTCAGATCGATTCTGCGCATTCCTCCAGCCTGCATTCCTCAGACATGGTCCCGGCGCAGGTCGACGGCGCGAAGGCGACCGACATAAATTGGCTGCGGCCGTCGACGGATAAGGCGCCTCGCTTTCAGATCGAGCGCACCAGCTACGGCTTTCGTTACGCGGCGATCCGCAAGCCGATTCAGAACGAGGCGACGCACGATTACATTCGCACAACTGTGTACATCGCGCCGTTCACGGCTCTCATACCGCCGAACAACATCCACAACGTTGCGACGTTGCTTACTCCGGAAGACGACGCCAACACCATCTTTTACTTCATCGCGTGGAACGGCGCCGACAAGCCGGGCATCGACGCGAAAGCGTGGCGTCAGTTCAACGTGCTCGAATGGGGCGTGGACGTCGACAAGAATTTCGACGGCGTACGCCAGCGCCATAATCTCTACGGACAAGATCGCGCGGCGATGAAGGCTGGAAATTTCACCGGCATCGCGGGCATTCCGACCCAGGATATTGCGATGTGGGAATCGATGGGCCCGATTAGCGATCGCGCGAAGGAGCGCGTCGGCACCAGCGATGTGGCTGTAGTCGCCTTCCGCCGGCTGATGGTCGAGGCGGCGCGTGAGTTTGCACAAAGCGGACGCGCAATCGGCACCGGCACGCCGCACGTGCCGCATGCCATGATCAGTTCATTCGAGGGCGTGGTGCCGAAGTCGACCAATTGGCGAAGCCTCGGCGGCGGCAGCGAGGCTCCGATGGAGCGGGCCCGGCAGGTGGCCGGGTGAACGAGATAAAAACAAGGGAGGAGGCAATGAGAAAGGCAATACTCGCGTACGCACTGGCAGCGGTGACGATCGCAGGGGCGGCAACGACAGCTTGGGCCGAAGATCACCTTAACCTTGCCGTCGGCCAGCGCGGCAATTGGGATACGTCGGTTTCCGAGATCGGCCAGCGCGCCGGCATTTTCAAGAAACACGGCCTCATTCTCGACATCGTCTACACCAACGGCTCCGGCGAGACGCAACAGGCGGTGATTTCAGGAAGCGTGAACATTGGCGTTGCCGGCGGGATTATGGGAGCGCTTGGCGCTTTTTCGAAAGGCGCTCCTGTGCGCATCATCAGTGCTGAAACGACGGGCGCAAACGATCTCTACTGGTATGTGAAGGCGGATTCGCCGATCAAGTCGTTGAAGGACACCAACGGCAAGACATTGGCTTATTCCACGAACGGCTCCTCGACCCACGGTATCGTCAGGGCCTTCATCCAGCAGGACAACCTCAAAGCCATTCCGACCGCGATGGGTGGTCCGGCTGCGAATTTAACGGCAGTGATGTCGGGGCAGGTCGACGTCGGCTGGGCTGCCCCGCCGTTCGGTCTCGATCAGCTGGACGAGAAGCAAATCCGGATTATCGCCACCGGAAACGACGCCACAGTCTTCAAGGGCCAAACCGTTCGCGTGAATATTGCGAATGCGAGCTTTTTGAAAGAGCACAAAGATATCGTCGACCGCTACATGAAGGCATATCGCGAGACGGTCGATTACATGTACAACGACCCTGCCGCGCTGAAGGTTTATTCGGACTGGCTTAAGATCAGTGAGGCCAAGGCAAAACGCACGCGAGACGGGTTTTTCCCTGCCAAGGCGATTGATCCCGATCACATCGTCGGTCTGGATACGATCGTGAAAGATGCCGTCGCCCTGAAGTACACCTCCAAAGAGCTAACGACCGAGCAATTGGCCGAATTAATTCAAATTCCGCCGCGCTGATCGCGGCATCGCGCATTGACAGAAACGGGCAAGTCGCGCCCGCTCTATGCGCTGATTTGCTTCGTGCCAATGCGGACGCCGATATTGCTCAAGCATGGAGCCACCGTAGCAGCTACGGGAGGAGAATCGCTCGTTAGAGTTGACTGCTTAGAGGCTGGAAATCTGTTCGCAGCACAAGAGTGCAGCAAAGCCCCGTCGCTCGCCAGTCGAAGTTCGCTTGGCCGCCGAGTTTGCCCTGTAAGATGTTCTTTATCACGGTCGTTCCCAAGCCCATCTGGCTCGGAGGGTTAACCTGCGGACCACCAGATTCGGTCCATCGAATGGATAACTGCCCCTTCGATTGAAACCACTCCACCGTTATCCGACCATCCGTAACCGAGAGTGCGCCATACTTGGCGGCATTTGTTGCAAGCTCATGCACGGCAACCGCGACAGCTTGGGCGGCGTCGGGGTCTAGAACTAAGTTCGGGCCATCCAACTTAATGCGCCGCACGTCGTCTTGGCTAAAGGCAGAAAGTTCGTTGTTGATTAGCGCGCTTAGCTCCGCCCCGCTCCAACCGGTTTGAACGAAAAGGTTGTGCGCATTGCTCAGGGCTTGAATACGACCTTCGATTATTTTCTTGAACTCCTCCGCAGTGTCAGCGCGCGTGAGGTGCACAGCGGCTTGCACCGTCGCCAATATATTCTTGGTGCGGTGTTCTGCTTCTCGACCAAGCAGTGCAAGTTGCGCCTCCGCTCTTTTGCGCTCGGTAATGTCTCGGGCGATCTTTGACGCGCCGATGATCTTTCCAGACGGAGATTTGACCGGGGAGATTGTGAGCGACACTTGTATTCGGCTTCCATGCTTGCGTTGTCGCACCGTCTCGTAGTGTTCGATACGCTGGCCTTGCCGCAAACGCTCAAGAATAGTCTCTTCTTCTTTTTGATATTCCATTGGAATGAGCGTCTTGACGGATTTACCGACGATCTCTTGCGCGAGATAGCCAAAAATTCTCTCCGCACCTTTATTCCAACTCGTGATGGTGCCATCAAGAGTCTTGCCGATGATCGCGTCATCTGAGGATTCAACAAGCGCTGCAAGCCGGCCCACTGCGTCCTCGGTCTGTTTCCGTTCGGTGATATCGACAAGAAGATTTACAGCGCCCACAAACTGGCCCGCCGAATCGAAAATTGGCGTCGGAAACGGAATGAAAGGAACGCGAGTGCCGTCAGGTCGTTCCGCGATAGCCTCCATTCCCCGTATCGGGCGTTGTTCTTTTACGGCGGTGGCCATAGGGCATTGGTCGTGCGTCATGCTCTGGCCATCTGGCCAGAACAGCTTCCATGAACCGCACCATTCGCTGCTGTTTAATTGTGGACGGTGACCCCAAAGCGTGGCCGCTGCCTCATTGTAATAGGTAATCTTGCCAGCAGTGTCGGTTGTGTAGATCGCGGCAGGCAAACTATCGACGAGGCCGCGAAAAAAGTTATCTTTTGAGAGAGCATCAATCGCTCTGAGGGCACTTGTCCGCACGGTCTGCGCTGAACTTAAGCGCACCACTGTATCGTCGGTCATGCTTAGAACTCCGTTGCCGAAACTCATCCCCCGGCAAGAGCAAATTATGATCAAACATCACGGCTGTCTCATGGCCGACAGCGGGAACTTTTCAACTGGAAAAATGGTTTCAATGCTTCCGCCATGTCAGCCACGTATAGGGGGTCAGTCGGCTCCTCACGCTAGTGGTTGCCCGATAAGCGGAAAGACCTACCACGGCACGTTGACATATTCCGCCTCTGGAAGCGCGGAGAGGCGTGGCAGTTCTGCAAGGGCGAGATAGAGCGGGACGGCGCACTGACCACGCGCGAGCTGGCCGCACGTCTCGCCAAGGCCAAGGGCATGAACCCCGGCGACAAGGTGATGGTGAAGGGCATCGGGTCGCGCCTCATTCACTCCCTGCGGATGCAGGAACAGCGCGGGCGGCTAGTGCGCGAGGGTAAGCAC
>JBAUHH010000019.1:0-2651 GCA_049680165.1 Pseudolabrys sp.
CCACAACGCCGGTGTGTGTCCGGGCCGCGCGCGAGGCGCGGCCCGGCTTTGATGCGATCAGGCCTTGCCGGCCCATTTCTTGAAGATGGCCTCGCATTGCTGCGTGGCCCATTTGACCGAATCTTCGGCTTTCAATTGACCGGTCGCTGTCTTCGCCATCATGTCGTTGAGGATGAACTGGTAGTAAATCTCATCCATCGCTGGCGTCGCCGGTCCCGGATAGCCCGGGATAGCGGACCACTGGTCCGAGTCCTGCAGGATTTTCATCTTGTCGGGCGGAGTCGAGGTCGGATCGTTCGACAGGATCGGCATCGGCTTGGGCACGAGGCCGGCGAAGCACGGATTGTTGTAGCCCTCGCTCGCCTTGAACGCCTCTGGCCAGTTGGCTGCGTAGTACCGCAGGAACTCCTTCGCTGCGTCCTTGTTCTTGGCGAATTTCCAGATGCCGTAAAACTCGGACGCGGCGCCCATAAACTGCTTCGCCGGGCCTTTCGGCGGCTCGATGACGTAGATGTCGTCGGCCAGTTTCTTGTTCTGCTTCTGCGCCGTCCGGTAAGCGGAAATCGGGTTGATGATGTACGACCCGACGCCGGACACGAGATACTGGTTGTTGCTCGAGTCGTTCCACGACAGCACTTCCGACGTCATGGCTTCCTTGTAGAGCGCGGCGACGTATTTGGTCGCCTCAACTGCCGCCTTGCTGTTGAGGACGATCTTCTTGCCGGCTTCGTCCTGAATGGCGCCGCCATAGCTCCACAGCAGGCCGCGCCACGTTGTGCTCGGGTCGTTGCTGTGGCCGAGCGAGATGCCGACCGGATGGCCTTTCGCCTTCAGCTTGGCGCCGCCAATGCGCAGATTATCCCAGGTGTCGGGCTTCATCCCGATCTCGTCCCACAGGCTCTTTTGATACATGCCTGGGAAGTTGATGTAGAAATCGGGGAAGGCGGACCAAGTTCCGTCCGGGTTGTAGCCGAGCTGCTTGCCGATGACGGAGACCTTGCCGTACTTTTTCTCGGTTTCCTTCACGAGGTCGGCGACGTCCATAAAAAACTTGCGGTAGAGATGCGCGCCGCCGGCGCCGTTGAACCCGAAAAGATCGTGACCCGACTGTGCCGACGCCTCCGCAGCCGCGCGCGCCGGAATGTTCTGCACGGGAACGTGGTCGACGGTGACCGCGACCTTGTTCTTCTCGCCCCAGTCCTTGGCGAATTTGTCGAACCACGTGTCGTACTCTGGGACGAAGTGGGCCCATTGCACGATCGATAGCGACTTATCGGCGGCCAAGGCTTTCGAAACGAATGGTGCAGAGAGCGCCGGCGCAGCGCCTGCGGCTGCGATGGTGAGGGCCGTGTCCCTCAGGAACCGGCGTCGAGTGACAGATGCGAACCTACGTGTCCTCTTCATTTTGGCTCCTCCCAGATTTATTAATTGTTTGTCGCCCTTACATGCGCATTACAACTCTGATGATGCTCGCTGTAAAGCTACAATGAGGCTCTCGAAGCGGCTCGCCACCGCTCCAAGGGCGCAATGCCGGCCGAAACTGCACTGCAAAAAGGTGAAATAATCGCGGCTTCCGCGGGACGATCGGGCGCTTACTTCTGCGCCGCCTTCGTATTGGCCGGCGCGTTGAGCACCGTTTTGCAAGCCGGCGGCAGGTCCGTCATCATCAGGGGTCGCGGCGGCGGGCCGACGCGCTTCTTCGGATGCAGCACCTTGTCCGAGAACCAGTAGTCGAGCGCCTTGGCCGAGCAGCCGTCGTCGCCCGGGACCGGCGGCTGCTTGCGGCAATTGGGCGAGCCGGCCGGGCATTTCAGCCGCACATGGATGTGGTCGTGATGGCCGTACCAGGGCCGCACTTTCGCCATCCACGCGAAATGCTTGTCGCCTTCCATCTCGCACAGTTTCTTCTTGATCGCGGCGTTGACCAGCACGCGCTCGACCTCGGGCTGCTCCGCCGCGGTGCGAATGAACGCCGCGTGCGCCGGCGTCCACATTTTCGAATTGATGTGCTTCCAGTCGGCGGAGACGAGATTGATCGCGGAGGTGTCTTCGCGTTCCTGTTTCGACAGCACGTGATTGGGCATCGGCATGAACCAGATGTCGACGTCGAGACCGATCTGGTGACTCATGTGCCCGAACGGCAGCGGACCGCCGCGCGGCTGCGCCATGTCGCCGACCAGAATGCCGTGCCATCCGGTCGCCTTGGCAGCGAGCGGTGCGAATCGCTCGAGGAATTGCACGAGCTCGGGATGCCCCCAATTGCGGTTGCGTGACAGCCGCATTACCTGCCAGGTTTTTCCCGTGGTCGGCAGCTCCACGCCGCCTTGCAGGCAGCCGCGCGGGTAGTAGCCGATCGACACGGCCTTGCCGATGCTCGGCAGCTCCTTCGACGAGAACAGAGTCTTGGCGGGTGTCTTGTCCTCGTGCTCGAAGATTTCCTTCTTTGCTTCCTTGGCCTTTTCTTCCGTCTCTTTTTTCGCGGCTTCTTCTTTTTCTTTTTGCGTCTTCTCGACGGCAGCCTTGTCCTGCTCTTCCTTCAATTTCTGTTCGTCCGCGGTAGCCGGTGCGGGCGCGGCGGACGGCGCGGTCACGACCGGCGCGGTGGTGCCGGGCGCAGGCGAGACAGCGGTCGGCGCCGCTACGTCCTGACT
>JBAUHH010000020.1:0-1930 GCA_049680165.1 Pseudolabrys sp.
GGATTGCCGTGACTGTCACGATGTCGTTCGCCCGCATAGCCGCGCCCCTGGCCGAAATCCTGCGATGTTCAGGTAGCCGAAATGAGCGGCGCTCGGCTTGGACAGGAACGAACAGCCCCTATGCCAAAAGCGAACTCGTTGGGGTATGCTCCAACCGTGGGTTGTCGCCGGGTGTAGCGGCCAATTACCCACCGGCGAAACCGGGTGCAGGCGATGGTTGACGGCGTCGCTACCTTGCGAATTTCGACCGACGGGCTGCCGGAACGCGAACGCGCGACGATCTGGCGGGAGCTCTATGGCCGCGAGGTGTTGCGGCTCGAAGTCGAGCCGCTGGGCGATGCCCCCTTCCACTCCGAGGTAACGGCCCGGCTATTTCCAGGCCTTGGAATTATCTCGGGCCACTCGACGGCGTTTCGTGTCGGGCGCACATCGGCGCTGCTCGCCGACGGCAATGACAACCTGATTTTCCAGTTATCCGACGGCCCCGGGGTCGCGAAGCAACTCGGCCGCGACGTCGAAATCAGCGCGAGCGACGCCATCGTGCTGTCGAATGCAGACGCCGGCACTTTCACGTACCAGGCGACAACCGACTTCCTCGCTCTCAACCTGTCGCGCGCGCCGCTCGTCCCGCTGCTGCGCGATCCCAATATCCTGGTACGGCCGGTGCCGGGACAAACCGCGGCGATGCGGCTGCTGGTGCGGTATCTCGACATCACCGACGACGCCGCCACAATGGCGAATCCCGAAATCCGCCATCTTATCGTCACGCACGTGTACGATCTGGTCGCTTTGGCGCTCGGCGCCACGCGCGACGCGGCTTACATCGCGGAGGGCCGCGGCCTGCGCGCAGCGCGCTTGCGGGCAATCAAGGACGATGTGCGCGCCAATCTCCACCGTCCCGAATTCAGCATCGCCGCCGTGGCCAGGCACCAGAAAGTGACGCCGCGCTATATCCAGCAGCTATTCGATTCCGAAGGCACGACGTTCTCGGAATTCGTGCGCGACCAGCGGCTGATGCGGGCGCACCGCATGCTGGCCGACCCCCGTCATGCCGCGCTGAGTGTGAGCTACATCGCATACGGCTCCGGCTTCGGCGATCTATCCTACTTCAACCGCGTCTTTCATCTTGCCTTTGGCATGTCGCCTAGCGACGTGCGCCACGGGGCACGTGATTTGGGAGCGGTGCCCCCGGCCGGCGCGCCGCGCCGGCCAAAGGAATGAGGTAGATCGATGCAACCGGGTAGCGTTTCCACTCCGCCGCCCGACGGCGTGCCGCGCATGCGGTTTTCGACCGACGATTTTCCGCAACGCCAGCGGCTGTCGGCCTGGCGCGAAATTTTCGCGCGCACGCTGGTCAAGATCGACGTCGAGCCGAAAACGAGCGAGAACTTCCATTCCGAAGCCGCCGTCACAAGACTGCCGGGCCTCGACGTCATGTTCGGCACCTGTTCGCCAGTGCAGGCCATCCATTCGCGCGAGTTGATCGACGACGACGATCTCTCCATCATGATCGGACCATGGGAAACCTGGAGCGCCTCGATGCTGGGCCGCAGTCCCACGCTCGGCGCCGGTGACGGTGTGCTGATGTGGAACGCCGAAGTCGGGTCGATGTCGTTTCCGGCGCGCACGCCTTTCGTCACCTTCCGCATGCCGTCGGCCGCGATCAAACCGCTGGTGCCCGATCTCGGCGCGATGGTGGCGCGGCGGATTCCCGCGCAGACAGAGGCGCTGCGGCTGCTGCGGCATTATCTGGAAGCGTTCCGGGAACCGGCGTCGTTGACCTCGCCCGACGTTCTGCGTCTGGCCGCCACCCACAGCTACGATCTCATGGCGCTCGCACTCGGCGCCACCCGCGATGCCGCCGACATTGCGCAAGGCCGCGGCCTTGCGGCGGCGCGGCGGCGCGCGATCAAGGGCGACATTCTTGCCC
>JBAUHH010000021.1:0-8017 GCA_049680165.1 Pseudolabrys sp.
CATCATATCCTGTCCCCCGACGAGGCAACGCGATAAGATCTAACGTCTCAACAATTGCAATATTAAGTCATAAAAACTACCCAAATCCCGGCACACCTTACTGGCAATCAACCAGCCCGAAAAGCGGAGTTATGTGACGCGGCCGCCCATATCACCGCGGCTCGTAGCGGCGGGTTAAATGGTGATCGCGTGGTCCATCGGCGCCACCAACAATATCGTCGAGTTCAAGCCGCGGCACGGCAGAGATTCCCTAATCGGTGCACGAAATTCCATGTTCTTTTTTAGAAATTCCCTGATCCAATGAGCAGCGAATTTAGCTTTAGGTCCGGAAAATTGTCGAACTTATGGAGCCATTTCATCCGAAGACCCTTAGAAACGCGAAAAATCCCTCTTCTTTTCCCTGTTAGCAGGGAATGCCCACGAGGAGACAGGTTTGAGATCGACTGCGTCCACCGCCAATTTTATCAGGCATATTTTATAGTTTGTTGGTTGTGGGCCATCCGCATAGCTACACAGTAGCTACAATCAGAGAACGGGATTGAGAGGGTTACAGGGGGATAGCAGTCGTCCGGACCGGCCTCGGCGCGACAACGTCGCGGTGTTTCCAGCCGAACGGCACCACGCGGGCGCGGTTTCGGTTGAGGCTGCGGATGGCGTCATTAGTCACGCTACTCGGCCTAACGATCTCGTCGAGATCCAGCGGCATCGATTCGCGCAATTGGGAGCAGTCGCGCCCGGGTGAATTTACGCACCACGATAGCGATTTCCGGCTAGGCTCGGTCGCGTAACACTTAGGGAGGCGACCATGAGAAACCCGATCATTACCCGTAATGCCCTTTACTTCGCAGCGGGCGGCTTCGCGGCTGCTCTATTTGCCGCTGGCGCAGCGCATGCCATCACGCAAATACACGGCGCCCAAGACCGGGTTTCTCGCCATTAACTCCTTAGCCTTCGCGAGCGACGGAGATGCAGGCTATCTCAACTCTCCGACTGGAGGAGTCACGAGCAACCCAGTCGGCTGCTTCAGTACCGGCGTTAATCTGCCAGAAGGTGCCAAGGTCACCCGTTTAGAGTTGTGGGGAACGAGTACGGCCGGCGTTTTCCCCGTAATAAATTTCGATCGGGAAAATCACAAAACCGGTACTCTTGAGGTAATCAGCACCGGGCACCTCACCGATACCAGCGGCGCCTATAAACCCTTCCTGATTACACTCACCAGCACGAAGACGACCATCGACAATCGCGACTACAGATATGGGCTATCTGGTTGTGTCGATCAAACGTCTACCGTTAGAGGCGCACGCATCACCTATACGTATACCAATGCCGGCGATTAACCACAGCAGCACGCAGAGGATAGCGCGGAGCCGGAGTCCAACGGGCGGTAGCGGATAAATCAAGACTTTAAGCTGGCCATCGTGCCGACATTCTACTCTAGGCAACTCCGGCAACGCCCAATTAATCCTCTTGGACCGAAACCAGGAGGAAAACATGACTGCTTTGAAATCCCTTACGCTCGCGGCGCTGCTCAAAGATGGCAACAATTCCGCTCTCAATCGCCGTACAACGACTATCGCCCGCCTTGAAGAACAAAAGCGGCTATTGGCCGATTTTCGCAGCGAGCCTCCCGCCCAAGAATCCGTCGAGTTCGCAAGAAAATTGCCGATCCTCTCCGGCGCTTATCGCGCTTCGCTTGCTGTCCAATATATATCCAAGCTTACCGCTATCCTTGCTGATGCAAGATCGCTGATAAGCCCGGCATCAATTTCTAACCCAATATTCTCGTCTCCGAACATGCCGACAAAAAATTCCACTTTCCCGCCGGTCTCAACCAACTCAGATAGATATGGTGTTTTGCCGACAAGCGCCACTTCTAACGTCTTTCGTAGTAATTCCACGACTCCTTCTTTGTGAGTTTCTTCTAAATTAAACGTCACGTAGGTTCGGTCATAAATGTCGTTTAATTTTTCTCCTTTCGGCGCTTTTCGCGGCTCGCCAACCGATTGAAGAATGTGGCCCTTTAAGCCGACGTTAGTGGCAATTTCCTCAGCACGCCTTGTTGGATGGAAAACTCTAAGAGACACTTTGTATCTGTATGAGTCGACGTTCACCAAATTAGCCTCCTCCAATTTCCATTCAAGAAAGGGGCAGTGTTTGAAGCGAACATTCGCGAAATTTATATTCGTCGTGTCTATACCGCATCGTCGCTATTTCAACGTCAGCATTAAAATAGTTGGGCCGCCGCAAAACGCCGCGATACTGTCAACTAAATGAGCGTCAATTCAACCAGGAGCTTTCGTGTCTTCGGAAAGATACTGAAATATGAACAGCCCGCCCGAAGCAGCAGCAATGATAATTCCGAAGCGAGCGGCATATGAATATGAAAATACAAAATGCGCGATCAGGTAAAACAGTGCTCCTGCTAAAATCGGTATGAGGATTCTTGGTACTATTCCGCGAAATTTTTGAAAAAGATATTCCAATATGAGAAATGCGCCTGAACCCACAGTAATCCAGATACCATAAGGCGCAGCATCAGGATCTGAAAAGACATATTTCGCGATCAAGTAGTACGAGCCCCCTGCCAGGATCGGAACTAGAATTCTTGGCGTCAGTCCGTAGGAAGCCGTCTGAGTCATTTTATTTCTATCTCCTACTCGGAACCACACCGAGTCGTCGCTATTTCTTGATGCAAAAATCGGGACCTCCGCCTCGCGCTCCTCTTTCCGTGCACTACCATTCCGGGCCAAAGCCAGAGGGCGATCGCCAATCTGGATGCGTAAAATGCATGTAGAGCCAGAAGGCCCCCACGCCAGCGGCGAGAGCGATGGCGGCAATGTCACCGAAAGCGCGCTTGGAGGATTGAGGATGATCGCGTTTCACCGGGTTATGTCGGCACGCCGAGCTAGCCGGATAATGCGCATTTTTCCGGCAAAATGCCGAAGCCAATTGAGTGCGATGGTGAACACCTTGCAAAGATGACCGCCAATTTAGTGGGCGGGCCGCGCGCTCCCGGCTTTAACCACCGTATCGGTCTCCGGGATCGGCTCGCCGCGCAGCACGGCTTCGGTGTTGGCAATGGCACGCGCGATCACGCCGGTGAAATTGTCGAGGGTCGCGCCGGCGAGATGCGACGTGATCACCGTGTTGTCGAGTTCGAGCAACGGACTGCCGGCGGGCGGCTCCTTGGAAAAGGCGTCGATGCCGGCGCCGAACAGGTGACCGTCCTTGAGCGCGGCGGTCAGCGCCGCTTCATCGACCAGGCCGCCGCGCGCGG
The DNA here is from genome assembly GCA_049680165.1 of Pseudolabrys sp. Taxonomy (GTDB): domain Bacteria; phylum Pseudomonadota; class Alphaproteobacteria; order Rhizobiales; family Xanthobacteraceae; genus Pseudolabrys. The sequence goes on from JBAUHH010000021.1 coordinate 3,278, forward strand.
CATTGATCAGCACCGCACCCGTTTTCATCGCGCGAATGCGTTCGGCATTGATGATGCCCGCCGTTTGCGGCAGCAGCGGCAGATGCAGCGAGACGATATCCGCCGTGCGCACAAGGTCGTCGAGGCCGGCGTAAGTGACGGAAAGTTTTTGCTCAACGTCACGCGGCGCACGGACCGGATCGTAATAGGCAATCTTCACGTCGAATCCGGCGAGCCGCTTCGCCACTTCGCGTCCGACGGCGCCGAAACCGACCAGGCCGACCGTCTTGCCGAGAAGCTGCCGATGCTCGCCGCGCGCATCTTCCTTGTTCCACGCGCCGGCGCGCGTGCGCCGGTCGATCTGCGGAAGCTGGCGATAGACTGCGAGCATCAGCAGGATCGTGTGCTCGGCCACCGGAATGCTGTTGCCGGCATGCAGGCGCGCAACGCCGATGCCGCGCTTGCGGCACGCCTCGATGTCGATGCGGTCGACACCGGCGCCGAGCTTCTGGATGAAGCGCAATCGTTTTGCCTCCGCGATCAGCTCAGCCGGTATCGGCGCCGCCATCGCCAAAGCGATATCGGCATCGCCGATAACCGCGATGCGCGCGGCGAGCGTGCTCTCGTCGATGAAGCGCAGGCTCCAGTTCGTCGGAGCGGCCGTTTCGATCGCCTTCTTGATATGCGGGTGAAACTTGTCAAGGATGGCAACAGTCACGTCAGGCATGTCGTTATCCGGTTTGCAGCCGGCCAATAGTAATGCCGGATCCGGATAACCGCCATGCGGAGCCTCAAGCAATGACCACGACCGTCGAGATTCTTGCCGCCGCGTTCAAGGACGCCGGCACGCCCTTCATCGTCGGGCATCCGGGCGGCGAGTCGGTCGAGCTGATGGAAGCCGCGCGCCAGCGCCAGATGCGTTTCATGCTGATGAAGCAGGAGGTCGCGGGCGCCATGCTGGCGGCGACCTGGGGCGATCTCACCGGCAGCCCGGGCGTCTGCCTGTCCACGCGCGGACCCGGCGCGACCAACATGGTCAACGGCGTCGCGCACGCGTTTCTCGACCGTTCGCCGCTGATCGCGATCACGGACGCCTATTCGCGCCCGACTTACGAGACCGGCCTGCGCCAGCGCCTGAACCAGAGCGCGATCTACGAGCCGATCGTGAAATGGAGCACGGTCATCGACGCCAAGACCGTGCGCCAGCAGGTTCGCCGCGCCATCCGCACGGCGACCGGCGCGCCGCCCGGCCCGGTGCATTTCGAATTTCCGCAGAGTGAAACGACGAAAGAGGCGGGGGAGTATCTGGCCGAGCCGCCGCTCATGCCGAACTGGATCGTGCCGGGCCCGGACAAAGCCGATCTGAAGCCCGCGCTCGACGTGCTCAACCGCGCCAAGCGGCCGATCCTGATCGCCGGTCTCGGTGTCTATTGGTGCAAGGCGTCGGCGGAATTCGTGCAATTCGCAGAGCGGCTCGGCGCGCCGGTGCTCACGACGACGAAATGCAAAGGCATGATCCCGGAAGATCATCCGCTGCGCGCCGGCTGCATCATTGGCGGGCTGATCGAGCGCAAGCTGGTGATGGAATCCGATCTGATCGTCACGATCGGCCTCGACGCGGTGGAATTGCAGCCGAAACCGTGGCCCTACAGGCTGCCGGTGCTGGCGCTGTCGTCGGTGCCGAGCCTCGATGCGCTGGTGCCGGCGGATCCGGAAATCATCGGCGATCTGAAAGCGCTGCTGGCCGGGCTTGCAAAATGGGCGCCGGAAGGCACCAACTGGGGCGAGAAGGCCGCGCGCGCGTTCCGCGACGAGGTGCGCGACGCGCTCAACACGCCGACCACGGGCCTTTCGCCGCAGCGCGCGATGGAAGTGGCGCGCGGCGTGCTGCCGCGCAACACCATTGCGACGTGCGACGCCGGTGCCAGCCGGCTGCTGGTGGTGCAGAAATGGGAATCCTATGGTCCGCGCGAATTTCTGACGTCCAACGGTCTCGCCTCGATGGGCTACGCCGTGCCGGGCGCGCTGGCGGCGCGCATGGTGTTCAAGGATCGTCCGATCGTTGCCTTCACCGGCGATGGCGGCTTCCTGATGACGATCGCTGAATTGCAGACCGCGCAGCGCGAGGGCCTGCCGATCATCGTGCTGGTGCTCGACGACCGCGAGATCGGGCTCATCCGCGTCAAGCAGGAGATCAAGGGCATCCCGCTGCACGGCGTGCAACTAGGCGGCGTCGATTGGGAAAAGCTGGCGCAAGCCTTCGGCGCCGACGGCGTCGTGGTGGAAACCGAGCAGGCGCTGAGCAATGCGCTCTCGGCGGCGATCAAATCCGGCCGCACCACCGTGATCGCGGCGCGGATCGATCCGTCCGGTTACGTCGCGCAGTTCAACGCGCTGCGTGAGCTATAAAGCCGATCAACTGCCTTTGAGCTCATGCGATTCCGGCATGTACATGTCCTTCCATGACGCGGGCAGCCGCTTCATGGTGCCGACCTTGTGCATGAACTCCGCGTAGGTCATCGAGTGCTGTGGTGTCGTGGTCCACACATTCTCAGGGTCGGCGACGATCTTGGTCATTTCATCCGGCGTGCTGCGCTTCTCGTTGGCGGCCTTAATGTAGATTTGCGCGGCGTCGTGGTGGTTCCTGGTGATGAATTCGTTCGCTTCGGTGAGTGCGCCGTAGACCGCTTGCGTCACCTTCGGATTGGCATCGCGGAATTTCTTCGACATGATCATCACGCCGTTGGTGGTGGCGCCGCCGAGCGTGTCGTAAGAGCTGAGTACTTTGTGGATGCCACTGGTCGCCAGCTCGTAATAGTAGAACGGCGCGACCGCGTAGTGGCTGTCGATCTCGTTTGCCTTCGACATCACCGCGGCGGCGGCGTCCGGATGCGAGCGCGTGATTGTGAACGAATCGAGCTTGGCGTAACTCGCCGGGCCCCATTCCTTGGCGGCGGCCATTTGCAGGCAGATCGCCTGGGCTGAGACCTTCACCGCCGGCAGCGCGATCTTGTCGTGCTCGCTGAAGTCCTTGACCGTTTTGATCGCCGCCCGGTTGGTGACGAGCATGTAAGGCATCGACTGCACGGCGCAGAGCGCGCGCACTTCGTTGGCGGTGCCCGCGGTCTTGTCCCACAGCGTGGCCAGGCCCGGCACGCCGGTGACGCCGAAATTCATCTGCCCGCTCAACAGCGCGTCGATCAGCGATTGCGTGCCGCCGAGCCGCTTGTAGTCGGGCGTGAGCGAGGAAACGCCGAGCTTCTGCGCGTGTGTCTGCACGAGCTTGAGCTCGTTCATCACCATCAGCGGCAGGTAGGGCAGGCCGTATTGGCTCACCAGCACGACGCTCGACACTTCGTCGGCAAAGGCCGATTGCCTCAGCGCCGGCATCGCCAGCGCGGCGGGCGCCGCCGCCAGTGCTTTGCAAAAATCACGCCTGTGCATCATGGTTTCCTCCTGTTGTTTTCGCCAAGGTCAGGTCTGCATGCCCCAGCGCTGGACCGTTCTGGTCTCTATGAAACGAAACACGACGTTCTCGACCGCCAGACCGATCATGATGATGGTCAAGAGGCCGGCGAAGACTTCCGGAATGTTGAGCTGGTTCTTGCTCTCGAAGATATACCAGCCGAGGCCGCCCTGGCCGGACGATACGCCGAACACGAGCTCGGCGGCGATCAGCGTGCGCCACGCAAAGGCCCAGCCGATCTTCAGGCCCGCGAGAATGCTCGGGAACGCTGCCGGAATGAGGATTTTCGCGACGAAGCGCAGCCCGTTGAGATTGTAGTTGCGGCCGACCATGCGCGCGGTAGCCGAGACGCTGCGGAATCCCGCCAGCATGTTGAGCGCGACCGCCCACATCACCGAGTGCACCAGCACGAACACGAGGCTGCCGATCCCGAGGCCGAACCAGATCAGCGCCAGCGGCAGCAGCGCAATCGCTGGCAGCGGGTTGAACATGGCAGTGACGGTCTCGAGAAAATCCGTGCCGATGCGCGTGCTGATGGCGAACACGGTCAGTAGGCCGGCCAATACCGTGCCGGTGGCAAAGCCAATCAGCAGCACCTCGATCGAGCTTAATGCGCGGCCCGGAATTGTGCCGTCGGCGACGTCGCGCACCAGCGCGCGCACCGTCTCGCTGAACGGCGGTACCAGCAGCGGATTGTCCAGCCAGCGGCCGTAAAGCTCCCACGCCAGCGCCAGCACGATCAGGATCGCGATCTTGCGCAGCCATGCCTGATTGTAGATTTTCTCGGGCCACGTGAGCGGTTTCGCGACGATGCCGAATTGATCGGGGCCCAGGGTCTCGAAAAAAGCATTCGGCCGTTCAGGCGCCTTGAGCATGCGGCGCCTCCTCGATCTGATCGGCAAACAGCATCTGGTGAATTTCGCGGCCAAGGGCCGCCGCCTCGTCGGAAGTCTCGCTCCCGCGCGGAACGCTGTTGATCTCGGCCTTTACCTGTCCCGGATGCGGCGACAACAGCAATATGCGGCTTCCGATCTTGATTGCCTCGGGGATGGAATGGGTCACGAACAAGACTGTGAATTTGATCTCGTCCCACAGCGCCAGCAATTCGTCCTGCATGCGCGTGCGCGTGAGCGCATCGAGCGCGGCGAAAGGTTCGTCCATCAGCAGGATGTCCGGCTCCATCGCCATGCCGCGCGCGATGGCGACACGTTGCTTCATGCCGCCAGAGAGCGTGTGCGGATAGCTGTTGGCGAAGGCGGTGAGATTGACCTTCTCGATGTAGTGCAGCGCGCGGT
>JBAUHH010000022.1:0-5437 GCA_049680165.1 Pseudolabrys sp.
AAGCCATGATCATGGAAATCGCGCAGATCGACGTTAAGCCCGGCATGGAGAATGAATTCGAGGCCGGCGTGAAGCAGGCGACCGCAATCTTCAAGCGCGCCAAAGGCTGCAAGGGCATGGCGCTGCAACGCTCGCACGAGAAGCCGTCGCGCTACCGGCTGTTCGTCAAATGGGACACCGTGGAAAATCATACCGTCGATTTCCGCGGCTCGGCCGACTTCCAGGAATGGCGCAAGCTGGTCGGCCACTGCTTCGCGTCGCCGCCCGATGTCGAGCACGTTACCGAGGCCGTGCGCGGATTTTGAATCAGAAGCAGGTACGAAGCATGCAGCGCCGCCACGAACTCGGTCGACTCCCTCTCCCCTCGGGGGAGAGGTGAAGAGTACTCGCGGTCAGGACACAGCATGAAACGCAGCAGCGAGCGCATTCTCACCACCCACACCGGCAGCCTGCCGCGCACGCCCAAGGTGGTGGAACTGCTGGTGGCCGAGCAGAAAAATCCCGGCGCGCGGCGCGCCGAGCTCGAGAAAGCCGTGCGCGCCGCGGTCGCCGAGGTGGTGCGCAACCAGGTTGCTTGCGAGCTCGACATCATCAATGACGGCGAGCAGGGCCGCACCGACTACACCGTGCATGTGACGCACCGGCTCACCGGCTTCGACGGGCCGAGCTCAGGCCCGCTCGGCACTGGCGACACGGAATTTCCCGAGCTCGCCGCGATGCTCACGTACTTTGCCTCTCCGTTCCAGCACCGGCCGGCCTGCACCGGCGACGTCGCGTGGAAAGACTTTCCGGCCGCCGCCGGCGACATCGCGCGCGCCAAGCACGCCATGACCGGCGCCAAGGCGGAAGAATTCTTCATGACCTCGCCCTCGCCGGGCCAGATCGCGCGCTATCTCAAGAACAAGCACTACGACACCGAAGAGGCCTACGTGTACGCGCTCGCCGCTGTGATGAAGCGGGAATACAAGGCGATCGTCGACGCCGGCTTCGTCTTGCAGCTCGATTGCCCCGATCTGGCGATGCTGCGCCATACGGTCTATCCCGACCAAAGCCTCGCCGACTTCCGCAAGATCATCACCGTCAACGTTGCCGCGCTCAATCACGCCGTGCAGGACATTCCCGCCGATCGCATGCGCATGCACGTGTGCTGGGGCTCGACCGTGGCGCCGCACCACACCGACGTGGAGCTCAAGGACATCGTCGACATCGTGCTTTCCGCAAAGCCGATGGCCGTGTCGTTTCCCGCCGCCAATGCGCGCCACGAGCATGAGTGGAAAATCTGGCGCAACGTGAAATTGCCGGACGGCAAGATCATTGTTCCCGGCGTGATCGATTCCACGGTGAACACCGTCGAGCATCCCGAGCTGGTCTCCGACCGCATCATGAATTTCGCCAACCTGGTCGGACGCGAGAACGTCATCGCCGGCGTCGATTGCGGCTTTGGCACCTTTGCCGGCCGCGTGCAGGTCGACAGCAAGATCGTGTGGATGAAGCTGCAATCGCTGACCGAAGGCGCCCGGATCGCCTCGGCATGGCTGTGGCCGAAAGCGGCGTAATTCCTGACGTTTCATCGGCGATGCCTAAAATGCGAGCAATTGCGTTGACCAGCCGGTAACGGCCGCTCGTTGCGAGCGTTAAAACTTCCGCAAAAGCCCCAGCTCATAATCCGCACGACAATTCCGGAGGGCGGCATGAGCTTCCTGACACGCGGCCTGTTCGTGGTCGGCGGGATCATCCTCGGCACGACAGCGCTCAATTATTTCGTTTTCGGCAACAGCGCGGATTATGGCCTGCCGAATTCACGCCTTGGCGCCTGGCGAGAGGCGCAAGTGCGGCCAGCGTGCTACCCCGCGCTCGAAGCGCCCGAGCGCGACATGCATCGGCCCCGCCTGCCAAGCGGCCAGCACCGCATCGCGCCGCAGGATTATTCGCGCATGGTCGAGATGACCGCCGCGCTGCATTGCTATGTGGTCACCCAAGGCAATGCCGTGTGCGAGAAGAACAACCGCGCCTACATCGTCGACTACATCGGCAAGTACTACGACAAGATGGACAGTATGCTGAAGATCGCCGGGCGTTACGGCGACGACGAAGTGCGCAACGTGCGCCAGCTCTGGAATGGCGACAACAACCGCGCCATCGCCGCCGCGCTGGAGAAAGACATCCGCTTCGGCCGCCTGAGCAAATCCGACTTCGGCTGGTCGGCGCCGGACGCACTCAAGCCGCTGTTCCAGCAATATTCCGATGCGAAGGACATCTGCCCGCAGGAACACCCTTGGGTCGCCGCGAAACTTTGATGAGCGAGCGTGATGGCTGATTTCCGCGAACTGCGCACGCGCCAGACCTGGCAGGTTGCGGAACGGCGCAGCATGCTTCCGACCGTCTTGGGCGTCATCGCCGCATTTGCGGTCGGCGGTTTGCTCGTTGTCGGCTGGAACAGAATGCCGGCGCCGGCGCAATGGCTCCCCTTCCTGTCGAACGAAACCGCTGACAGCCCGCCGGCTTTCTCCGGCAATCGCGTCGGCCGCGCGGAAACCGCGCCGATGCTCAACCGCTGTGTCACCAAGGACATGTTCGGCATTTCCGGTGACGCGCCGATGCAGTCGGCCATCCTGTGGCAAGCCCTCTCCACCGGCAGCACCATGTCACGAGTCGCATCGCTGTTCGGTCAGTCAAACCACGATGGCGAAGCCGAGCTGGTGACGCGATGGGCCGAAGTCGCCGACTGTGTCTACCGCCAGAATCGAGTAAACTTCTGCGACATCGACAACCGCGCGCTCGCGGTCGAGGCCGCCAATTCCTTCCTGCGCCTGTCGGGTCCAGTGGGTGCCAAGCGCAGTGCCTCCGCCGACGCGCGCGCGATCGTGCAGACGCGCCGCCGCGTCGTCGATGAGCTCAAGGTCCTGGTGGCCAATGGTGAGCTAATCGCATCCGATTTCGGCGCTCTGGCGCCCCCGGCCGTCCGCGGTGCGCTTGCCGTCACCAAGACGGTCGCCAACGGTTGCGCCAGGAAATAGCGCCGTGTTGCGCAAATATGTCCTTCCGCTCCTGCTCATGATCGGCCTGCTGGTCGGCTGGCAATTCACGTTGCCGCGTTATCCGGCGAACTTTTATGAGCCGGTCGTGGAGGGACCGAAGCTGCCCAACGGCGGCGTGCCGCCGTGGAACGCGAACGAGCCGATCTTCCAGGAGGGCCGCGATCGCGCGCGCGCGTCCGCGCTGCGCGGGCTGGATCAGGCCTGGAGCACTTTCTGCAATAGCGAAGGCCGCAAGAAGCTCGTGAGCGCGGTCAGCTATTATTTCGAGCAGCGCGGCAATCAGGAGAACAGCTATCCGGCGCGCTGGGGCAAGGAAGGCCGCGACTACATCGTCAGGGAATGGTCGACGTCGGATGACCGCCGCATCGAACGGCTAGTGCAGGATTTGTATCGGCGCGGCTATCTGCGGCTTGCCGATCTGCGGCCGTTCATCGCCAACCGCGTCATGCCGCTCCTGAAAGACACGCACGTCATCGACGCGCCCTGCAAGAGCTGACTTCCCGAGCATATCTGCCTTGGGCCAGCCTGGCCTTCGTCCTATATTGACAACAGGTTGTCACTATGGCAACTTAGCACCATGAACGATGCGAAGACCCTGCTGCCGCTGATCATTGCCGACGTTTACGACCTCGCCGGCCGCTTTCGCGACAAAGGCGAGACGATTGCCCGCACCGTCGGACAAACGCAGGCGCGCTGGCAGGTCATGAGCGCCGCTTCGGCCGATCCGCGCACCGTGCCACAGATTGCGCGACGCCTTGGCGTCACCCGACAGAACGTCCAGCGCATCGCTGACCTGCTGGTCGAGGAAAAATGGGCGAGCTTCGAAGGCAATCCCGACCATCGCGGCTCTCCGTTTCTGATCCTTACTCAGCACGGCCGGGCGGCGCTGGCGCGCCTTACCAAGGCCGCCGGCAGCAACCACGCAAACCTTGCGATGCGGCTTGCCGGAACCGACATCGGCGCAATTCATCGCGGTCTGCGCCGTCTCATCCGCGCCATGCCCGACCGCGCCACGACAAAACGAGGAACGCAGTTATGAACACCGACATCATCAGCGAATGCATGAAGCTCAGTTTTGCCGACACGCCCTTTCCGGAAGTGGTGAGAAAACTCGCAAGCGCTGGCGTGCACTCCTATACCGCGGACCTGATCGCGCTGCGCAACACATATTACGGCGCGGGCGGCGAGAGCATGGATGAATCATTGCCGCTCGTGAAAGGCCCGCCGACCGCCGACACGTTCGATGCCGCGAGCATCGAGGCCGCCGTGCGCGCGATCCAGCACAAGGAGATCGGTTATGCCGAATTCCTGCGTCAGATCATGCAGGCCGGCTGCGCCAGCTATCGCGTGTTCTTCGGCGGCCGCAAGGCGATGTATTTCGGCCGTGACGGCAGTTTCTACACGGAGCCGTTTCCGACGCCTGCGTAATAGGTGCCCTTCAAGTCCAGAACAGCCGCGTCGGCGTATCGACGAGGATTTGCCGGCGGATGGTTTCGTCCGGCGTCCAGTCGAAAAACAGATCGAGCAGCTTGCCGTCGTCCGGCATGATCTCGGCCGGGATCGACGGATGCGGCCAGTCGGTTCCCCACATCAACCGCTCGGGATTGGCGCGCACCAGTGCCTCGTGGAACGGCCGCGCGTCGGGATAGTCCGGAAAATTCGTCGAGAGCCGGTAAGGCGCCGAGACTTTCACGTACACGTGCCCCTCGCCGACCAGCTTCAGCAGCGCCTGGAAATTCGGTTCGTTGATGCCGAGGCCTGCCGGCACCATCAGCATGTGATCGACGATCACCGTCATCTCGCACGACACCTCGCGCAAGGTCGCGGCAGCGTCGAGCATGATCGTGTGGTCAGCATAGATTTGCATCGCCCAGCCGAGCTCGCGCATCGTCTTGCGGAAAACCTCGAACGTCTCGAGCCCGACTCCGCGAATGTAGCCGGCCTTGTTCGCCAGCAAATGAAAGCGCAAGCCGCGCATGCCGAGCTTGTGCCAGCCGCGCAGTTCCTCCGGCTTGATGCGCGTGTCGGTGATGGCGATGCCGCGCAGCCGCTGCGGGTAGCGCGCGAGCGCGTCGAGCAGCACGCGGTTGTCGTAGCCGTGCGCATTGCCTTGCACGATGAGGCCGCGCGCGCAGCCGAGATGATCGAGCAGCGCGACGAATTTCTCCACCGGCGCGTCGGGCGGCGTGTAGCCGCGCCCCGGCGCGTAGGGAAATTTGTCGGCCGGCCCGAAAATATGCGCGTGCGTGTCCCAGGCGCCGGGCGGCGGCAACGCGCGCGGCTTTTTCGGCTGCGCCACCGGCCCGGCGATGCGCACGGGTTCTCTTGCAAGAGACATCGTTCAGGGTCCGCCACGAGCACGGCAGGACTCCCTCTCCCCTCGGGGGAGAGGGTTGGGG
>JBAUHH010000023.1:0-2113 GCA_049680165.1 Pseudolabrys sp.
GCCGTGTGGCGAGCGCGCCGATCGCAAGGCGCGCTACGCCGCAAGGCGTAAAAGACAATGGTGCGCCACACGGCGCTCCATCCCCTCGGCATGGCGCCGGGGAGACAGAAGACGGGCGCGCCCGCGCCGGCACAAAAAACAGGGCAAGCGGAGCGTTGGCTATTCTTGTCATTCCGGGGCGCGCATTAGCGCGAACCCGGAATCCATACGCCGCAGCACTGGGGTTATGGATTCCGGGCCCGCTCGCCATAGCGCGTCGAAGACGCGCGTGAACGCGCTTATGGCTCGCGTCCCGGAATGACGAAAAACGCGGCTCTTGCCGCCCCGCGCGACGGGCTATAATGGCAAAAGACAAGTTCGTGAGGAGGTTCCCCATGTCGCAAGCGGCCGAAAAGCGCGAGGCGAAGCCTGTGGCGCTGAAAGAAGCGCCGTTCAAATGGGACGATCCCTTCGATCTCGAGGAGCAGCTCACCGAAGAAGAGCGCATGGTGCGCGACACCACGCGCGGCTTTGCGCAGGATTATCTGGCCCCGCGCGTGATCGCGGCCTATCGCGAGGAGAAGTACGATCCCGACCTGATCCCGCAGATGGGCAAGCTCGGCCTGCTCGGCCCGACAATCCCTGAGGAATACGGCGGCGCAGGTTTGGGCTACGTCGCCTACGGCATGATCACGCGCGAACTCGAGCGCGTGGATTCCGGCTATCGCTCGTCGATGTCGGTGCAGTCCTCGCTGGTAATGTATCCGATCTACGCCTACGGCACCGAGGCGCAGCGGCGGAAATATCTGCCGAAGCTCGCGACCGGCGAGATCATCGGCTGCTTCGGACTGACCGAGCCAGATCACGGCTCCGATCCCGGCTCGATGGTCACCCGCGCGGAGAAAGTTTCCGGCGGCTACAAATTGAACGGCGCCAAGACCTGGATCTCGAACGCGCCGGTCGCCAACGTCGCGGTGGTCTGGGCGAAGCTCGACGGGAAAATCCGCGGCTTCATCGTCGAGCGCGGCACCAAAGGTTTCTCCACGCCGAAGATCGAAGGCAAGCTCTCGCTGCGCTGCTCGATCACCGGCGAGATCGTGCTGGAAGATTGCGTGGTGCCGGAAGAAAATCTGCTGCCAAACGTGAAGGGGCTCGCGGGTCCCTTCGGCTGCCTCAACAATGCGCGCTACGGCATCGCCTGGGGCACGATGGGCGCGGCGGAATTCTGCTGGCACGCGGCGCGGCAATACACGCTCGACCGCAAGCAGTTCGGCCGCCCGCTCGCCGCCAATCAACTGGTGCAGAAAAAGCTCGCCGACATGCAGACCGAAATCACGCTCGGCCTGCAAGGCGCGCTGCGCCTCGGCCGTTTGCTCGAAGCCGGCAAGGCTGCGCCGCCGGCGATCTCGCTGATGAAGCGCAACAATTGCGGCAAGGCGCTCGATATCGCGCGCGTCGCGCGCGACATGCACGGCGGCAACGGTATCTCGGAGGAATATCAGGTGATGCGCGTGGTCGCGAACCTCGAGACGGTCAACACCTACGAGGGTACGCACGACATCCACGCGCTGATCATGGGCCGCGCGCAGACGGGGATACAGGCGTTTTTCTAAGCCACACACTCCGCTCATTCCCGCGCAAGCGGGAATCCAGGGCTACGGGTGTTTGAATCAGTTGCTCTGGGTCCCCGCTTTCGCGGGGACGAGCGGAAACATCACAGCGACATGGCCGCGACCTGCTTCGCCAGTTCCACGACGCGCCGGGTCATCGCGCTGTCGGGATCGGTCAGCGCATCGACGACGGTGAAATGATTGGTGCCGGGGATCGCCTCGTAACGCACCTTGGCCGCGTTCTTCCACGCTTCGACGATCGCTCTGCTCTGGCGCAGGAATTCGCTCGACTCGAGCGCGCCGACGACGGCATCGAGCGTGCGGTCTGGCGGCACGCGCCAGGTCAGCGGCGAGCAGGTGCGCGCGGTTTCCGCCGTCAGCCGGATGTCCTGGTTCGGCGCCACCTTCAGGATTGGATCGAGATCGAACACGCCCGAAATCGCGTAACCGGCGGGCACCAGATCGTGCGGCGCGTCGGACGCGAGCTTCGTCCAGTCGGTTGCGACAAGGCAGGCGGTCAGGTG
>JBAUHH010000024.1:0-3718 GCA_049680165.1 Pseudolabrys sp.
CAAGCCCGGCGATGACAGGAGAAAATGAGCAGCCACTCACCACCACAGCGCGGCGCCGGCGCCGGTGCGCACCTCGGTGTCGTCCACGCGCATGGGCCGTTCCAGCGAACGGTCAAGCGCGGCCAGCACGCGCCGCTTGGCGAAATCGAACGCCGCCGATTGCCGGTCGCGCGGGCGCGGCAGATCGGCCTCGATCTCCTCGTAGATGCGGCCCGGCCGCGGCCGCATCACCATGATGCGGTCGGCGAGCACGATTGCCTCGTCGACGTCGTGCGTCACCAGGATCAGCGTCGGCCGCGAGTCCGCCCACAGGTCGAGCAGGTGATCCTGCAAGTCGGCGCGGGTGAAAGCATCGAGCGCGGAGAATGGCTCGTCGAGCAGCAGCACTTCCGGCCGCGGCACCAGCGCGCGCGCAATCGCCACTCGCTGCGCCTGCCCGCCCGACAATTCGCGCGGCCACATGTTGGCTTTGTCGGTGAGGCCGACGCGCGCCAGCGCATTGCCGACGCGTTGAAGCCGCTCCGCGCGCGGACGATCTTCCAGCCCGAAACCGACGTTGTCGGCGACGGTCAGCCACGGCAGCAGACGCGGCTCCTGAAAGATGATGCCGATTTTTTCCTGCGGCGCGGTGATCGTCAGGCCGTCGAGCACCACGCGGCCCTGGCTCGGCGTATCGAGGCCGGAGATCGCGCGCAGCATGGTCGACTTGCCGCAGCCGGAGCCGCCGACCACCGCGACGATCTCGCCCGGCCCAACCGAGAAATTCACGCCGTCGAGCGCGCGCACGCCGTTCGGATAAGTCTTGCCGACGCGTTCGAGCGTGAGCATGTCAGTCCGCCTCCGCGCGAGCGCTGAAGCGGTCTTCCCAGCGCAGGAACGGCGCCGCGGTGATGACGATCAGCCAGTCGGTGGTCTTGCCGATCACCGCGAAAGCGACGATGGCCGCGACGATCTCGGCCGGCTTGCCGAGTTGCTGGCCGTCGATCAGCAGATAGCCGAGGCCTTCCGACGCGCCGAGCAATTCGGCCGCGACGACGAACATCCACCCGAGGCCAAGGCCGGAGCGCAGCGCGATCACGTAAGACGGCAGCACCGCCGGCAGCAAAATGCGCCGGACCATGGCAAAGTTAGACAGCCGGAAGGCGCGCCCGACCTCGACCAGCTTGCGGTCGACCGACATGATCGCGCCCATGACGCCGAGATAGACGGGGAAGAACACGCCGACCGCGATCAGCGTGATCTTCGAGCTCTCGAAGATTCCGAACCAGAGGACGAATATCGGCACCCAGGCGATCGATGGGATCGCGCGCAAGGCCTGCATGGTCGGATCGAGCAGCCGGCGCCACAACGGAAACGAACCGCAGATCGCGCCGATCACCGTTCCCGCCACCACGCCGATGCCGAAACCGGCCGCCACGCGCGCCGTCGTCACCCAGATATGGCGCTGCAATTCGCCGGCCGAATAAAGCTCCTTGAAGGTCTGGAAGATGACCGACGGCGGCGGCACAAGCCGGCCGCTCGCCCAGCCCATCCGGACGATGAACTCCCAGCCGACCGCAAGCACCAGCGGCAAAATGAGCCCAAGCGCCGGGCCGGTCAGCCGCGCAAGTCCGCTCTTGCGCTGCTTTTGCTGAACCTCTGCCGTTTCGGCCGACACGCTCATTTGCACAAGAGACATCAAGACACTCGCGGAAGGCAACCCTTATGGTCGTGTCCCGGGCGCAGTGCAGCGCGCTTTCGCGGTGCGCTGCAGACCCGGGACCCCGGTTATTAAAAGCAAGCTGGGTCCCGGATCAGCGGTGCACCGCTATCGCGCTGCACCGCATCCGGGACACGCAATCTCAGCTTCCGGCGACGTACTTGTCGTCGATCAGGTCGTCGACCGCCTTCTTGACGTCGACGTTGGCCGGCAACACGCCCGCCTTCTGCAAGGCGAGGCCCGCTTGCAAAATCGAGTCGCGCTGCTCGGGGCCGATCTTGTTGTAATGCAGATCGGTGCGTTCCTTGAGCTGGATGTCCGCGATCTTGTCGGACAGCTTGGTGGCGGCCTGGAACGCCTTCTTCTCTTCGTCGTAATTGGCGAGCGAATACTTGCGCGCCTTTTCGTAGACCGCGAGCACGCGCTTCACCAGATCGGGATGATCTTTCAGGAATTCGATGCGCGTCGAGAGAATGCCCCAGGTGTTCGCCGCCTTGTTGCGATAGAACAAACGCGCGCCGTCTTCGACTTCGGCCTGCGCCATCATCGGATCGAGACCGGCCCAGGCGTCGACGTCGCCGCGAATAAGCGCGGTCTTGCCGTCGGGATGCTGCAACAGCACCGGATGGATGTCTTTCTCGGTGAGACCGACGCTTTGCAGCGCGCGCACCAGGAAGATGTGCGGATCGGTGCCGCGCGTCACCGCGACGCGCTTGCCCTTGAGATCCGCGATCTTGGTGATGTTGGTGTCCTTGCGCGTCACCAGCGCGGTCCACTCGGGCTGCGAATAGACGTAGATCGACTTGATCGGATTGCCGTTGATCTTGCTCACCAGCGCGGCCGCGCCGGCGCTGGAGCCGAAATCGATCGAGCCGGCGTTGAGGAATTCGAGCGCCTTGTTGGAGCCGAGCGTCTGCACCCAGCGGATGGAGATGCCGTCCTTCTTGAACTCCTCTTCGAGCCAGCCCTTTTGCTTGAGCAGCATCGAGACCGGGTTGTAAGTCGCCCAGTCGATATTGATGGTCTTCGGATTGTCCGCGGCGAACAAAGTGCTGGTCGGCAGAAGCGCGACCAGCACGGCGGATGCAAACAGAGAACGTCGGGAAAGCAAAAACATTTCAGACCTCCATACGCTACCGGCACTCCGCGTTTTCCGGCGCGGGTACCTTGTTGACGGAGGCGGGATTTTTCGGACCCCGCCCTCAGCTCTGGCGTGGGGAGGACCCCGCGCTTTAGCTGCATTTGTTAAGCGCCCGCAAGCTGCATTGCTCAAATCGGCGCTACGTTTATTCTATAATACCCGGCGATAGCACCGGTCAAAAGCATAAATCTATCTTTTTTAAGCCCCCGGCGAAGACGTTGTCCTACAAACTCCTTGCCCTGTGGTAGCGTGATTATCTCCCGGCGGGCGGTGACAGGGTCATCGGCCTCCGCTATCCCGATGCGTCATGTCCTCTCTTGCCGTCGATCGTGAAAGCCGCGCCGCACCGGATCATCCGCATCGCGCAACGGCCGACCTGATCGACCTGCGCACGCTCACCGCCGGGCTCGAGAAGCTGGCGAAATCGCACACCGGCACCGAGCGCGAGCTGCGGACGGCGCTGGCGCAGCGGCTCAAGACTGCGCTCGCCGAAGGACGCGCCAAGGCCGAACAACTTTTGCTCAAGGATCGCCACGGCCGCCGCTGCGCCGAGCGCCTGTGCCGGCTGGAAGACGAGATCATCCGCATCCTGTTCGATTTCGCGCGCAAGCATCTCTATCCGTCGCAAAATCCGTCCGAAGCCGAGCACATGGCGATCATCGCCACCGGCGGCTACGGCCGCGGATTGCAGGCGCCCGGCTCCGACATCGATCTGTTGTTTTTGCTGCCGTACAAGCAGACCGCCTGGGGCGAGTCGATCGCGGAAGCTATCCTCTATTGCCTGTGGGATACCGGCTTGAAGGTCGGCCACGCCACGCGCTCGGTCGACGAATGCATCCGCCAGTCCAAGGCGGACATGACCATCCGCACGGCCATCC
>JBAUHH010000025.1:0-3156 GCA_049680165.1 Pseudolabrys sp.
CCGCGCAAGGCGCCGAAACGCGAAGGACAGTTGCGCCGCGGTGCCGCGTTCGTTGTGCTGCGCACTGACGGCAAAGTCCTGCTACGCTCGCGGCCCGAAAAGGGATTGCTCGGCGCGATGACGGAGGTGCCGAACAGCGAATGGCGACACGATTTCGATTTTGCGACGGCGCTTGCCGCCGCGCCGAAATTCCGCGCGGCGAAATGGCAAAAGCTGGCGGGCGTCGTGCGCCACGTGTTCACTCATTTCCCGCTTGAGCTGACCGTCTATAAAGTCCGTGTCGCGAAAGAGGCCAAAGCCCCCAGTGGCGCACGCTGGATTTCCGTGCGCAAATTGGCGAACGAGGCGCTGCCGACCGTGATGCGCAAGGTGCTGGCGCACGCTTTGGACGAAGAAGCGAATTAATTTTTTGTATTGAGGAAAATCATGTCTGCCGACCAATGGATGCCGAGCCTGCGTTACCCCGATCCGTCGATCAAATCGCTCGACAAGCGTTTCGACAAATACCGCGTAATGCTCACGCATGTGGAACGGCTGGCGAGCGGGACGCTGTGGGGCGAGGGGCCGGTCTGGTTCGGCGACGGGCGCTATCTGCTCTGGAGCGACATTCCCAACAACCGCGTGCTGCGCTGGGACGAGGAAACCGGCGCGGTGAGCGTCTATCGCAAGCCGTCAAATAATGCCAACGGCAACACGCGCGACCGGCAGGGCCGGCTCATCACCTGCGAGCATCTCGGCCGCCGCGTGATCCGCACCGAATATGACGGCAGCATCACCGTGATCTGCGACCGCTTCGAGGGCAAGCGGCTCAATTCGCCGAACGACGTGGTGGTGAAATCCGACGGCTCGATCTGGTTCACCGATCCGCGCTTCGGCCTGCTCAGCAACTACGAAGGCGGGATCGCGGAATCGGAACTGCCGATGAACATCTATCGCGTCGACGGCAAGACCGGCGCGGTGAGTGTGATCGCCGGCGACATCAATGCGCCGAACGGGCTCGCCTTCTCGCCCGACGAGAAGAGGCTCTACATCGTGGAGTCGCGCAGCGAGCCGCGCACCATTCTCAGTTTCGACGTCGCGCCGTCAGGCGACAAGATCTCGAACCGGAAGGTTCTCATCGACTCCGGGCCGCAAGGCACGCCGGACGGTTTCCGTTGCGATACCGACGGCAATCTTTGGTGCGGCTGGGGCATGTCGCCGGAACTCGACGGCGTCCGCGTGTTCACGCCGCAGGGCGAGCCGATTGGGCACATTTCATTGCCGGAGCGCTGTGCCAACGTCTGCTTCGGCGGCGCGAAGCGCAACCGCCTGTTCATGGCCGCCGCGCATTCGCTCTATGCGGTTTACACCAACGCTCAGGGCGCACTCGGCGGTTGATCAGCTTTGCAGCACCATGCCGAGCGCCATCATCACGAGGTAATAGACCACGACCGCGCAAATGAACGCCGCGATCCATTTGCCGGGGCTCAGGGATGGATTGCCGGAATGCCAATCCGAAAGATGTGCTGACATGAAAATCACCTCGCTTCGGCGGAATAACGTCCGCCGAACCGAGTCGGTTCCTCGCCGCGCTGTGCGGCGAAAGCCCGGCCGTTGGCGAACGCGCTAGACCGCCGGCACGCCGACCGACGCCGCCATGATCGCTTCCTGCTCGCGCCGGGTTATCGGCTTGGGCTTGCGCAGCACCGCCTTGCGGTTGACCTTGCGCTTGGCGATGCCGTTGAGCTTCTTGTCGGTCGCTTTCTCTTCCTTGAGGTTGGCGGCGAACAGCCTGGCGACGTCGGCGCGGCCGAGCGCCTTGGCCCAGGCGATCAGCGTGCCGTAGCGGGTAATCTCGTAGTGCTCGACCGCCTGCGCCGCGGCGATCAAGGCCGCGTTGAGCACGACTTTGTCGGAAACGTCGCTGGCGATGTCGTTGGCCTCATCGATGATGCCGTCGATCGCCGGGCACTTGGTGCCGGAAGGCTTCTGCTTGAGCTTCTTGAAGGCCTGCTCCAGGCGCTTGATCTGGCCCCTGGTCTGCTTGAGGTGCATCTGGAAGCCCTTCTTGAGCTCGCTGTCGCTCGCCTTCTCGATCATGTCGGGCAGCGCCTTCTCGATCTGGTGCTCGGCGTAGTAGATGTCCTGCAACGTGTGCAGGAACAGATCGTCCATTGTGGCAATGTCGGCGGAAAACCAGCCCATGTTCGCATCTCCCGGGTTCGTGGTTGGTGGCTAATTAAGCTTTTGCCGCCCGGCGGGTTCCGGCATGCTTGCGGGCAGTCAATGCGGGAGGAGTACGTAAAATGACAATTCAACGGCACGACGTCGGCACGCGCATGAGCAAGGCGGTGGTGCACGGCAATACCGTCTATCTGGCGGGCATCGTGGCGGAAAATCCGAAGGGCAAAAGCACGACGGAACAGACCAAAAGCATTTTGTCGCAGATCGACGGCTTTCTGGCGAAAGCCGAAACCGACAAGTCGAAACTGCTGTCGGCCAATATCTGGATCACCGACATGGCGAATTTCGCCGAGATGAACGCGGTGTGGGACGGCTGGGTGTCGCCCGGCAACACGCCGGCGCGCGCCACGGTCGAGGCCGGGCTGGCGTCGCCCGACTACAAGGTCGAGATCATGGTGGTGGCGGCGCGCTGACACCATGGCCGAGCAGCCGGGAATTCTCGCGATCTGGAACGACTGCGCGCCGGGCCGTGAGGCCGAGTTCGAGCAGTGGTTCCAGGGCGAGCATCTGCTCGAGCGGTTGAGCGTGCCGGGCTTTCTTTTCGGCCGGCGTCATCAGGCGATTTCGGGATCGAGCGGATATTTCAATTTCTATCTGACGCAGTCGCCGGACGTGCTCACCTCGAAGGCCTATCTCGAACGCCTCGACGATCCGACGCCGATGACGCGCAAGATCATGTCGGAAATTTTCATCAACATGAATCGGACCGCGTGTCGCCGCACCGTACGGCGCGGCGGCTTTCGCGGCGCCTATGCGGTCACGGCGCGCTTCAACGAGGCAATGGACGGCGTGGCGCTCACCGCGCAACTCGAAATGGTGGTGCAGGACGAGGCGGTGGCCAGCGGGGAAATCTGGAGCGCGCTCGATCCTGCCGCCATGCCGGTGTCGATGGAGGAAAAATTGCGCGGCGGCGACCGCAAGATCAGAGGCTGC
>JBAUHH010000026.1:0-7301 GCA_049680165.1 Pseudolabrys sp.
GCCGGCACCGCCGTCATCATCAACGAATTCGGCGAGATCGGGCTCGATCACCTGCTGGTCGAATATGTCGGCGACAACATGGTGCTGCTGCAATCGGGCTGCCTGTGCTGCACCATGCGCGGCGATCTGGTCGACGCCCTGGAGACGCTGCTGCGCGATCTCGACAATAGCCGCTGCACCTTCAGCCGCGTGCTTCTGGAAACCACGGGGCTCGCCGATCCGGCGCCGGTGCTGCATACCGCGATGGCGCACCCTTATCTGCTGATGCGCTACCGGCTCGATGGCGTGGTCACGGTGGTCGATGCCGTCAATGGCGAGGCCACGCTCGATGCGCATCCGGAGGCGGTGAAGCAGGCCGCGGTCGCCGATCGCATCGTGCTGACCAAGACCGATATTGCCGACGCCTCACAGCGCGAGCGCATTGTTGCGCGCCTGCGCGCGCTCAATCCGGCGGCGGCAATCCTCGATGCCGCCAAGGGCGAGGCCTCGCCGGCGCAATTGCTCAACTGCGGGCTTTACGATCCCGCGCGCAAAATCCCCGATGTGAAGAAATGGCTCGCGGCCGAGGCCTATGCCGACGCGCACGATCACCACCATCACCACCACGACAAGAACCGGCACGACCGGCATGACGCCAATATCACGGCCTTCGCGCTCACCGCCGATGCCGCGATCCCCGCCGGCACGCTCGAAATGTTCCTCGAATTGCTGCGCGCGCAATACGGGCCCAACCTCCTGCGCGTGAAAGGGATCGTCCAACTCGCGGAAATGCCGGAAACGCCCGTCGTCGTGCACGGCGTGCAGCACATTTTCCACCCAACCGCGCGGCTCGAAAGCTGGCCCGACGATGACCACCGCACCCGGCTGGTTTTCATCACGCGCGACCTCGAGGAGCGCAAGGTGCGCGAACTGTTCGCGGCTTTCACCAACGCCGCCGCGCCTGACCGGCCCGACCGCGCCGCGCTCACCGACAATCCGCTGGTCCCGTTCGGCGGGGTGGATCGCTAGGCCGCCCTTGTCACCCACCCGCGACTCCCCGATGCTGGCCGGGGTCGGGGAATCACCGCAATGGGCCTGCTCACGCGCCTGAAAGGCGACTTCATCTATCTCAAGGGCGCCTTGCGCGCGCTTAAGATGACGACGCCGATCGCGAAAAACCCGGCGCGCGTTTTCCCGCATCTGATCGAGGACCTGGCCGCGCGTTTTGGCGACGCGCCGGCGCTGATCGGCACGCGCGAGACGCTAAGCTACCGCCAGCTCGGAAATCGCGCCAACCAGTATGCGCGCTGGGCGCTCGCACAGGGCCTGACGAAAGGCGAGGCAGTCTGCCTGCTGATGCCGAACAGGCCGGAATACATGGCGGTCTGGATCGGCATCATTCACACCGGCGGCACCGTCGCACTCATCAACACCAACCTGGTCGGCGACTCGCTTTGCCATTGCATCGACGCGGTGGCGCCGAAGCACGTCATCGTCGCGGCGGAATTGATGGCCGCGTTCAAGACCATCGAAGGCCAGCTCAAGAGCAGGCCGAACGTCTGGCTGCACGGTCCCGGCGAGCGCCAGCGCATCGACATCG
The DNA here is from genome assembly GCA_049680165.1 of Pseudolabrys sp. Taxonomy (GTDB): domain Bacteria; phylum Pseudomonadota; class Alphaproteobacteria; order Rhizobiales; family Xanthobacteraceae; genus Pseudolabrys. The sequence goes on from JBAUHH010000026.1 coordinate 1,580, forward strand.
CGATCGAGGCCTTCGACGAGAAGCCGCTGGAAGCGTCCGAGCGGCGGCCGCTCACCATCGAGGACCGTGCGCTCTACATCTACACGTCCGGCACCACCGGCATGCCGAAGGCGGCAAACATCAACCACTACCGCGTGATGCTGGCGGCGCTCGGCTTCGCCGGCATCATGAACACGACCGCCGCCGACCGCATGTACGATTGCCTGCCGATGTACCACACCGCCGGCGGGTTGGCGGCGACCGGCTCGGTGCTGGTCAACGGCGGCGCGGTCGTGATCCGCGAGCGCTTCTCGGCGCGCGAGTTCTGGGACGACGTGGCGCGCAACGACTGCACGCTGTTTCAGTACATCGGCGAGCTCTGCCGCTATTTGCTGCAAACGCCGCCGAACGCGAACGAAGCGCTCCACAAATTGCGCCTCGTCTGCGGCAACGGCCTGAGGCCCGACATCTGGGAAGAGTTCAAGACGCGGTTTCATATTCCGCACATCCTCGAATTCTACGCGGCGACCGAAGGCAACGTCACGATGTTCAACTTCGAGGACATGCCCGGCGCGATCGGCCGCATCCCCTGGTTCCTCGCGCATCGATTTCCGACCGCGCTGGTGCGCTTCGACGTCGAAGCCGAACGGCCGGTGCGCAACGCGCAGGGCTTTTGCGTCAAATGCGACGTCAACGAGCCGGGCGAGGCGGTCGGCAAGATCATCCACGATCCGTCCAAGCCCGCCGCCCGCTTCGAGGGCTACGCGCACAAGGCCGAGGACGAGCGCAAGATCCTGCGCAACGTATTCGAGCAAGGCGACGCCTGGTTCCGCACCGGCGATTTGATGCGCAAGGACGAGAACGGCTTTTTCTATTTCGTCGACCGCATCGGCGACACCTTCCGCTGGAAAGGCGAAAACGTCTCGACCTCCGAAGTCGCCGAAGCGATCAATCTCTTCCCCGGCGTCGCCGAAACGAACGTGTACGGCGTGTCCATCCCCGGCAAGGACGGCCGTGCCGGCATGGCCGCCGTGGTCGCAGGCGGCAATCTCGATCTCGCCGCCTTGCGCGCGCATCTTGTGCAGCGCCTTCCCGATTATGCGCGGCCCTTGTTCCTGCGCATCCGCGGCGCGATCGAGGTGACGACGACGTTCAAGCAAAAGAAGCTGGACCTGGTGAAGCAGGGCTTTGATCCCGCCGCCACCACGGACGCGATCTATTTCAACGACCACGAGCGCGGTGCCTTCGTGCGGCTCGACGCGCCTCTGTATGAACGCATCGGCAAGGGCGAGATAAGGCTTTAAGAATGTCATAACCGGGCCGCCGCTTTAGCGGCGTGACCCGGCGATCCCGCTTAGGAACGCGTTGTGCTCTCCTAAGCGGGATGGCCGGGACAAGCCCGGCCATGACAGAATGGAAACCCGATGACCGAACTCGCCACCGCGCACGACGTCGTCTCCTTCTGGCAGGCTGCCGGTTACGACCGCTGGTTCAAGAAGGACACCGCCTTCGACGACGAAATCCGCACGCGTTTCCTCGCCACGCACGAAGCCGCGGCCGCCGGCAAGCTCGCCGGCTGGGAGCAAAACGCCGAAGGCGCGCTGGCGCTGCTCATTTTGCTCGACCAGTTTCCGCGCAACATGTTTCGCGGCGACGCGCGCACCTTCGCGACCGATCCGCTGGCGCGCGCGGTCACGGCCGGCGCGCTGGTGCGCGGCTTCGACAGCCAGGTGCCGAAGGAGATGCGCGCCTTCTTCTATCTTCCGTTCGAGCATTCGGAGGATCTTGCGGACCAGGAGCGCGGCCTCGCGCTCTACAAAGCGGCAGACGACGCGGACGGCCTGAAATGGGCCGAAATTCACGCCGACATCATTCGCCGCTTCGGCCGGTTCCCGCATCGCAACGCCGTGCTCGGACGCGCGACAACGCCCGCGGAACAGGCGTTTCTCGACGGCGGCGGCTTCGCAGGTTAGCGATCCGCCCAACCGATTCTTAACAGTTTCTTGCTACCCGGGATCATGGTCCTCGCCGGTTCCGGACACATCGCGCACTCGCCGTTCTCGTTCGCCGGCGCGCTCGCGCACATCAAATCCATTCTCGCCGACAAGAGCGACAGTCGGCTCGCGCAAATCGGCGCCGGAAAAGTTTTCATCATCCGCGTCGCCAGCGCGCTGCTGGCACTCGTCTCGCAAATTCTGTTCGCGCGCTGGATGGGCAGCTACCAGTTCGGCATCTACGTCTATGTCTGGACCTGGGTGCTGCTGATCGGGCAATCGCTCGATCTCGGTCTCGCCACAGCGGCGCTGCGCTTCGTCCCGCAATATCGCGACACCAAGGCGCTCGCGCTGCTGCGCGGATTCATCGCCGGCAGCCGCGCGTTCGCCGTCGGCATCGCGCTCGCCTGCGCCGCCGTCTGCGCCGGCCTCGTCACGCTGCTGCGCCCGTGGCTCGACGACTACACCATCATCCCGCTCTATCTCGCGTGCATGACGCTGCCGGCTTACGCGCTCGCCAACGTGCAGGACGGCATCGCGCGCTCCTATGACTGGGTTGGCCTCGGCATCGTGCCGACCTACATCGCGCGCCAGCTTCTGCTGACAGTGGTGATGGCGGCAGCCTACTTCGGCGGTTTCCCGGTCGACGCGGTGACCGCATTGATCCTCGCGGGCGCATCGATCTGGCTTGCGGCATTGGGGCAGCTCGTTGTGCTCAACCGCCGGCTCGCGACGCACGTCACCGGCCCGAAAGCATACGAATTCAGGACGTGGCTCGCGGTCGCCATGCCGATCCTGATGGTGGAGAGCTTTTATTTGGTGCTCACGCACACGGACGTGCTGGTGTTGCAGCAATTCCGCTCGCCGAGCGAAGTCGCGATCTATTTCGCCGCCACCAAGACGCTTGCGCTCGTCGCCTTCGTCTATTTCGCCGTCGCGGCCACTGTCACGCATCGCTTCAGCGCCTATCACGTCGCCGGCGACCGCGAAGCGCTCGCCACCATCCTGCGCCAATCGGTACGCTGGACGTTCTGGCCCTCGCTCGCCGCGACCGTCGTCGTGCTCGCGCTCGGCAAGCCGCTGCTTTATTTGTTCGGCGCGCAATTCGGCGACGGCTATCACCTGATGTTCATTCTGGCGCTCGGCCTCCTGGCGCGCGCGGCCATCGGCCCGGTCGAGCGGCTGCTCAACATGCTGGGCGAGCAACGCGTCTGCGCCGCGGTCTATTGCGGCGCCTTCGTCATCAATCTCGGTCTTTCTCTGGTGCTGATCCCGAAATTCGGCGCGACCGGCGCGGCGATTGCGACCGCCATCGCGCTGACCGTCGAAACCGCTTTGCTGTTTTACGTCACGCGCAGCCGGCTCGGGCTGCACGTTTTCATCTGGCGTCCGGCGGCGCGCTGACCGTGCACGGGACGATCGATTCCCCCTTTCAGGTTGAGCGGCGTCCGCTTGCGGAACTCGCGTCAATCGCGGACGACTGGCGCGCCTTGACGGGCCGTGCGCTCGAGCCCAACGGATTCTACGAGCCGGCCTTTGCGCTCGCCGCCGCGCCGATTCTCGGGCGCGACGCGCACGCCATTCTGATCTGGTCGCGCCAGCCGCAGGCGCGCCTCGTCGGCCTGTTTCCGGTCGAGACCGCGCGGCGCTACGGTATCGGCCCCTCCGTGCTCACCGGCTGGATTCATCCGTTCACGACGCTCGGCACGCCTTTGGTCGACCGCGACATGGCGGACGCCGCGATCGCCGCCTGGCTCAGCCATATGGCGCAGGACTCGCGCCTCCCAAGCGTCGCGCTGCTGCCGATCCAGACCGTAGATGGCGCCTTTTGCGCCGCGCTCAATCGCGTGCTGGCGGCGCGCGGTTTGCCGCACGCCGACTTCGGCCGCCACCGCCGCGCGCACCTTGCGCCCGGCCGTGACCGTGCCGGCTACCTCGTGCACGCGTTCGGCGCCAAACACCGCAAGGAATTGCCGCGCCGCCGCCGCCGGCTCGCCGAGCTCGGCGTCATCGCGCATGAGATCGCCACCAGCGAGGTGGATATTCTGCGTGCGCTTGACCGCTTTTTCGCCCTCGAAGCAGGCGGCTGGAAAGGCAGCGCCGGCACCGCCGCGACCCAGCGCGACGATCTGCGCCGCTTCTTCCGCGACGCGCTCACCGGACTGGCGCGCGACCGCAAGGCGCGCATCGATCTCCTGAGCGTCGGCGGCCGCGCGATTGCCGCCACCATCGTGCTGCGCAGCGGCGACGTGATGTTCGGCTGGAAGACCGCTTACGACGAAACTTACGCGAAATATTCGCCGGGCGCGCAGCTGATGCTCGACCTCACGCAAAGTGTGCTCGCCGATTCGGAAATCACGCGCATGGATTCCTGCACCACCGCCGATCATCCGCTGATGGATCATCTGTGGGGCGACCGTCTTGCCATCGCCGACAGGATGATTGGCATACGGCCGGAGCGCGGCGCGGCCTTCGCCACGGCCTGCGCGCTGGAAAAGGCGCGCCGCACCGGCATCCATTACGCCAGGATGCTGCGCACCCGCCTGCGCGGCTGATCACGCCAGCTGCCGCAGCAGGCGGCGGATGACCTTGCCCGTCGTCGTCATCGGCATCGCCTCGATGAAGGCGACCTCGCGCGGATATTCGTGCGCGGAAAGCTGCTTCTTGACGAAGCCCTGGATCTCGGCGGCGAGCGCGTCCGACGCCATGTAGCCGCTCTTGAGCACGATGAACGCCTTCACGATCTCGGTACGGAGCGGATCGGGCTTGCCGACCGCGGCGGCGAGCGCCACCGCTGGATGGCGGATGAGGCAATCCTCGATCTCGCCGGGTCCGATGCGGAAGCCGGCCGAGGTGATGACGTCGTCATCGCGCCCGACGAACGTGATGTAGCCGTCCGCGTCCATCGTGCCCTGGTCGCCGGTGGTCATCCAGTCGCCGATGAATTTCTCGCGCGTGGCGTCGGGCCGGCCCCAATATTCAATGAACATCACCGGATCAGGCCGCTTCACCGCGATCTGCCCTATCTCGCCGGGCCTCACTTCGCGGCCTTCGCGGTCGATCACTGCCACGATGTGTCCCGGAATTGCCTTGCCCATCGCGCCGGCGCGCAAGACGCCGAGATCGGCGCATGAGCCGACCACCAGATTGCATTCGGTCTGGCCGTAGAACTCGTTGATGGTCAGCGTGAGCGCGGACTTGCCCCATTCCAGCGCCTCGACGCCGAGCGATTCTCCGCCCGACGCGATGGTGCGCAGCTTGATGTCGTGACGGCCGCGCGGGCTCGGCGCCGCGCGCATCATGCGCAGCGCCGTCGGCGGAATGAACGCGTTGCGCACGCCCGCCTTCGCCATCAGCGCGAAGGCTTCGTCCGGATCGAATTTTTCGAAACGGCGCGCCACCACCGGAACACCGTAATGCAGGCTCGGCAGCAGCACGTCGAGCAAACCGCCGGCCCAGGCCCAATCGGCGGGCGTCCAGTAGCGGTCGCCGTCCACCGGGAACGGATAATGCGGCATCTCGATGCCGGGCAGATGCCCGATCAGGACGCGATGCGCGTGCAGCGCGCCTTTCGGCTGGCCGGTCGTGCCGGAGGTGTAGATCATCATCGCCGGATCGTCGGCCGCGGTATCTTCCGGCGTGAAATCGGACGAGGCGCGCGCGAGCGCGGCGGTGAAATCGAGCGCCTTGTCGCCGGCGCCGTCGACCGACAGCACTGCCTTGAGCGCGGGGGCGCCGCCGCGAATTTC
>JBAUHH010000027.1:0-7149 GCA_049680165.1 Pseudolabrys sp.
GGCCGGTATCCTGCAAAGGCAGGAAGCCTTTCGGCATGATGACATAGAGCGCGCCGGTGGCGGCGAGCGTTATCACCATCACCATCAGCGTCCCGAACTGATGGCCGAGCACCCATTCGAGACTGCGGCGGTACAATTCGATGGTGCGGTCGACGAGCCGCGTGAAGGCGTGGGTCCAGCGCGGGCCGCTGTCCTCGGATTCCGGCCGCAGCAGCCGGCTGCACATCATCGGGGTGAGGGTCAGCGAAACGACGGCCGAGGCGACGACCGCGATGGTAAGGGTGAGCGCGAATTCGCGGAACATGCGGCCGACGAGGCCGGTCATGAACAGCAGCGGAATGAACACCGCGATCAGCGACACCGTCAGCGATATCACGGTGAAGCCGATTTCCCTCGCGCCGCGCAAGGCCGCCTGGAACGGGCCTTCGCCCTTCTCTATGTGGCGGACGATGTTCTCGATCATCACGATGGCGTCGTCGACCACAAAGCCGGTGCCGATGGTCAGGGCCATCAGCGACAAATTGTCGAGCGAGAAGCCGCAGAACCACATTACCCCGAAGGTAGCGACCAGCGACAGCGGCAGCGCGACACCGGCGATAATGGTGGCGCGGATGGTGCGCAGGAAGATCAGCACCACCAGCACCACCAACACGACGCTGAGCATCAGCGTGAACTGCACGTCGTGAATCGATGCGCGAATGGTGGTGGTGCGGTCGTCGACGATGGTGAGCTTGGCCCCCGCCGGCATCGCGCGCCGGAGTCGCGGCAGCTCGCCGCGCACGCGCTGAACGGTGTCGATCACGTTGGCCCCGGGCTGGCGCTGCACGTCGATGACGACCGCCGGCTTGCCGCGATACCAGGCGCCGACTTTCGTATTCTCGAGCCCTTCCTCGACGTCGGCGATGTCGCTGATGCGCACCGGCGCGTTGTTGCGAAAGGCGACTACCACGTCATTGTAGGCGCTGGCGGCGGTGATCTGGTCGTTGGCCGCGATGGTGTAGGACTGATGCGCGCCGTCGAACGCGCCCTTGGCGCCGGCGACGTTGGCGCCGACGATGGCCGAGCGCAGGTCTTCCAATCCGAGGCCGTAGGCGGCAAGCCGCGAGAGATCGGCCTGGATGCGGATCGCCGGGCGCAAGCCGCCCTGCACCGAGACATGGCCGACGCCGGTGAGCTCGGAAAGCCGCGGCGCCATCATGGTGTCGGCCAGGTCACTCAAGGTGCGGATGTCGATCGTGTCGGAGGTGAGCGCCAGCGTGATGATCGGCACGTCGGCCGGGTTCACTTTGGAATAGAGCGGCGGGTAGGGCAGGTTGCGCGGCAGCGTCGAGCCGGCGGCGCTGATCGCCGACTGCACGTCCTGCGACGCCGCGTCGATGTCGCGGTTCAGGTCGAATTGCAGCGTCACCTGGCTGATGCCGAAGCTCGACGACGAGGTCATCGTCTGCATCGCCGGGATCTGGCCGAACTGCCGCTCGAGCGGCGCGGTCACCAGCGCGGCGATGGTATCGGGGCTGGCGCCGGGAAGCTGGGTGGTGACCTGGATGGTCGGGAAATCAACCTGCGGCAGGGCCGAGACCGGCAGCCACCAGTAGCCGAGCGCACCGCCCAGCATCACCGCGACGCCGAGCAGGGAGGTCGCGATCGGCCGGTGGATGAAGGGTGACGAAACGCTCATCGCGATGTGTTGTTACCCGTACCTTGCCGTTGGCGGCGCTGGCCGCCTTGGCGCGCCGGCGGCGCGGCCGGTGCGACGGCGGGCGTCTGACCCGGGGTCTCGACCGAGACCTCGCTGCCCTCCGTGAGGCGCGCAAATCCGGTGACAACCACGCGCGCAGGCGGGTCGACGCCTTTCGACACCACGGCCTGCGTTTCGTCCTGCTTGGAGATCGTGACCGGTGTCATCTTGGCCTTGTTGTCGTCGCCGATGACGAACACGAAGGTGCCGTTCGGGCCGCGCTGCACGGCGCCGGTCGGAATCACCACGACCTGCTTGAGCGTATCGACCAGCACGCGCACGTTGACGAACTGCCCCGGCCAAAGCTGAAGATCGGTATTGGGAAATTCCGCCTTGAGCTTGACCGTGCCGGTGGTCGGATCGACCTGATTGTCCATCACCGTCAACTTGCCGCGATCGATCACCGCGTTGTCGTCGGACTTCAAGGCGTCGACCGGGATTGTGCCCTTCTTGAACGCGGCGTTGACTTGATCGAGATTTTGCTGCGGCAGGTTGAACAGCACCGAGATCGGATTGAGTTGCGTGATGACGACGATCGGCTGTGAGGCGGCGGCGCGTATAATGTTGCCTTCGTCTACCTGCCGGATGCCGGTGCGTCCGCTGATCGGCGCGACGATGGTGGTGTAGCCGAGAATGGCCTTGGTGTTCTCGATCGCGGCCTGATCGGATTGCACCTGCGCGGTGAGCTGCGCGACCAGCGCCTTCTGCGTGTCGGCCTGCTGGCGATTGATCGAATTGGTGGCGGCCAGTTTCTCGTAGCGCTCGAGGTCGATCTTGGCGTTGGCGAGTTGCGCCTCGTCCTGCGCCTTCTTGGCGATCGACTGGTCGAGTTGTGCTTGATAGGTAGTCGGATCGATGCGCGCGAGCACGTCACCTTTCTTGACGTCCTGGCCTTCGTCGAAATTCACGCTGAGCAGCTTGCCGTCGACCTGCGCGTTGACGGTCACGGTATTGAGCGCCTTGGTGGTGCCGACCGCATCGAGATAGACCGGCACGTCGGCCTTGGCCGCGGACGCCACCAGCACCGGCACCGGGCCGTCGGCGGCAAAGCGGCCGGCGCGCCGCTGCGTGGGCGCGCCGCCGGCGAAGACGTAATAGAGCGCGGCCGCGATGAGGACGAAGATGACGCCGATGATGAGATAACGGCGCGTCCGGCTTTTCGGGGCGGTCCCGTCCTCCGTGGCCGTCTCCAGCTTACCGTGCATTTTTCGCTTCGACCGGCTTCGGCAACCAGCCGCCCCCCAGCGCCTGATAAAGGCTTACGATCGCCTGCAACCGGGCAAGGCGCGCCTGCGCCAGGGCGTCCTGCGCCTGGAACAGGGTCTGCTGGGTTTGTAGCACGGTTACGAGGTCGACTGTGCCTTCTCGTAACCGCTGCTCCGAAATATCGAAGGCACGGCGGGAGCTTGTGACCACTTCGCCTTGCAGGCGGACGGTCAGGTTTGTCTGCCGGACGGCGACCAGCGCCTTATCCACGTCGGTGAAGCCGGAAAGGACCGCCTTGCGGTAGTTCTGCAGGAGTTCGTCCTGCACGCCCTTTTGCAGGTCGAGGTTTCCCTGCAACCGGAAGCCGTCGAAGATCGGCTGGGTCAGGCCCGCGGCGAGATTGTAGATCGCCGACTCCGGTCGCAGCAGCGTCTTGAGCACCGCGCTCTGGTAGCCGCCTTCGGCGGTGAGCGTGATGCTCGGCAGCATTTGCGCGCGCGCGTTCTCGACGTTGGCGTCGGCTGCGGCGAGCTGCGCCTCGGCTTCGCGGATGTCGGGGCGCTGCGCGATCAGTTCGGACGGCAGGCCCGGCGTCACGCGCGGGACGGCGATGCCGGTGAGGCTGCCGCCGCGCACGTTCACGCGCTCGAACGGGCGCGCGACCAGCAGTGCCAGCGTCGCGCGGTTCTGCTGCAACGACTGCTCGAGCGGCGGAATGCTCGCGCGCTCGGTGTTGACCAGGCTTTCCTGCTGCGCGACTTCCAGCGCCGACGTGGTGCCTGCTGCAAGCCGCTCCTTGATCAAATTCAGGATGCGGTTCGAACTGGTGACGTTGTCGTGTGCTACGCGCAAGCGATCCTGCGCCGCCAGCACCTGGAAGTATGCATTGGCGACACTGACCACGGTGGTGAGGCCGACCACCTCGCGGTCGTAGCGGCTGGCGACGGCGGTCTGCTCGGCCGCGCGCAAGGCGGAGCGGTTCTTGCCCCAGAAGTCGATTTCGTACGTGGCGGTGAGCGAAGCCGAATAGAGATTGCGCTCGGAGCGGCCGCCGGTGCCGCCGCTGCTGCCGACTGTCTGCGAGGAACGCGAGCGTGCCGCGCTGCCGTCGAGCTCGATATCCGGCAACAGCGGCGCGCCGGCGATGCGCGCCTGCGCGTCGGCCTGCACGATGCGCGCGATCGCCGCGGTGATGTCGAGATTGGCCGCGCGTGCCTGCTCGATCAGATCGGTGAGCTCGCGCGAATGGAATTTGCGCCACCAGTCGAGCGGCGGCAACGCGACCTGCACGGTCTTCGGGTTGCGCGGGCCTTCGCGATAGAGCAGCGGAATGTCGAGCGCCGGATCAGACTTGGACGACAGCAGGCATCCACCCAGGGGCAACATGAAAACGATCCCACACGTGACGTTCAGAAATCGGCGCGCGCGCCGATTCATTCCCGCCCCCACGGCATTCGGAACAAGACCCATACCGACCACTTTCAAACGCAACCGGCGGGTCAGAACGCCCCGCCCCCCAAAGACGAACTTTATTTCTTGCGGCCAGGCGGCCAGTCAGCCAGCGCATTGCGGCCGGCCAACGACATTTGCGCCGCCGCTGATGCAACGACGCCCTGGATCGCCTGATCGAAATTCTGCCGCGCGGCGCGCGTCTGCGCCATCGCCGCGCGCATCGCGGCGGCGTCAAGCGGCTCCCGCCGCAACGCCAGACGGATCGTGTCCTGCGCCGCGCGATATTTCGTTTGCGCATCCTCGACGGCCGCGTGATGCGCGTTGATCTCGGTGCGCAGCTTTTCGCCGTCGGCGGGCGGCAGCGTTGCCGCCAGCCGGTCGACGCGCACGAACACGTTGCGGTCGTAGGTCGGCTCAGGCGCGCGGACCATCATGGCGATGGCGCCGCCGATGAAGAACAGATTGAGCGCGAGCGAGCCGAGCAGCAGCCAGCGCGGCGATGAGCCGGAATAGGACGGCGCGGCGTGCGCGATGCTCATTGTCCGCCCCTCATTGTCCGCCCCTCATGGCCGTGCTCCGGTCAGCGGCTCGGGCTCGAACATGGCGGTGGTGAGATCGGCTGGACTTGCGGCTGCCACGTTGGAGCCATCGATCCGCCGGTCGACGCCGGCAAGCCCGATGGCGAAGCCGAGCGCGGCGCAGCAGGCCAGCGCCGCGACGCGCGGCCAGGCCGGCGCGAATTGCAGATCGAGCAGCAAGCCGGGCAGGCGGCTCAAGAGCCGGCTTTTCTGCCGCGGCAGCGGACGCGCGAGCTTGGCCAATACGCGCGCGCCGGCGGCGTTGCCGTCACCCTGCGCAGCGAGATGACGCACGATCAGGTCGTCGATCCGCCGCGCCGCGTTGAAGGCGTCGCGCGCCGATGCATCGCTTGCGATCGATTGCTCGGCCGCCGCGCGTACGTCATCGGGCCAGCGCGCGAGGTCGGCGCCATAGCTGTCGAGGCAGCGGTGAAATTGATCTTCGGTCATCGTTCAGTCCTCACGCATTACATCAGCGAGCGCCGTGCGCAGACTTTGCCGCGCTCGCACCAGCAAGGTCTCGACCGCCGAAACGGAGGTGTCGAGAATTTCAGCGACCCGCGCATTGCTCATGCCCTCGTGATAGGTGAGGACGATTGCGGCGCGCTGACGCGAAGGCAGCTTGTCGATGGCAGCGGCAAGCTGCCGTTCAAGCTCGCCGCCTTCGATATTTTTCTCGGCGTCGGGTGACGGATCGACGATGTCGCCGGCGGCTTCGAGCGCGACCCACGGCGCGCGGCGTTTGCGGTCGAGACAGAGATTGACCACGATGCGCGTGAGCCAAGTGCGAAACGACGCGAGCGGACGCCAGCGCGCGGCATTGGTCCAGACGCGCAACATGGCGTCTTGCGCGACATCTTCTGCATCGGCCGCGTTACCGGTGATGCGGCGCGCGAGCGCGACCATCGCCGGCACATGACGCCGCGACAATTCGCGGAATGCCGCTTCATCGCCCCGTGCGAGGCGCACCATGAGCGCTTCGTCGCTGTCGTCCATGCGATGAATAACGTCGCCATCGGAAAAGCCTTTGTAGTGCAGTTATTGGCCTATTCGATAAACGGACGAAGCCTTTTAAACCTGCGGTTCCGGATAGCGGGGAAACCGGGGATAAGCGCGCCGGGAAGACGTTAATACGCTGAAAGATCAATGCCTAAGGTCGGCCGCCCGCATGTCCGCCATGCGCTGGCGGCGGGCGCGACCAATCTGCCAAGATGCGTCCAGCCGGCGAAGGCGCCGTCAAACCGGGAAGGAAAAATCATGGACAAGGCACGTTACGATCGCGGCATGGCGATGCGCCGCAAGGTGCTGGGCGACGAATACGTCGATCGCGCCGTCGCCAATACCGACGACTTCAATCGCGAGTTTCAGGGCCTGCTGACCGAATATTGCTGGGGCGGGGTGTGGGGCGACGACACGCTGAAACCGCGCGAGCGCAGCATCCTCAATCTCGGCATGATCGCTTGCCTCGGCAAAATGCATGAATTCGAGGCGCATTTCCGCGGCGCCATGCGCAACGGGCTCACCCCGAAGGAACTGGCCGCCATTCTCACGCAGATTGCCGTCTATTGTGGCTTCCCGGTTGCGGTCGATTGCTTCCGCGCCGCCCGGCAGATCCTCAATGAGAAGAAAAGCTGAGCCGCGCCGGCAGGGTCACGTTAACAAGATTGCCGCATTGTGGTCTTGAATGTGCCGCCATCCCGGGGCAATGCAATGTCCCGGGATTACACGTGATTCTGATTTCCAAGGATGGGGTAATGTTCCTCAGGACAGGTGCCGTTGTAGCGGCGTTGCTGATGTCGGCCGCCGCGTTCGGCGGCACGGCCGAGGCGCAATATTATTCCTACCCGCCGGGCTACCGCGGCCCGCCGCCGGCTCCCGCGTATGGCTATGGCCCGCCGCCCACCGCCGTCCAGCCCGGGCCGCCGAGCCGCATTCTGCCCTATCCGGAAGAAGCGGACGCCGCGCCGTTGCCGCCACCGGGCTTTGCACCACCCGGCAACGGCCAGCAGACGTCGCCCGGCTATGGCCATCAGCTCGACCAACAGCCGCCTCGTGCCGACGGGCCCGACGTCATCCGCCCGCCGGGAGCGATCGGCGCCACGCCGCAGCAGGCTGCGCCGCAACCAGGCGCGCCGGCAGCCAACGCCGCGCTGCCGCCCGAGGATCAGCCGGAGC
>JBAUHH010000028.1:0-2041 GCA_049680165.1 Pseudolabrys sp.
CGCGTTCCGCGCCATCAAGAAGGAAGACCCGAAGGGCGCGTTCATCGGCAAATACGATCTGTCGAAATTCCGCACGCTGTTTCTCGCCGGCGAGCGCGCCGATCCGCCGACGGTGGAATGGGCGGAGCAGGTTCTGAAAAAGCCGGTGATCGATCACTGGTGGCAGACCGAAACCGGCTGGTGCATCGCCGGCAATCCGGTCGGCCTCGGCGCGCTGCCGGTGAAATACGGCTCGGCCTGCGTGCCGATGCCGGGCTACGACGTGCAGGTGGTCGACGAGGCGGTGAAGCCCGTCGCGCGCGGCACCATCGGCTCGATCGTCATCAAGCTGCCGCTGCCGCCCGCGTCGCTGCCGACGCTGTGGCAGCAGGACGAGCGCATGCGCGAATCCTACCTCGACGAATTTCCCGGCTACTACAAGACCGCGGACGCCGGCTACATCGACGAGGACGGCTACGTCTGGGTGATGGGCCGCACCGACGACATCATCAACGTCGCCGGCCACCGGCTGTCCACCGGCGGCATGGAGGAAGTGCTGGCCGCGCATCCCGACGTCGCCGAATGCGCGGTGCTCGGCATCGCCGATCAATTGAAGGGCGAGGTGCCGTGCGGCTTCATCGTGCTGAAAGCCGGCGTCAACCGCCCGCCGGAAGAGATCGAGAAGGAAATCGTCGCATTGGTGCGCGAGAAGATCGGCCCGGTCGCCGCGTTCAAGCTCGCGATCACGGTGGCGCGGCTGCCGAAGACGCGCTCGGGGAAAATCCTGCGCGGCACCATCAAGAAGATCGCCGACGGCGAAGCGTGGACCATGCCCGCGACTATCGAGGACCCGAAAGTGCTCGACGAGATCGCGGGCGCGCTCAAAAGCAAAGGCGTCGGCGCCGTTTAAGCGTTAACGCTGCGCGCGATTGCGCGCGTTATTGTTGTATCAATCGGCCGCCAAAGCGCGCATGGTGACGCCATGGACAGGGCAGTCACCTTTTCGTTCTGGGGCCTCGGATTTCTGATGGCAGGCGGCATCCTGCTCGCGACGCTCATCTGGTGAGCGCCCCCGTCGTGACCGACGACACCATCAAGCTCGACGCGCACCGCGGCATGAAGGCGCAAAAGGCGACCGACATCCGCCGCATGGTGGCGGACGTGGAAGCCAACGAGAAGATGCTGCGCCGGCGCCAGGACGAGCTGGAAGCCCAGCTTGTCGCCGTGCCGTCCCACACATGGCACGAGGCCGCCGAGAAGGCGCGCTATCTGCTCAACGCCTTTGCCGCCACGCCCTGGGCGGCGGATCCGCGCCGCCAGCAGCTCATCGCCAATGTGCTGGAGGATTTCGCGCGGCTGTCGGCGAAGGAAGAAAACTAATGACCGCCGCGCGGCTCTTTCGCATCTCGATGAACGAGCCGTTCGACCCGGACGACTATTCCGTGGTGGTGAAGAACCGCCAGCGGCTGCCGAACCCGTGGCGCTGGGAAATCTACCGCGCCGGACGGCAAAGCCCGATCGCGCGCTCGGAATCGAATTTCGAATTGCGCAGCACGGCGAATTCGGACGGCAAGCTCGCGCTCACGCGGCTTTTGGGAAACCTGCGCCCGCGGTTTTGAGGCGGGGGTGTACGCTGAATGCGCGCGTTATTGCGCGCTGCGCAGCACCATCAGGAAGATCGCCGACAACGAGCCCGGGACGATGCCCGCTACCATCGAGGACCCGAAGGTACTGGAGGAGATCAAGGAGGCGATGGGGCGGAGGGGTGTGGTCTAATTGCGCAATAAGTGCTGGAAAACTGGTTTTATAGCTGCAATTTTTGCGTGAGTAATTATTATCCCTCAACGTGTCGGACAAAATCTCATCGCTATCAAAAGAACATCCGCTGGTCGAGGCAGTTCGCCGCGGTAACGCGGCGCTTTTTTTGGGCGCCGGCGCCTCTGACGGCGCTATGGACGCCAACAACAAGCGAATGCCATTTGGCAAACAACTTGCAAAAATATTAGCGGAACGATTTCTTTCAAAACGATACGTCGAAGCGGAGTTTCGCGTTGTATACGAT
>JBAUHH010000029.1:0-5734 GCA_049680165.1 Pseudolabrys sp.
GCCTGCGCCCCAGCAACTGCGACGAGACCCGCCGCGGCGCCAAGGAGAAGGCTTTTCACCATCTTCATCTTGAACCTCCATACATTGTTTATCGTGAGAGGGTTCCGTATCCGTCCAGTGCGACCGGCACCGATGGAACTTCCCCTTGCTCCCCGCTATCCGGAGAAACTTTTCTCACCACGCGATTGACCCGACTTACAAACCTGGGCGTACCACTTGGTGCGATCCGTCAACCCGGAAAGGGCGACACGGGGATGCCCCCCTCCGTCGCAGTTCGAGATTAGCGGCTGAGCCTTGTGGCGCAACGAAGAAGCACTGTTCCCACAGGCTCATATCGTCGTTTTCACCCGACTGTTGCCCAAAAAACACGCGCGAAAACACGCCCCGGAGTGACACCCAAGGCGTTATCGGCCAGCCCTCGCTACGCATAGGATTCAGATTTAAATTCAATACGTTACGGATAATAACCGTCGCAACAAACCGTCGAATCGACGCTCATAACGGCGCTGGTCTAGCATCCCACGGCGCAATGTCGATGAATTTCCGGGCGCATTCGGGTGTCCGGCCCTGCGCCTCACGCGCCACATGACGCTTGACGCCAAGGCCGAATACGCCCGTTCCGCTCGCCGACTCGCGTCGCACCGATTCGCGCCACCGCAAACCAACGCTTCAAACAGGTCCGGAAAATCTAATGGGATTGCTGGCGGAGACGGAGGGATTCGAACCCTCGATACGCCTTTGGAGCGTATAACGGTTTAGCAAACCGCCGCCTTCAGCCACTCGGCCACGTCTCCGTGCGGCGGATATGCCCGACAGCATCCCTATTGGCAAGGAAACTTGCGGGCCGTTGCGGCGGTCGACATTGCGCCAAACATTGCGGGAATAAATTTCCATACGCTTGCACGCTGGAACAATGGCGCGGGCTATTCTTGGCCGGAACAAAAACGGAGACGTAAATGCTGAAGCGCCTTGCAGGACTCCTTGCCGCAGCGACGTTCGCGATAGTGCTGTTTCATCCCGCGCCCGTGCGCGCGGAAATCCTGTATCCATGGTGCGCCGTTTTCAGCGGTGGCGACGGCGATAACGGCAGCAGCTGCGGTTTTGTTACGCACGCGCAATGCCTGGCGACCATCAGCGGAACGGGCGGCACCTGCTACGAAAATCCGGCCTATCCCGGGCCTGGCCAACGGCCTATCAAACGCCGCGCGCCTAAAAGCCAGGACTAACCGGCGCGCGTGACGACCGGGATCGAGCGGAATGAATCGCAAACAACGGCGCGCTGCGCAGAAGCAACCGCAATTCACCGGCGCGCGCCATGCGGCTGCAGCGGTCGACACGGCCGCTTTGCTCGAGCGCGCCATCGAGCACGACAACCGCGGCGAATTGGGCGCGGCCGCGCATCTCTACAAGAAACTCCTGGCGCTCGATCCGCGGAATGCCGCGGCCTGCAACAATCTCGGCCTCGTCTATCTCGCACAGGAAAAGCCGGCGAAAGCTTCGGCGCAGTTCGCACAGGTCGCAGGGCTCGCGCCACAGACGCTCGATCAGTTTGGCGAGGTCGTTGAAACACTCAAGCTGCTCAAACCTGCCCTCGCGGATGCGCTTAAGACAGCATCCGACGCATGGCCGAAGATTTTGCCGCCCGAGGAGTTGCTGGGCGCAGACGGCATTACGGCCCTTGCCGACGATCCGTACTTGCAGACGGTTCTGGCATCGACCGTGGTGCGGGACGTTGCGTTCGAGCGCCTGTTGACGTCGCTGCGCGCCGCAATCCTGCGCGACGTTCTCGACAACAAATCATCCGCCGATGAGGACTTGTTCAATTTCTGCGCGGCGCTGGCGCAGCAGTGCTTCATCAACGAATACGTTTTCGCGGTAACGCCCGAGGAATTAGACCTAGTCGAACGGCTCAAAACCTCCGCGGAAAGCGGAGATTTTGCCGACCCGTTGCCGCTGCTTGCGCTCGCGATGTACGTCCCGCTGTACTCGTTAAATGGAGCCCAGGCGTTATCGGAACACCCTTGGCCAACGCCGGTCGCCGCCGTCGTGAGGCAGCAAATAAGCGAGCCGCGCGAGGAGAAAAAATTAAATGAAGCGCTTGCGCGGCTGACGCCGATCAGCGGCGATGTGACGTCGGCGGTCCGCCAACAATACGAGGAGAACCCCTACCCACGCTGGGTCGGATTAACGGCTATGGCGCGGCCGGTCGCGCTCACCGACCACATCCGGCAGCAATTTCCGGCGGCCTCATTTCGCCCGGTTGGCGACGGCGACAATCTCGACATTCTGGTGGCCGGCTGCGGCACCGGCCGGCACGCGCTCGAGCTTGCGCAAAGCTATCACGGCGCGCGCGTGCTCGCGATCGATCTGAGTCTTGCGAGTCTCGCTTGCGCGAAACGCAAGACGCCCCCTGCTCTCGCCGGCAAAATCGAGTTCGCGCAAGCCGACATTCTCGCCCTCGGATCGATCGGGCGAACATTCGATTTCATCAATGCCGGCGGGGTCTTTCATCACATGGCCGATCCGCTGGCGGGCTGGCGCGCGCTGATTGCATTGATGCGGCCGGACGGCGTGATGCAGGTTGGGCTTTACAGCGAATTGGCGCGCAAGGAGATTGTCGCGGCGCGCGAAATGATCGCCGAACGCGGATACCGGCCGACGGCGGAGGATATCCGGCGCTGCCGGCAGGATCTGCTGCAAGATTCTGTGACGTCAGAAGTCTTTTCGCGGATGAACGATTTCTACAGCATCAGCGCGTGCCGCGATCTTCTCTTCCATGTTCACGAGCGGAGGCTGAGCATCCCAGCGATCAAGGCGTTTCTCGCCGAGCACAACCTCAAGTTCATCGGCTTCGAGTTCAGCCCGCAGGAGGCGCACCTGCACTACCGCTCCGCGTTCGCCGCCGCCGGCTGGTCGCTGGCCGACCTCGACCGCTGGCACGCCTACGAGCGCGAAAACCCGAAGACCTTCGCGGGCATGTACAACTTCTGGACCCAGAAGAACTGAAACCCGAATCCGCCCGGCGTCCCCACGCCGAGCGGATTCGGGCGTCAGGCCGCCACGCGAATTTCGGGCGCAGCCGGTTGCGGATGGGCCTTGAGCCAATCGCGCGCGGCGCGCTGAGCGGCGCCGATTTCTGAATCGCTCATCTGCTCGGCGACCTCGCGCCGGAGCTGGATGGCGTCCTTGTTGCCGCGCATCGCCGCGATGTTGAACCACTTGTGCGCGGCAATCATGTCGACCGGGACCGAATTCCCGACCGAGCACTTCATGCCGAGCTCGAAGCAGCCGCAGGCATCGATAGGCTCCGCGATAATCGTGTCAGCCATGGTGGCCTCCCCTTTTCGCGCCGGTATTGCCTTTGCGGCATTGCGGCGCGCCCCTGTTGCTCGAACGAAAAGCCGTGCGAAGCAGGGTGACTATCGGGGAGAACATTTGAATCCCAATTTAACCATCGCGATGAATCGATGGTGAACGACGCGAGCGGAACCGGCTTCACGATGGCGTTTGCCGAAAAAGTGCCGCAAATTCGCAGCCGTCTGCGCCCGTTGAGGGATCGCTAACGCAAGCAATTTAACCGCTGATAACCACGGTCGAATGTCGCGCAATGCGAGCTAGAAAAAACAGGACGTCGACGCTGGCGGCCGCGAGCGCCAGTTTGATGCTGCTTTCCGGCGCGGCAGTCGCCGCCAATCCGGAAGGAACCTGGGTTTCCGAGGACGGCGCCGCCAAGGTGCAGATCGTCAATTGCGGCGGCAAATTGTGTGGCACCGTCGTGTGGCTCAGAAGTCCGATCGATCCGTCGACCGGCGCGCCGAAAACCGACAAGAAAAATCCCGACGCCGCCAAGAAAAGCCGTCCGCTGGTCGGCCTGACCGTGCTGCACGGCCTGACGCGCAACGGGCCGGATAGCTGGGCCGGCGAAATCTATAACGCCGACGACGGCCGCACTTACGCCGCGCGCTTGCAGATGCCGGGCCCAAGCCACGCCAAGGTCGAAGGCTGCGTGCTGGTCTTCTGCAAGCGTCACATCTGGACGCGCGCCGACCAAAGCGGCGTGCAGCACGCGCAAGCACGCGCCAACTGATTGCCTCGACGTTTTCGAGCTCGCCGCATCAGCGCGCGCGCTGGCCGAACAGCACCGCCTGCACCTTCGGGTCTTTCATGTCGATGCCCTGGCGCAATTCCAGGCCGAGCTTCATGCCACGCTGCACCGCCGGACGCGCCTTCACGCGTTCGAGCCAGCGCTTGAGATTTGGAAACTGATTGATGTCCTGGCCCTGGCGCTCCCAGCCATTCGCCCAGCCGACGCAGGCCATGTCGGCGATCGAGTATTTGCCCGCGAGGAAATCGCGGTCGGCGAGCCGCTTGTTCATCACGCCATAGAGCCGGTTCACTTCATCGACGTAGCGATTGATCGCGTAAGTGAGCGTTTCCTTCGAGTAATTCCGGAAGTGGTGCACCTGTCCCGCCATGGGCCCGAGGCCGCCCATCTGCCAGAACAGCCACTGATCGACTTCGACACGCCCGCGCTCGTCGGCCGGATAGAATTTGCCGGTCTTGCGGCCGAGATATTGCAGGATCGCGCCGGACTCGAAGATCGAGATCGGCCGGCCGCCAGGCCCATCGGGATCGATGATCGCCGGCATGCGGTTGTTGGGCGCGATTTTGAGGAAGTCCGGATTGAACTGCTCACCCTTGGAGATGTTCACCGGCTTCAGGGTGTATGGCAGACCGCACTCTTCCAGCATGATCGAAATCTTGAAGCCGTTCGGCGTCGGCCAGTAGTAGAGCTCGATCGGACGCTGTTTCGACCTGGCTGCCGGCTTGGCCTTGAGGGCCGCTTTTGCCTTGGGCCGGGATTTAGCCTTGGTCTTTGCTCGCTTCTTGGCCTTTGCACGCGCCATTGCACCACTCCATCGGGTTCTGGAAACCACTAGTTCTCCCGCGCGCAAAGCACAACAGCCGCGGCCGTGGACGGCCACGCCCCGGACGCATATCGTCATGGCGGCACCGGCTTTTGAGGCAATCGGTGCTGCGTAAACCGGGTTGGGAGGAAATTCATGCTCAAGCATATTCTGGCCGCTCTGGTGGCGGTCTCGCTCGTTACCGTGCTGCCCGTCACTTTCGCCAAAGCGCAGTCCAGCACGCAGCAGGATGTGAAAGCGAAAGCCAAGGCCGACAAGACGGCCGCAAAGCAGAAGGCGAAGGAAGACAAAGCTGCTGCGAAGGCGGCCGCTAAGGATGCCAAGGCGAAAGCGAAAGCGGACAAAGCCGCTGCGAAAGCAAAAGCCAAGGAAGAAAAAGCCAAGGCGAAGGCAGTTGCTAAAGAAGCCAAGGCAAAAGCGAAAGCCGACAAAGCTGCAGCGAAGACAAAAGCGAAAGAAGACAAGGCCAAGGCCAAAGCCGCAGCCAAGGAAGCCAAAGCGAAAGGCAAGGCGGACAAGAAGGCCGCGGCCGACAAGAAATGATGCGGTTGATTTGGTTGAGGTGAGACGGTGAGCGTCTCGTAACTCGCGCTATCGGAATTCAAAAATCGGCGATTGCGAACTCCAGACACACAGAGGGCGTCGGCGAAATCTGGGTCTCGCCGCCGCCCTCTCTCGTCAAACCGGAACCGGGGCGCCGCAGGTCGATCGCATTGCGCTCATCGACCTGCTGCGCGCACCGGCCCGTATGACGCAATCCCCGACCGTTTAAAGTCGAAGATCGGCAAAAGGCAAAAGACTAGAGC
>JBAUHH010000030.1:0-2921 GCA_049680165.1 Pseudolabrys sp.
CGGCATCGAAGCGCGCGACAAGACCAACGACCAGATCACCATCGACGCCGCCAACAAGACGCGCGAAGTGGGCGTCGCGGTGAAATGCGCCACCATCACGCCGGACGAAGGCCGCGTGAAGGAATTCAACCTCAAGGAAATGTGGCGCTCGCCCAACGGCACCATCCGCAACATTCTCGGCGGCACGATTTTCCGCGAGCCGATCATCTGCAAGAACGTACCGCGGCTCGTGCCGGGCTGGACCAAGCCCATCATCATCGGCCGCCACGCCTATGGCGACCAGTATCGCGCCACCGACTTCAAGTTTCCGACCGCAGGCACCATCTCGATCAAGTTCACCGGCAACGACGGCAAGGTGATCGAACGCGAAGTGTTCAAGGCGCCGGAGAGCGGCGTCACCATGGCGATGTACAATCTCGACACGTCGATCCGCGATTTCGCGCGCGCCTCGATGAACTACGCGCTCGGCCGCAACTATCCGCTCTATCTCTCCACCAAGAACACCATCCTCAAGCAATATGACGGCCGCTTCATGGAGCTGTTCCAGGAAGTGTTCGACAAGGAGTTCAAGAGCAAGTTCGCCGAGAAGAAGATCACCTACGAGCATCGCCTGATCGACGACATGGTGGCGGCGGCGTTGAAGTGGTCGGGCGGCTACGTCTGGGCCTGCAAGAATTACGACGGCGACGTGCAGTCCGACACTGTCGCGCAGGGCTTCGGCTCGCTCGGTCTCATGACCTCGGTGCTGATGACGCCGGACGGCAAGGTGGTGGAAGCGGAAGCCGCGCACGGCACCGTCACCCGCCACTACCGCGAGCATCAGAAAGGCAAGGAGACGTCGACCAATTCGATCGCGTCGATCTTCGCCTGGACGCGCGGCCTCGCGCATCGCGCCAAGCTCGACAACAATCCGCAGCTTGCGAAGTTTGCCTCCACGCTTGAAAAGGTTTGCGTCGATACGGTCGAGGCCGGCTTCATGACCAAGGATCTGGCGCTGCTCGTCGGCGCGGACCAGAAGTGGCTCTCCACCACCGGCTTCCTCGACAAGGTCGACGAGAACCTGAAGAAGGCGATGGCCTAAGCCACCTCGCGCGAGACGATGCAAAGGCCGCTTTCTGGGCGGCCTTTTTCTTTAGGCGCTCGTAGGACGCAGCGTGTCGGCGCGAGATTGACGAGCTTCGGCTGCCCGCCCGATACCGATATTTCTGCGCGGCTTTAGCGACACGCCATAAATCGGGACGCGTCCGGCTAGCGCGACGCCGCTTTCGTTTGCTAAATTTCCCATGGGGCGGCGAGGCTAGAGCTGGGGCAGCCATGAAACCAAGCAGTGCGTCTGCGGGCGTGCTCGCAACGATCATTCTCGCATCGGTGGCATCGCATGCGCATGCCACGACATGCACGCAAATTACGACTGCGGCTCAACTACAGGCGATGCAAAGCAATCTTGCCGGCGATTATTGCCTGGCCAATGACATCGATCTCTCGTCGATCACCAATTTCGTGCCGGTCGGAGATCTCGCCCAGCCGTTTACCGGCCATTTTGACGGCAAAAACCATATCATCAGCAACCTGACCGCCAAGTCGCCAACACTGGGTTATATCGGCTTGTTTGGCTACGCGGCCGGAGCCACGCTGAATAATGTCACCATTCGCAACGCAACGGTCGCGGCAACGCCCGGCAATCTCGCCGTCATCGGCATCCTCGCGGGCGAGGTCGACGGACCGAACAGTGCCATCTCACACGTCAAAACCGCCGGCAAGGTTACCTGTACGGCGAACTGCACCGCAGGCGGTCTCATCGGCACGATCTCAGGGGCGATGACCGTCAGCCATTCGTCGAGCGGGGCCGACATTTCCGCTCCCGCAAACCAGAATCTTGCCGGCGGGCTGGTGGCTTTTGTCGAGGATTCCACGTCGGTCGTCACCCGCAGCTATGCTACCGGCAACGTCAATTGCGGCGGCGATGCCTGCTACGCCGGCGGGCTCGTCGGCAACGACAACGGCGTCGTCGCCTTTTCCTTTGCGACCGGGTCGGTCGTTAGCAGCGGCTCGGACTTTAATTTTGCCGGCGGCCTGATCGGATATGATTCCAACACCGGCGCCGGGCCGACCCACCAGTCCTTCGCGCTTGGCCGGGTGTTCACCGCAAGCGGCATCCACGGCGCTGCCGGCGGCCTCGCCGGACAGTCTTTCGCGTCGACCACCGAACAAACTTACGCCGCGGGCTCCGTCGGCAGCAGAGGCGGCGCAGCTGCCGGCGGCCTGATCGGCTCTCAGCTTACAGGGTCGACCGTCACCAATTCGTACTGGGACACTCAGACGTCCGGCCAGACGACGAGCATCGGCGGAGTCCGCAGGACGACCGGTCAACTGCGCGCCCGCCTGCCGGCCGGCTTCGGAAACAGCTGGAGCATCGCGACGATGCGCAGCTTCCCGTTCCTCACCGATCCGCAAATCGACTTTAACGCGCCGCTGGCGACGCTGGTGCACAACAACACGCTTTTCACGTTTCTGCCGATCGGCCAGCTCGACCCGTCGAATTATGTCGGCTCGCCGACCCACACCGACCAAGCCTCGCTCGCCACGGTCTACACCATGATCGCGCGCGCAGTGAGCATCAGCGACGACGTCGCCTCGCTCGCGAACGTCAAGATCAACAAGTATTTCTGGCACGATCACACCGAGAAGACGACCTACGCCGGCCCGGTGACGGCGCACGCCACGCTCGGAACGCTCGCCACCATTCCGGCCGCCACCCCACTCGGCCGCGCCAACGTCGTTGGCCAGCTCAATGCGGGGCGTCTCGTCATCCTGCGCGGCACGTACAAGACGGGGAAAACGACGACCGCCACGCACTACATGCTCGGTACGATGTACGTGCCCGGCGCGAAAAGCCGCGTCATCGCCGACGATCCCTATAC
>JBAUHH010000031.1:0-14397 GCA_049680165.1 Pseudolabrys sp.
AAGCGCGGCGTCGGTTTGATCGGCGTCGGCCCATCGGCCGACGAACGGCGCTCGTCACGCATGGCTTGATGCGGCGGCGGAGGCGGCGCGGTATTGAATGGCCGGCGGTGCTGCTCCCAGGGCTGCAACGGACGAACGGGCCCGCGCGATGCGACGGGCGAATCCACTTCGCCGGGACGGCCGTAAGGATCGGCGGCGGAATTGTCATAAGGCGCGGCCACATTGTCGTAAGGCGGCGCTTCCGTACCCGGCTCCTCGACCCGCGCGCGGTCGGGCTCTTCGATGCGCCCGCGCGTGCGCCTCGGCTCTTCGGTGCGCGCGCTGACGCGGCTCTCGTAATTTTGCGGCACATGGATGATGCGCGGACCGGCGCCGTAGCTCATGGCATAGGCATTGGCCAAAGCCCGCGCCGGCGCAATCGAGACGATGTCGCCAAGCTTCGCATCGGCGACCACGCGCATCTCGACGCCATACGCGTCGGCAGCGTGCAGGACGTAATAACTTCCGCGCCGTTCCGGCTGCGTCAGCGGATTAAGACCCATGCCGCGCACCGTCGTGACGATCTCGTTCGGCGACAGCGCGTCGGCGCGCGCCATCTGCCCGCGCAGCATCCACGGCAAGAGCGCCGTGAGCGCCAGCAGCGCGACCGCCAGGATCAGTTTTGTTTTCACGTCCGACCCCCAACCCCGCTTGCGCTTACCGGCGCGCGATGAAGCGGATGAGATGGTCGACCGAGATTTGTCCAGGCCCGAGCGAGAGCAGCACCATCAGCACCGACGCCCAATAGATGTGCGTCGTCCATAGCGCTTCCGGCATCACATAGACCTGGATGATGGCGGTCATGATCAGCAGGCCGAACGCGGCAAAGCGCGTGCCGAAGCCGAGCACCAGCATGATCGGCAGGAGAAATTCCGCGTAGCTCAGAAGATAGGCGCCGATCACCGGCGACACCGGCACGGTCGCGTACTTGGTCATGAACGCGGTGAAAGTATCGAGCTTCGGATGCAGCGGCAGCACCACCGACAAATCGAAGTCGCGCACGTTAAGCGGCACGCGCGGCCCGTCGATGCGGGTCTGGCCGTCGAAGAAGAACAGCCGCCCCATGACGAGACGCAGGCCGAGGCCGACAAGCGCGTAAGGAATGAAGGCGCACGCCGAAACGAAACTGTCGACGATGCGGCCGACGAACCAGCGCGAGCGCGGACGCATGGCGCGGCGCGCGGCCTTGGCGGCCTTCTTGCGGCTTTTCTCAAGCGCGGCTTGGACCGCGGGCGACGGCAGGGGCAGCGGTTTCGCTAGTTCGGCGGCGGCCGGCGGCGGCACCAAAGTCGCCAGGCGGTCGGCCAGCCGCGCCATCGGCAGCGCCGCCGATTCGGCCGTAATTGCCTGCGACGCGTCCAATTCGAGCACAGTACTGTCGGTCATTTGTGGCTCCGGTCCGTCGGCAGGCACCATAGCGAAGCCCAACAATTACGCGGCTTTTTCCCATGTTCACCGTTAAACGGTTAACCCCGCCCGCAGACTACATGCGCACCCCTTCGCGCAATGCCGTTGCGCGCCATTAAGGACCGTGGTCCTCTTGTTGCCGGTGCGCGGTGCCGCCCCGCAACAAAGTGTCGGGTTCGAGCGATTCCAGCGTGGACCGGCCTTGTGTGACCGGGCAAAATTTGGCATGTTCAGTTAGGACAGCATTGCTGTCCTAATGAGTGGCGACCCCAGATGCCGGCTTTCCACGCGGGTCAGGCACTGTGGCGCCGAATGGGAGCGGCCGCAGCGGCAATCGCCGCGTAAGGCTGCCCTTCTCGAGAATGGTTTGTGCGCGTACCGCTGCGGCCTTTCGGCGCTGCGGAAGCGCCAGGTACGCCGGAGCCGCGCAAGGCATCGGCGGGACAGGGCAAGATGAGCGAGCGACGCAACACCGGAGGACTGTTCGAGCGCGGGAGTGTGCTGCATTCCCACGACGATCGTCCGTTGCGCGACACCGCCGATCCCGGCACGCCGCCGGTGCAAGGCCTTTACGATCCGGCGCTCGACAAGGATGCGTGCGGCGTCGGCTTCAT
Source organism: Pseudolabrys sp. (assembly GCA_049680165.1). Lineage (GTDB taxonomy): Bacteria > Pseudomonadota > Alphaproteobacteria > Rhizobiales > Xanthobacteraceae > Pseudolabrys. Next base: position 2,061 of record JBAUHH010000031.1, read on the forward strand.
CGCCGACATCAAGGGCCGCAAGTCGCATCAGATCATCGAAGATGGTTTGAAGATTCTCTGCAACCTCGAGCATCGCGGCGCCACCGGCGCGGATCCGCGCATGGGCGACGGCGCCGGCATCTTGGTCCAGATTCCGCACAAGTTCTTCGCCAAGAAGACGACGGAACTCGGCATCACGCTGCCGAGGCCGGGCGAATACGCGGTCGGCTATCTGTTCATGCCGCGCGACAACGAGTGGCGGCAGATCATCCGCGACATCTACGCCGAAATGATCGCGCGCGAAGGCTTGTCGCTGCTCGGCTGGCGCGACGTGCCGACCGACAATTCGACGCTGGGCAAGTCGGTGCTGCCGACCGAACCGGTGCACATGCAGGTGTTCATCGGGCACGGAAAGAAGAAGCTGTCGGAAACCGATTTCGAGCGCCGGCTCTACATCCTGCGCAAGTCGATCTCGAACGCGATCTATCGCCGGCGCGAGCGGCGCACCTCGGGCTATTACCCGGTGTCGATCTCGTGCCGCACCGTCATCTACAAGGGTATGTTCCTCGCCGACCAGCTCGGCGCTTATTATCCCGACCTGCACGATCCGGATTTCGAGAGCGCGGTCGCGCTCATCCACCAGCGCTTCTCCACCAACACGTTCCCGACCTGGTCGCTGGCGCATCCCTACCGGATGATCGCGCACAACGGCGAGATCAACACGCTGCGCGGCAACGTCAACTGGATGGCGGCGCGGCAGGCTTCCGTGTCGTCGCCGCTGTTCGGCAAGGACATCAACAAGCTATGGCCGATCTCGTACGAAGGCCAATCCGACACCGCGTGCTTCGACAACGCGCTCGAATTCCTGACGCAGGGCGGCTACTCGCTCGCGCACGCGATGATGATGATGATTCCGGAAGCGTGGGCCGGCAACCCGCTGATCGATGAGGAACGCCGCGCGTTCTACGAATACAATGCCGCGCTGATGGAGCCGTGGGACGGCCCAGCCGCGGTCGCCTTTACCGACGGGCGCCAGATCGGCGCGACACTCGACCGCAACGGCCTGCGCCCGGCGCGCTATTTCCTCACCCGCGACGGCCGCATCATCATGGCCTCCGAGATGGGCGTGCTGCCGATCGCGGAAAAGGACATCGTCACCAAGTGGCGGCTACAGCCGGGCAAGATGCTGCTGGTCGACCTCGACGAGGGCCGGCTCATTCCGGACGACGAATTGAAGGCGACGCTGGCGCGCAGCCATCCGTACAAGGAGTGGCTCGGCAACACGCAGATCGTGCTGGAGGAATTGCCGGGCGCAGGCAACGAAGCGCCGATCTCGAACCTGTCGCTGCTCGATCGCCAGCAGTCCTTCGGCTACACGCAGGAAGACCTGAAAATCCTGATGACGCCGATGGCCTCGACTGGCGAGGAAGCCATCGGCTCCATGGGCAACGACGCGCCGATCTCGGCGCTGTCCGACAAGCCGAAGTCGCTGTTCACCTATTTCAAGCAGAACTTCGCGCAGGTGACCAACCCGCCGATCGATCCGATCCGCGAAGAACTGGTGATGAGCCTCGTCTCCATCATCGGGCCACGGCCGAATCTGTTCGACCTCGAAGGCATGTCGAAGAGCAAGCGCCTTGAAGTGCGGCAGCCGATTTTGACCAACGACGATCTGGAGAAGATCCGCTCGATCTCCGAGATGAGCGACGCGCATTTCAAGTCGCTGACCTTCGACATCACCTTCCCGGCCGAGCACGGCGCCGCCGGCATGGGCTGGGCGATCGACGAATTGTGCGAGCGCGCCGAGGCCGAAGTGCGCGGCGGCTGCAACATCCTCATTCTTTCCGACCGCAAGGCCGGAGCCGACCGCGTGCCGATTCCCGCCCTGCTCGCTTGCGCCGCCGTGCATCACCACCTGATCCGGCAGGGCCTGCGCACCTCGGTCGGCCTGGTGCTGGAGACTGGCGAGCCGCGCGAGGTGCATCACTTCGCGTGCCTGGCGGGCTACGGCGCGGAAGCGATCAATCCCTATCTCGCGTTCGAAACGCTGGTGGCGATGAAGGACGAGCTGCCGCAGAAGCTCGAGCCGAAGGAAATCGTCAAGCGCTACATCAAGTCGATCGACAAGGGCCTGCTCAAGGTGATGTCGAAGATGGGTATCTCGACCTATCAGTCCTATTGCGGCGCGCAGATCTTCGATGCGGTGGGCTTGAGGCAGGATTTCGTCGACAAGTATTTCACCGGCACGCACACGCGCATCGAAGGCGTAGGCCTCGCCGAAATCGCGGAAGAATCCGTGCGCCGCCATCGCGACGCCTTCAGCGACGCGCCGATCTACCGCTCGATGCTCGACGTCGGCGGCGACTATGCCGTGCGCGTGCGCGGCGAAGATCACGTATGGACGGCGGAAACCGTGCAGCGGCTGCAACACGCCGTGCGCGGCAATTCGCAGGATCACTATCGCGGCTTCGCCCGGATCGTGAACGACCAGAACGAACGGCTGCTCACCATCCGCGGGCTGTTCCGCGTCAAGGCGGCGGAGGAAGACGGCCGCAAGCCCATTTCCATCGACGAGGTCGAGCCAGCCAAGACCATCGTGCGGCGTTTCTCGACCGGCGCCATGTCGTTCGGCTCCATCTCGCGCGAGGCGCATACCACACTCGCCATCGCGATGAACCGCATCGGCGGCAAGTCGAACACCGGCGAAGGTGGCGAGGAGCCGGACCGTTTCAAGCCGCTGCCGAACGGCGACTCGATGCGCTCGGCGATCAAGCAGGTGGCCTCCGGCCGCTTCGGCGTCACGGCGGAATACCTCGTCAATTCCGACATGATGCAGATCAAGATGGCGCAAGGCGCCAAGCCCGGCGAAGGCGGCCAGTTGCCCGGCCACAAGGTCGACAAGGCGATCGCCAAGGTGCGTAATTCGACGCCCGGCGTGGGCCTCATTTCCCCCCCGCCGCACCACGACATCTATTCGATCGAGGATCTCGCGCAGCTCATCTTCGATCTGAAAAACGTCAATCCGGACGGCTTGGTGTCGGTGAAGCTCGTCTCCGAAGTGGGCGTCGGCACCGTCGCCGCCGGCGTCTCCAAGGCGCGCGCCGACCACGTCACCATTGCCGGCTACGAGGGTGGCACCGGCGCCTCACCGCTCACCTCGATCAAGCACGCCGGCAGCCCGTGGGAGATCGGACTCGCCGAAACGCACCAGACCCTGGTCGTGAACCGGTTGCGCAGCCGCATTTCCGTTCAGGTGGATGGCGGCATCCGCACCGGCCGCGACGTGGTGATCGGCGCGATGCTCGGCGCCGACGAATTCGGCTTCTCGACCGCGCCGCTGATCGCCGCCGGCTGCATCATGATGCGCAAGTGCCATTTGAACACGTGCCCGGTCGGCGTCGCGACGCAGGACCCGGTGCTGCGCAAGCGCTTCAAGGGCCAGCCCGAGCACGTGATCAACTACTTCTTCTTCGTCGCCGAGGAAGTGCGCGAGATCATGGCCGAGCTCGGCTATCGTCGCTTCGACGACATGGTCGGACAAATGCAGATGCTCGACCAACGCCGGCTGGTCGAGCATTGGAAAGCAAAGGGGCTCGACTTCTCGCGCCTGTTCACCAAGCCGCAGGCCGAAAAGGGCACGCCCATCTTCAAGTGCGAGCCGCAGGATCACAAGATCAGCGATATCCTCGACCGCAAGTTGATCGCGCAGGCACAGGCGGCCATCGACCGCGGCGCGCCGGTTCGCTTGCAGACGCCCATCACGAACACCGACCGCACCGCCGGCGGCATGCTGTCCGGCGAAATCGCGAAGCGTTACGGCCACACCGGCTTGCCCGACGACACGATCCACGTCCGCCTCACCGGCACCGCCGGGCAGAGCTTCGGCGCGTGGCTCGCGCGCGGCATCACCTTCGAGCTCGAAGGCGACGCCAACGACTACGTCGGCAAGGGCCTGTCGGGCGGGCGCATCGTCATCCGCCCGCCGGCCGACGCCGGCATCGTGCCGGAAGAGTCGATCATCGTCGGCAATACCGTGCTTTACGGGGCTATCGCCGGCGAGTGCTATTTCCGCGGCGTCGCCGGCGAGCGCTTCGCCGTGCGCAATTCCGGCGCCATCGCGGTCATCGAAGGCGCGGGCGACCATTGCTGTGAATACATGACCGGCGGCGTCGTGGTCGTGCTCGGCCGCACGGGCCGCAATTTCGCCGCGGGCATGTCGGGCGGCATCGCCTACGTGCTCGATGAGGACGAGACTTTCAAGAGCCGCTGCAACATGGCGATGGTCGACCTCGAGCCGGTGCCCGACGAAGAAGACGTCAACGAAAAGGAATACGGCCTCTACAACGATCTCGAGGCGCACGGCCGCGTCGACATCATGGCCGATCTCACCTCGATGGACGCCGAGCGGCTGCGCAAGCTGATCGAAAATCACGCGCGCTATGCCGGCTCCCGGCGCGCGGCCGACATTCTCGCCGATTGGGCCCGCTATCGCCCGCTGTTCCGGAAAGTGATGCCCGTCGAATACCGCCGTGCGCTCGCTGAGATGGCGAAGGAAAAAGCCGCCGCGATGCAGGCTGCGGAGTAAGCATGGGCAAGGTCACCGGCTTTCTGGAGATCGAACGGCAGGATCGCGACTACGAGCCGGTCGCGGAGCGCGTGCGCACCTGGCAGGAATTCGTGCTGCCGCTGCCCGACGAGGACACACGCAAGCAGGCCGCGCGCTGCATGGATTGCGGCGTGCCCTACTGCCACGGCACCAGCGTCATCACCGGCGCGCCGACCGGCTGCCCGGTGAACAACCAGATCCCGGACTGGAACGATCTCGTCTATCGCGGCCACTGGGACGAGGCGGCGCGCAACCTGCATTCGACCAACAATTTCCCGGAAGTCACCGGCCGCATCTGCCCTGCCCCGTGCGAGGCGTCGTGCACGCTCAACATCGACGACAATCCGGTCACCATCAAAACCATCGAATGCGCCATTGCCGACCGCGCCATCGCGCAAGGGCTCAGGCCCGAGCGTCCGTCGCGCAAGACCGGCAAGAAAGTGGCCGTTGTCGGCTCCGGCCCGGCGGGACTGGCTTGCGCGCAACAACTCGCGCGCGCGGGGCACGACGTGCATGTCTATGAACGCTGGGCCAAGGCCGGCGGGCTGCTGCGTTACGGCATTCCCGACTTCAAGATGGAAAAGGTCCATGTCGACCGGCGCGTCGAGCAGATGGAAGCCGAGGGCGTGAATTTCCACTACGGCATGCATGTCGGCGTCGATCTGCCCGCCGAAAAGCTGCTGAAGGACTACGACGCGGTCGCGCTCACCGGCGGCGCCGAGAAGGCGCGCGACCTGCCGATCCCCGGCCGCGAATTGAAGGGCATCCATTTCGCCATGGATTTCCTGCCGCAGCAGAACCGGCGCGTCAGCAACGAGCCGCCGCTCGGCAATATCGAGCCGATCCTCGCAACGGGGAAGCGCGTGGTGGTGATCGGCGGCGGCGATACCGGCTCCGACTGCATCGGCACGTCGATCCGCCAGGGCGCGGTATCGGTAACCAATTTCGAGATCATGCCGCAGCCGCCGGAGCGGGAGAACAAGGACCTTACCTGGCCGCTGTGGCCCTTGAAGCTGCGCACGTCGTCAAGCCACGAGGAAGGCGCCGCGCGCGACTTTGCCGTGCTGACGCAGAAATTTTCCGGCGAAAACGGCGCGGTGAAGAAGCTGCATTGCGTTCACGTCGACGAGAAATTCAAGCCGGTCACCGGCACCGAGTTCGAAATCGAGGCCGAGCTGGTGCTGCTCGCCATGGGCTTCGTGCATCCGGTGCACGAAGGCATGCTCAAGACGCTCGACGTCGCGCTCGACCAGCGCGGCAACGTGAGCGCGGACATGAATGTCTATGCGACGTCAGTGCCGAAGGTGTTCGCGGCTGGTGATATGCGGCGCGGGCAATCGCTGGTGGTGTGGGCGATCCGCGAGGGGCGCCAGTGCGCGCACGCGATCGACAAGTTCCTGATGGGAACGACGACTTTACCGCGTTAGCGCGTAATCTTTTCCGAAAACCGGTTCCCACTTTTCGGGATCACGCGCGCGCCGCGCTAGCGGCCGAATAATCCATTGAACGGATTGATCGGCGCCGGCGGGCGCGGCGGCGCATTATTGCGGTGAGCCGGCGGTTTCGGCTGGGCAGCCCGGGCCGGCGGCGTCTTCGGCTTGACCTGCGCGCTGTGCTGGCTGGGCTTCGGGGCCGACACAGCCGGTTTCTTGCCGTGGACAACGGGCTCGGTCGCGTTAGCGGCCGGTTCGGCCTTCGCCGTCGCCGGCCTTGCCGTCGCAGCCTTGGGCGGCTCAGCCGGCGCGGACGCGGACGGCGTCTCGGTCGCCTTGGCGTTGGCATCGCTGCCGCGCGGCCAGGCGAAATCGTCGGCGCGTCCGGGCGGCGCCGCTACTGGCTCGCCCTTGACCAACACGCGGTTGGCGGTGGGATCGGTGTTGGCCGGATGGTTGCCGCTGCCACCAAGTAGTTCGTTGGCATTTCCGGTCGCGTTCAGTGGCACCACCGGGCCAGCCAACGGCCGCTGGGTCGGCGCCTGCGGCGCGATCGGGCCGCTCGCCGGCAGCGCGACCGGCGTCATCCGGTTCGACATCGCGCGCTGCAATTCGCGGTCGACGTAGTGCGCGAGCTTCACCGCGCCGTAGGTGGTGAAATAAACGCCGTCAAAGGCGCGCAGACGGCGGGTCTGGCCGTCATAGTCGGGGCCGTGCATCGTGAACTTGCCGGCGTCGTCGACGAACCCATCCCACACGTCGATATAGGTCACGCCGGCTTTTTGAGCGCGCGCGCGATAAAGATCATTGAGATAAACGGTGTCGGCGGTCGACTTGGTGCCGCGGATCGCCGGCAGGCCGACCCAGAACACCGGCACGCCCTTGCTCTTGAGCGCCGCGATCATGTCGTCGATGCGCTTGACGTAAATCGTTTCCCAGCGCGGCGAGCGGAATTCGACGGAGCCTTTGGCCGCTGTTTTTTTCGCAGGCTCCGGCGCGGTGATCGCCGGCTGATCGGGATCGTCCTGATTTTGGTCCTGCGCGGTTTGGTTGGTTTCGGTTTCCTTTTGCTCCGCGTCGCGCTCGGCGTCGGTTTCGCGGATCGCCTGCCGGTCGCTGACGCCGAGCATCACCACGATATAATCGACTTTTTCCTTGGCGAGGAAATCGCGCGCCACGTGCGGCCAGTCGAGATCGCTGCGCGGCTCGTAGCGGAGCAGACCGGAGCGCGCGCGGTTCTTGCGCACGATGCCGATCTCCGGTGAATCGGAAAACGTGTCCTCAAGTCCGTAGGCAAGCCAGTCCGCCATCGCGTCCCCGACGACCGCGACCGAGACGGTCGGCGTCGTGTCCGACTTCTTCGGTGCCGGAGCTCGCGAGTAATCCTGCTGTTGCGGCGCCTGTTGATCGCCAGAGCGCGGACCGGATTCGAACGGGCCGAAGAGATTGTTGAAAAATCCGCCCGAGCGCGGGCGCTGCTGGCGGCTGCTGAACGGAAACCGGTCGTCCATGCGCTGCGCCTGCGCGGGGACGGTAAGCGGGACGCTGATCGCGATGACGGCGATGAGTTCGGCCGCGGCGAGCAACAGCGCGCCGCCGATCACTGCCGATAATTTGCGTTTTGCCGCCATCGTCTTTTGCCGAACGCGCCGCTGGCCTATCCGTGGACTATGCCGAAGGGTCATTAGCGCCGTAAAAATGTCAACTCAAAGGTCGCGGCGTGGTTACCTTAACGGGCTGATAGAGGCCGTATTTCCGAGGGTTTACGGGCTTCAGCGGCCGCGGAGCTGATTGAGAATGGCGGCGGATGCGAAACCGTCCGGAACCATGCCCGCCTGGGCCTGGAAATCGCGGATCGCGGCCCGCGTGCGGGCGCCAAGGTGGCCGTCCGGTTCGCCGACATTGTAGCCGCTCCGCTCCAAAAGCTGCTGCAGCTCGAGCCGCTCCTCGCGCGACAGCACGCGCTCGTAACGCGGCCACGGCTGCACGAACGGCTCGCCGCCGCGCAGCCGGTCGGAAAGGTGCCCGATCGCCAACGCGTAGGCCTCCGCCGGATTGTATTTCATGATGACGCGGAAATTTTGCAGCATCAGGAAGCCAGGGCCTTGCACGCCGGCCGGCACCAGGAGGTACGCGTGATCGTCCCCGCGCGGAAACGGCTTGTTGCCGGGACGCACAATGCCGTCACGCGCCCAGTCGTTCAGCGTCATCACGCGTGAGCGGTCGGCAAGCATGAAATTGAACGTCGCCGGCACGACGACTTCGTAGCCCCATGTCTGTCCCGTGACCCAGCCGTCTTTCTTCAGATTGTTGGCGGTGGAGGCGATGACATCGGAAATTGAATCCACCACGTCGCGCCGGCCGTCGCGGTCAAAATCGACGGCGAAACGCTTGAACGCCGTCGGCATGAACTGCGTGGGCCCGAACGCGCCCGCCCATGAACCGATCAGGCGATCGGGGCGAATATCGCCGCGGTGAAGAATTTCCAGCGCGGAGAGAAACTCCTCGCGGAAATATCTTTGCCGGCGGCCGATGCAGGCGAGCGTCGCGGTGGAGCGGATGACCGGGCGCTCGCCGCCAAGCGTGCCGTAATTGGTTTCGACGCCCCAGATCGCCGCAATGACGTAGCGGTCCACGCCGTAAGCGCGTTCGACCGCGTCGAACACATTGCTATATTTTTCCAGCAGCTCGCGCCCGCGCGCGATGCGCTCGTCGCTCACCAGCAGATCGAGATAATCCCAGAACGATTTGGTGAACTCGGGCTGCGCATCGAGCAGATCCATGATGCGCAAATCGGGGGTCATCTGTGCGGTGTAATGCTCATAGGTCGCGCGCGTGACGCCGCGCCGCGCGGCAGCAGGCCACAGGCTTTCGAGGCAATTGTGGAAATTCGCAGCGGCCTGGCGGATCGCCTCCGCCGTCATCGACGGGTCGCCCGAGGCGCCAGAGGTCCCGCTCCAAGCGGGTGCGCCAGAATCAAGAACGCCCGACGAGATGGCGCCGGTCGGCCCGTCGTAAGAGCGGTTGTTGCGCGAGGATTGCGCCAGCGCCGCGCCGCCCGCCGCAAGGGCGACGAGCAACAGACAGCCGTAGATCCTGCCCGATCCCACCATCGTCCCCTTCGTCCCCCAGCCGTCAGCTTATGGGTGACCGGATAATGTTGCGAGGACGTTAATGGCGGCCCGTTTCCCTATCCACATCTGGACCGCGACGCGGGTCCATGTTTCTCTCTGGCCGGACCTCAGCCCGTGAGACGAAATCCCGCATGAGCCGCATTCGCAAAGCCATTTTTCCGGTCGCCGGTCTCGGAACGCGGTTCCTGCCCGCGACCAAGGCCATGCCGAAGGAAATGTTGCCGGTGGTGGACCGGCCGCTGATCCAGCATGTGGTGGACGAGGCGCGGCAGGCGGGCATCGAGCATTTCATCTTCGTCACCGGCCGCAACAAGAGCGTGATCGAGGACCATTTCGACCGCCAGTTCGAGCTGGAGCTCACCTTGAACGAGCGCGGCAAAACGGCCGACCTCGAACTGTTGTCGCAGGACCTGCCGGACCCGGGCACGACCAGCTTCACCCGCCAACAATCGCCGCTCGGGCTCGGTCACGCGGTGTGGTGCGCGCGCGAGCTCGTCGGCAACGAACCGTTCGCGCTGCTGCTGCCGGACGTGCTGGTGCAGCACGAGCGCGGCTGTCTCACGCAGATGATCGACGCGGCGGAAAAGCTCGAGACCAAGGCCAATATCATCGCGGTGGAGGAAGTGCCGCGCGAGCGCGTGCACATGTACGGCGTGGTCGGCGTGGGCGAAAGCAAGGGCAAGGCGTTCGCGATCACGCAAATGGTCGAGAAGCCGGACGCGTCCAAAGCGCCATCGAACCTCACGATCACCGGCCGTTATATCCTGCAACCGGAGATTTTCGACGTGCTCGGCAAGCAGGCCGCCGGTACAGGCGGCGAAATCCAGCTCACCGACGCGATGGTGCAGCTCGCGCGTTCGCAGCCGTTCTACGGATTGAAATTCGAAGGCCGTAGTTTCGATTGCGGGTCGAAGATCGGTTTCCTCGCCGCCAACATTGCCTATGCGCTGGAGCGCGAGGACATCGCGCCGGCGTTGCGCGCCGAAATGAAGACATTGCTCGGCGGCAAATAAAGTTCGGTCAGCGCTGGAGCCGCAGTCCGAGCAGGAAAACGCTCGCGGTGTAATCGTTGCCAATCGAATTCGAGCGCAGCCAGTCCTGCCGGAATTCGCCCTTGATCGAGACTTCGCGGTTGATCTTGTAGGTCAAGCCGGCGCCGAGCGAGAAGCGCTTGTCGCGCCGCAGGATGCCGACATAGTCGTCGTAGCCGAAACCGGCCTTGGCGGTGAAGATCAGCCATTGCCGCAGCGCGTGATCGACCTGTAAGCCGACGTCGCGATAGAGCACGCCGGAGACGCCGGGCACCGTCGATTCACCGGCGCTTGACGACACCGACAGCTTCGCGGTGGTCAACGCGCTGGCGGTCCAGGTCAGCGAGCCTTGGCCGATGAAACCTTCCAGTTTGGCAAGCCGCGGATCGGCATAATCACGCTGGAGGTAACCCGCGGCGATTTCTCCCGTCAGCAGGCGGCTGATCTCGAAGGTAGAACCGGCCTTGCCGACCACGCCATTTGAGTCGCGCTGGAAGCCGGAGAGATCGGTGGCGAGATCGTGCTGGCGCGTGTCGCCGCCTCCCTCGACGAACGGCTTCACACCCGGTGTGAGCTCGTAAGCGACGCGCGCCGTGCCGCCGTACTGGTTGTAGTTGCGGTCCTTGTTGCTGGCGATGCTGCCGTCGGTCAGCGTCGAGTTCTGATACTCGGTGCGCTCGGCATCGCCCTTCACCGTCACCTCGAGCCGATTGAAGCGCTGCACCGCACCGGCCGTGCCGCCGACTGTGGTGTAGATCGGCAGCTTGGCCAATCCGGCCTGCAAATTGGGGCTGCCCGGATTGTCTGTCGAGACCAGCATGCGCGTGCCGAGCAATATGTTGGTATCGCGCGTGACATCGATGCGGCCGTCGATCTTGCCGTTGAAGTACGGACGGCTGAGCGTCGGCGTTTCGTCGGGCGTATAGCCGGTGTAGCTGCCGCGCAGATCGGCTTTGAGCTCGTGATTGGTCCAGTCGGACTTGACCTGGATCTCCGGCGCGACGGTGTAGAGCCACGCGCCCTTCGCGGGTGAAGAGTGGCCGGGATTGGAATCGTGGCCGCCGATCACTTCGATCGCCGGATAGAGCAGGAACGAACCGGCGCGGATGCCGAGCGGCGCGTAAGGATCTTCCTCCGGCTTGCGTTTCTTGGGCGGCTTGCGGATCGGGCCGAGCTCGACCGGCGGCTGTCCCGGCTGCCCGGCCGCGGCGTACGCACTTTTGGCCGACGTGGGCGGCGATATCGCGGCCGGCGTCGAAGCGCCGGCTGCGGCGTTTGATGGCGCCGCGGAATAGGGCGCGGGCTTGCCGGCGGCGGAACGCTTGCGGGCATTGGTTGAATCGAAGCCGGTCTTGCCCGCGCCCGATGCCGGCATGAATCGTTGCGGCTGACCGAGCTGCTGCTGCTGCTGCACTTTCTGAAAGCGCTGCGGCGGATTTTTCATGTCGCCGCTTTCCGGCAGCGGCGCCAGCGGACTCTGGAAAAGTGGCGCCGGTGTCTGCGCCATCGCACCGGCGCACCAAAGCATCACGCAGGCAGCGACGAGCATGCCGACGCGTGGCGCGGCCGTGCGCAGATGGCTTGAGCGCGGCACCAGGTGAACCCTCCTCGTCCCGAAATTGCGCGACCGGCGTTCGAACGCACGCCGCGCAACTCCGCGAACTGGGAATGAAAGCAACAACTTCGGACACGGCTGACGGCCCGCGCAGCGGGCGCTTTTGAAAAGCGCCGCCGGCCGGCCGGCAGGTGGTTAACGAAGGTAAAAGGCTATGGTTAACGAGCCGTTGCCGGCCCGAGACGGCCGCTTAAAGCCAACCGGAAAGCTCGCGCTGGACCAGGCCGCTGATGACCGCCATGCCGCCCTCGCTGTCGTTCAGGCACGGAATGGCTGCGAAGTTCTCGCCCCCCGCCGCCTTGAAGATCGCGGCATTTTCCATGGCGATTTCTTCCAGGGTCTCCAGGCAGTCGGCGGCAAAGCCCGGCGTAATGACCGCGAGGCTTTTTGCCCCCTGCTCCGCCAGGCTTTTCACCGTCGCGTCGGTATAGGGCTTGAGCCATTCCGCCGTGCCGAAGCGCGACTGGAAGGTCAGCATCAGCCTGCCTTCATCGACCCCGAGACGCACGCGCAACCGCCGCGCCGTCTCGGCGCAATGG
>JBAUHH010000032.1:0-1699 GCA_049680165.1 Pseudolabrys sp.
TGTCGCCGTCCGCCTTGTTGACGGCGATCATGTCGGCCAGTTCGACGATGCCTTTCTTCAGGCCCTGCAATTCGTCGCCGGCGCCGGGGATCATCAGCACCAGGAAAAAATCAGTCATGTCGGCGACGGCGGTTTCCGACTGGCCGATGCCGACGGTCTCCACCATCACCACGTCGTAGCCGGCCGCCTCGCAGATCAGCATAGTCTCGCGCGTCTTCGCCGCGACGCCGCCGAGCGTGCCGGAGGTGGGCGAGGGGCGCACAAAGGCGTTCGCATCGGTGGCGAGCTTCGCCATCCGCGTCTTGTCGCCGAGGATGGAGCCGCCGGTGCGCGTCGAGGACGGATCGACCGCCAGTACCGCGACCTTGCGGTCGAGCCCGGTGAGATAGCTACCGAGCGCGTCGATGGTGGTGGATTTGCCCGCGCCGGGCGCGCCGGTGATGCCGAGGCGGACCGCCTTGCCGGTCTGCGGCAGCAGCTCCTGCAAGAGGCGATGTGCCACCTTGCGGTGGTCGGCACGCGTGCTTTCGACCAGCGTGATGGCGCGCGCCAGCGTCGCGCGGTCGCCGTCGCGGATGCCGCGGGCGAGATCGGGCGGAGCCTGCTCTTTGCGCGAAGCCATGTTGCGCGAAGCTTATGCCGTTCGGATGCACTTGGTTTGCCGACGTGTGTAGCGGTTCGGGGCGAAAAATGCGACCGGCGCGGCGGCGTTATCCCATCCGCTTCAGCGCCGCGTCGGCGGCGCGCGGCGTTTCGCGGGCTCGCGCGGCTCGGAACCGTCCGGCAGCCGGATCACCAGCCCGCCGGTATCCTTGTTGCGGGCGGCGGTGGCGCGCGCGAAGGCGAACAGCTGCTCGCGCGTAGCGATCCGGCAGGCCGCCATGTCGAGCTTCTTGCAATAGGCGACGCGCGTCTGCTCGTCGGCGTCGGCTTCGTCGACCGGCACCACTTGCCACACGCCTTCGGCGAGCTTGTGCATCAGCGCGTATTCTGCCGCCAGCGCCTTCTTTCCCGACACGGTCTGGATGATGTAGTCGCCGGCCTCGAACGGATGCACCGAGAAGGCGCTCACCTCGCGCAAGCCGCCGGCGGCGTGGGTATAGAGCCCGCCGTTCCAGGTGTAGCTCACCTGCACCGGCTCGCGCGCATAGCCTTTGTCAAGGGTGTAGAGCTGAAGGCGCAGCCGCTCGCCGAACACCGGCTGCGAGTCGGGAAGGATCGGATCGGAAGAATCGACGCATCCCGCCAGCGAGAGCGCGCACAGCGCGGCCGCAGCCGCGCGCAAGATCATGGCATTCACTCGGCCGCCTCTTTCTCGTGCCCCAAACGCTTGTTGAGTGTCTTGAGCAGCTTCTCGGCCGCTTCCGCAATGACGGTGCCGGGCGGGAAGATCGCCTCAGCGCCGGCCTTCATCAGCGTGTCGTAGTCCTGCGGCGGCACCACGCCGCCGACCACGATCATGATGTCGTCGCGGCCTTGCTTGGCGAGTTCGCTCTTGAGCTCCGGCACCAGCGTCAGATGCGCGGCGGCGAGCGACGACACGCCGAGAATATGCACGTCGTTCTCCACGGCCTGGCGCGCGGCTTCGGACGGTGTCGCGAACAGCGGGCCGATATCGACGTCGAAACCGAGATCCGCAAACGCGGAGGCGATCACCTTCTGCCCGCGGTCGTGGCCGTCCTGCCCGATCTTGGCGACC
>JBAUHH010000033.1:0-15483 GCA_049680165.1 Pseudolabrys sp.
GAGCGCAGCGAAGGCGAGCCGGGTGAGGGGGCGACCTTCAGGCATACTCGAAGGAAAATTCCCCCTCACCCGCTTCGCAGCCTTCGGCTGCTGGGCACCCACTCCCACGAGGGGAGAGGGAAAGAAAGTCAACTCAGCGCCACGTTCACCGAACTCTCCGGCAGCTCCTGGCCGAAGCAGCGCTGATAGAACTCGGCGACGATCGGCCGCTCCAGCTCGTCGCACTTGTTCACGAAGGTAAGCCGGAACGCGAAGCCAACGTCCTGGAAGATGTCGGCGTTCTCCGCCCAGGTGATCACCGTGCGCGGGCTCATCACCGTCGAGAGGTCTCCGTTCATGAACGCGTTGCGCGTGAGGTCGGCGACCCGCACCATCTTGTTGACGATGTCGCGGCCCTGCTCGTTGCGATAGTGCTTGGCCTTCGCCAGCACGATCTCGACTTCGTTGTCGTGCGGCAGATAATTGAGCGTGGTCACGATCGACCAGCGGTCCATCTGGCCCTGGTTGATCTGCTGCGTGCCGTGATAGAGGCCCGAGGTGTCGCCGAGGCCGACCGTGTTGGCGGTGGCGAACAGGCGGAACGCAGGATGCGGCTTGAGCACCTTGTTCTGGTCGAGCAGCGTCAAGCGGCCCGACGCCTCGAGCACGCGCTGGATCACGAACATCACGTCCGGCCGGCCGGCGTCGTATTCGTCGAAGCAGAGCGCGATGTTGTTCTGCAATGCCCACGGCAGAATGCCGTCGCGAAATTCGGTGACCTGCGCGCCGTCGTTGATGACGATGGCGTCCTTGCCGATCAGGTCGATGCGGCTGATGTGGCTGTCGAGGTTGACGCGCACGCAGGGCCAGTTGAGCCGCGCCGCCACCTGCTCGATGTGCGTGGACTTTCCGGTGCCGTGATAGCCGGTGACGATCACGCGGCGGTTCTTGGCGAAACCTGCGAGAATAGCGAGCGTGGTCGGACGGTCGAAGCGATAATCCGGATCGAGATCCGGCACGTGCTCGTCGGCTTCCGAATAGGCCGGCACTTCCATATCGCTGTCGATGCCGAATACCTGGCGGATCGACACTTTCATGTCCGGCAGGCCGGCAACTTCTTGAACTGCGGCAGTCATTGATCCTCCGTGGCTTCGGAACGCCGAAGCCCTTATGCGGTCCGACTCGTACGGTCCGGATGTGGCGGGGCAACCTAGCAAAAGGCAACGCCCGGAAAAACCCCGCAAATCCGGGCCGCACCATCAATTTTATCAATGAGATAGGTACGATTGTGCCTGACGGGAAGGCAGGGCTGGGCTGCGTGGGAGGGCCCCACGAGACGCGCTCTATCCCGAACCGGGCGATTGCACGCCCGCACGCTGGCATCTGCGTAATCTCAATGCCGATTGCTAACGCATGAATTCGTGCGCAAGCTCGAAGAGATGCACAAGGCGCCGCAAATTCGCTTCTGCAAGGCCTCAGACGGGGTTCGCATCGCGTACTCCACGACGGGCCGCGGCCCCGCGATGATCGAGGTCTCGACGTGGCTCAACCACCTCGAATTCGATTGGCAAAGCCCCGTTTGGCGTCCGCGACTCGTCGAAATGGCGAAGAACTACACCATGGCGCGATACGACGGCCGAGGTTGCGGCCTTTCGGATCGGAACGTTAAAGATCTTTCCTTCGATGCCAATCTTCGTGATCTTGAGGCGGTGGCCGACGCGGCCGGTTTCCAGCGTTTCATCCTTCTCGGCTGCTGCCAGGGCAGCAGCTTGGCCATTGCCTACGCGGCGCGCCACCCGGAGCGCGTCAGCAATCTGGTTCTGTACGGTGCATTTGCGCGCGGCCGGATGAAGCGCAATCCGTCCGCACAGGATCGCGATGAAGCAAACACGATGCTGAAGCTTGTCGAGCTTGGTTGGGGGCGTGAAAATCCGGCGTTTCGTCAAGTCTACACCACGCTGTTCATCCCCGAGAGCACGCCGGAGCAATACCACTGGTTCAGCGATCTCCAACGGATGTCGACCTCGGCGGAAAATGCGGTTGGATTGATCCGGGGCTTTGACGCGATGGATGTCAGCGACCTGCTGCCAAAGATCAGCTGCCCTACGCTTGTCATGCACGCGCGCAACGATGCCCGTGTCCCATTCGGCGAGGGCCGCATGATCGCCGGTTCAATTCCCGGCGCGGAATTCGTTCCGCTGGAAAGCCGCAATCACATCTTGTTGGAGCACCAGCCGGCCTGGAAGCAGTTCTTCGCCGAGATGGCCCGGTTCGTTCACGGCAAACGCGAGGATTCTGCAGGGATGGCGTTTGCCGAACTTACCGAGCGCGAGCGCGAAGTTCTCGAACTGATCGCTCGCGGCCTCGACAACGCGCAGATTGCAAGCCAATTATCGCTAAGCGCCAAAACTGTTCGCAATCACATCAACAACATCTTCAATAAGCTGGACATCCCCAACCGCGCCCAAGCCATCGTGCGCGCGCGTGAGGTGGGATTTGGACGCTTGCCTGCCTAGCGCTTCGTCCAGGCCTCTCTAGGCCTCTTGGCCCAGTAATTCAGAAAATTCGCGCACATCATAACGGAGCCTGGGCCAAGGGCCTCATGACGGCACGGCCGTTCCAGGACAGTTTGTCAGATGACACAACATCGAAGGAGGCAGCGATGAACAATGTCATCACGCCGGCGCGCGTCACCGGCTCCGGGCAAATGCAAGGCGACCTGTGGAGCGTCCGTGCCCGTGACTACGCCGAGTTGCAGGAAGGGTATTTCCGTCCGCTGTATGAAAGCGTGCTCCAGCGGCCCGAACTTGCAAACGCGCGATCGAGCCTCGATGTCGGCTGCGGCCCAGGCCTCGCCACGCAAGTGTTTGCCCAGAAGATTACAAACGTCAGCGGCATCGATGCCTCCGCCGCCTTTATCGAAATCGCGCGCGAGCGCTTGCCTGGCCGAAACTTTCGCGTCGGAGAGATGGAAACCCTGCCTTATGCGGATGGAAGCTTCGATGTGGTGACCGGCTTCAATGCATTTCAATATGCTGCGTCACCAAGCAACGCCCTGCGCGAAGCACGCCGTGTGACGCAGCCAGACGGCGCAATCGTGATTGCAACCTGGGGCCTGCCGGAAGATTGCGAAGCGGCCGGCCACCTCAAAGCGCTGGGCGCGCTGATGCCACCAGCGCCGCCGGGAGCGCCGGGCCCTTTTGCCTTGTCCGACGAATCCAAACTAAAGGCGCTGGCGTCCGAGGCCGGTCTGACGCCGATCGCCGTGGTCGATGTTGAATGTCCATGGACCTACCCGAGCCTGGACATAGCGTTGCGCGCAATGCTGTCTGCCGGACCCGCCGAACGGGCCATCCGAAACTCGGGGATGGAGCGCGCGCGTGACGCGGTCGCGAATGCGATTGCGCCCTACCGCAAGCCTTCGGGCGAGTACCGTTTGAACAACAAATTCCGGTATCTCATCGCCCGCGTTTGATCGCACAGAAATGGTGCTGGTTCAGCCGAAGCCGGCGGACTTGAGGTAATTGTACGACTGGATGATCTCGACCAGCCGATCCTCGGTCGAGCGGTCGCCGCCATTGGCGTCAGGATGGTGGCGCTTCACCAGTTCCTTGAAGCGCTTCTTCACCTCTTGCGGCGTCGCGCCAACCTCGAGGCCGAGCGAGTCGAGCGCCTTGCGCTCCGCGTTGCGGATCGGCCGCTGCTGTTCCGCGCGCTGCTTCTGCTCGGTGCGCAAGCCCTCGCCGAACAGGCCGAACGGATCGGCGCTGGTGCCGAAGCCGCGCAGATCGGCGCGCGAGGCAGCCTTGCCGGTTCCCATCTTCCAGGTCGGGCGATGGCCGGTGATGGCGTCCTTTTGATACGCCAGCACGGCGGCGTCGTTCATGCCGGCGAAAAAATTGTACGACTGATTGTATTCGCGCACATGGCCGAGACAGTAACGCCAGTATTCTTTCTCGTTGTTGCGTCCCTTGGGCGCGCGGTGTGTCGCGATTTCGGCGCAGCCGGCCCATTCACAGCACGGCCCGCCGGTTTTCGGACGGCGGTCTTTCTCCGGCTTGACGCGGACGCGATCGAAAAGCGGTGAGTCGAATTTCATGACCGATCATTATGCGCTTTTTGCGCGCGCGCATTCAAGGCTTGACTTGAGAACGACTCAGGATTTGCGAGGCGATTCAACGGAGCGCAGGGAACCTGTTTTGGGCTAGGATCGTGCACGACGGCGTATTAGGTAACAGACATGCGCACCGCGGATGTCATCACGAAAAAATTGACCGAGGCCCTGGCGCCGCAAAGCCTCAATGTGGTGGACGAGTCGAACCAGCACGAAGGTCACGCGGGACACCGGCCGGGCGGGCAGACGCATTTCCGCATTTATATAGTGTCGGAATTGTTCAAAGGAATGACACGCGTGCAGCGCCACCGCCTGATCAATCAGACGTTATCGGCGGAGTTGGCGTCCAGCGTGCACGCGCTCGCCATTCATGCGGCGGCGCCGGGCGAAGGCGGCGTGTCGTAAACGCGGCCTCCAGGCCGCAGCCAACAGTCTAATGTTCCAGGAAAACGTAGTTCATCCAGCTGCTCATGCGCAGCAGGACGCGCCGCATGACGCCGACATGATGAAAATGATCCGTGTAGATCGCGACCTCCGCCGACACGCCGCCGGGCAACTGGTACGGCGAGATATCGTCGAGGATTTCGATCGTCGCCAATGCCCGCCCGGGTGACAGGCGCTCCGGCGCCTGCGGATCGAGGAGCGCGCCTGACGGCTGCAACTGTCCCTGCGCCATCACGTCGATAATCGCTTTGACCTTGCCCTTGAAGATGCGGCCCGGAACCGCCGTGAATGCGATCTCCGCCTCGTCACCAACGCGTACGCGTTGCAGCGAGTTTTGGATAAAGGCGGCGGCGAGCTCCTTGTCCTTGTGGATGAAGACCATTACCGGCCGCGCGACAAAAGGTACCGCCATCATTCCGGGACGCAGAAAAACCTGGCTGACGTAACCGTCAGTCGGAGCCCGAACCGTCGTTTCGCCGAGTTCGTACTCGGCATTATCCAACTCGGCGCGCAGCCGGGCCACCGTCGGATTGACGCCGTCCAGTTGCGACTCGTAAGCGAGCCGCGCCTGGCTCGCCCGCGCCTGCGCCGTGCTCACGGCGGCCTCGGCCGCGAGATAGACGCCCCGGCGATTCTCGACTTCAAGCTCGGCGATCGGCAAAGGCCGCCCGACGCTGCGGGCGTTCTCGTTGGCGTCGTTGGCGCGGTCGAAGGCTTGCTTGGCGCGATCGCGCGAGGCACGTGCTTCATCCACGACGGAATTGGCGGCATCCAAGGCGGACTTCAGCTGCAGGACGTTCTGCTCGGCCTCGGCGAGCGCCGCACGCTTCGCGTCGACAGTATATTGGTAGGGACGAGGGTCCAGACGGAACAACACGTCGCCTTTCTTCAAAGGCACGTTCGGCGTTACCGGCACGTCGATCACCGGTCCTCTAACCGAAGGGATGACGGGAGCCGACGTGAAATAGATGCGGCCTTCGTTGGTGAAAGGATGGTTATAGCTCATCAACAGGATGAGCGCTGAGATGATGAACACACCGCCCAACGCGGCCGTCGGCACTGTCCATTTGGTGACCGGGATCTTGAAGATCTTGAACACCGCGTAGCAGATCGCGGTGTAGGTAAGGACCAGAAGGATATCCATCAGGGCTTCTCCCCGGCCGGCGCATCGGATCTTTTATCCGCGGCGCGCTGCTCCGGTTTCTCGCCTGGCAAGCGTTGCTCGAGCCTGGCAATCCGTTCCTCGAGCTGCGCGAGCGCGGCGCCCGGCGAGACGGCAGACTCACCCTGCCCGGTAAATCCCCAGCCGCGATCCGGCCGATAAACCGTCGCCCAGATCCAGAGAAACGGCCAAATGACATGAAGCGTGAAAAGGCTCACCCAGCCGGCGACGTGGATCGCGTCCTGATGCGGATGATTGCGGCGCTTTGCCATCTCGTAGGGAATGTCGTGAATGGCGATGATCGCGTAGAACAGCGTGACGGCGACGAAGATCAATACGCCAAGCGCAAAATAATCGAGAAACATCCGTCTCTCCCGTGCGACCTCCAAAGCTTCTTGCTGCGAGACGGTGGTCGCTTGGCCGGTGCGAAGTTCAAACACTTATCTTCACAACGCGCGCGGGCAGGTCGAGTTGGACCTAGGACCTACATTGGGCGCGATTCCTGCGCTGGTGCACTGGCGGCTCGTGCCGGGCATCTTTTGAATGGCGCTTGCGGTGCACGGCTATTTGCGCAGGAACTGCGCAAAGTGCGCCAGGCGAAGGTCGCATTTCCTCATTTGGCGACTACCCGGGGAGCGAGGCCCATGCGCAACCAATCGCGCATCGACTTCGCACCCCGGGCAGCGTGCATCGGCAAGGCATCCGCAGATTATGCAGTGGCCGCCATTACGTTAGCGGTGCGCCACGTGGCATTTGTCTTCATCGCCGTGGCGGTGGTCGTCGTCCCGCCCGTGGTGGCTACAATCGTCATGGTTCGCCGTAATCACCGCAATGCAGCCGCGCGCATTGGTCCCGCCCGCCGACGCGCAGACGCCGGCAGTGGCAGTGGCCGGGACCGGCACGTAAACCTGGTTGCGGAACGGATCGGCTGCGACCGAGTGGGCGTTGCCGGTTCCAGGTGAGCTGATGATGACGCTGGCGTCTTCACCAAGATGCTTGGCATCGACGATGCCGACCTGCTGATTGCCCGCGGCGGATGACCGCGCCAGGAAGTAATGGTCGTCGCCGGGATTGAACCAGACTTCATCGCTGCCTGACTCGTTGCCGAGCGCCGCGATGATGTGATCCGCGTCGTCATCGATCACCACGGTCGAGAACTTCCCGTTTCCTGTCGTATCGGTGGTCGGAGGACCGCCGACCTCCTTGAGGCCGCTTGGCTGATTGCATCCAAGCAGCACCTGATGTTCAGGGCCGATCGCCATGCCCTGCGGCCCGGCGCATTTGCTGTGGTCGACGATGAAGGTGCGTTCGACCTTCATGCTCTTTGGCGAGATGACAACGACGGCGCCGGCCGCCGTGTCGTCACCGGGACCGTTGACTTCGGGAAGGTTCAGCAGAAATTTCCCGGTCCGTGGATTCCATTGGCATTGCTCGATGCCTCCGGTGGCGTTCGGCGTGCCGAGCGTTCCGTTCATCACGATCTTGCCGACGACGGTGTCGCTCTCCACCGAAATGAAGGTGATGAAGGGCGGCGAGTCGGCATCGTTTGCGATCAGGACCAGGCGTTCCTTCGGATCGAAACAAAGCTCGTCGGCACGCTTGGTGCCGCCGGTGCTGATAGGCGGCACAACCAGCTGTCCGGTGTTCAGGTCGATGATCTTGAGCGTGCTGTCGCCGTCGCCTGCCCAGACCTGGTGTCCGATGGTGATAATGCCGTTCGGGCCGGCAATGTCGTTGTTGCCGCCCTGGGCGCCGGCGAAGTTGGCCATCAACTGCGTCACGAGCTGGTTGGTGTCGGTCCTGACGACGTCGACGGATTTGTTTGTGCGGTCAGCGAGAAGATAAAGGCCGAGACGAGGATCGACCCAGCTGATATCGAACGACTGGACTTGCTGAGTCCCCGGCAGCGTGATCGCCGAGGTCGCCCTGAAGACCTCATCAGCCGCAGCCGGCGCTGCCAAGAATAGTGCCGGCGCGAGCGCGAGCGCTCCGAGCAGCGGGCTGATCTTCATTTTCGAGTAGTACTTGTTCGAATAACACTTGGCCGATCCGTGCATCATCGCCTCCTGTTATCATTCTGTGACAAATTGTCGCCCGCATGCACACTCTCCGGGGTGCGACAATCGGTCAATCTATGGAAGACGAATGACGGAGCCGAAGAACTTGCATGGAACGAATTGCGAGCGACGATTGTTGCCTGCTTTGGGCTTCGTATCTCGCACTTAACTTAAGTGTCGCGGCCTCTTTGCAAGTTCTTTGACAAACGTGCTTTTCCAAATCTGGAACCGGCGCGTCACAAATTTTGGAACTGCCGCGCTGCGAGCCACACCAAACACGAAGCGCCGGAAGCGAATCTGCTTTCCGGCGCAAACGGTATTTGCCAACCGCCGCTGACCAAATTCGCAATCTCGATTTCGCTTAGCGCGCCCTCGCCGTGGCCGGCTTGCGCTGCTGTAACGGCTGGATGCGCAACGCGGTAATACGGTTGCGCGAGCGGCGCAAGACGCGGAAGCGGAACCCGTGGAAGGTGAAGCTCTGCCCGATGTCGGGGATCGAGCGCGCTTCGTGGATGACGAGGCCGGCGATGGTGGTCGCCTCCTCGTCCGGCAGATTCCATTCCATCACGCGGTTGAGGTCGCGGATCGGCACCGCGCCATCGACATTGACCGAACCGTCCGGCTGCCGCCGCACGCCCGGCATGGCGACGTCGTGCTCGTCGGTGATGTCGCCGACGATTTCCTCCAGAATGTCCTCGAGCGTGACCAGCCCTTCGACTTCGCCGTATTCGTCCACCACCAGCGCGAACGGCGTCTTGCGGCGGCGGAACGCCTTGAGCTGCTCCGACACCGGCCGCGTGTCCGGCACGAACCACGGCGCCGACATCAGCGCGGCGATGTCGACTTTGCCGGCGTCGCCGTCGACCGCATGCAGCGCACGCAACAAATCCTTCACGTGCAGGATGCCGACGATGTTCTCCGGCTGGTCGCGCCAGAGCGGAATGCGCGTCACCGGCGAGGCGATCACCGCGTTGACGACGTCTTCGGCAGGATCTTGCACACACAGCGTGATCATGTTGGTGCGGTGGACCATCACGTCGGAGACCGCGAGCTCGCGCAGATCGAGCACGCCGCCGAACATGTCGCGGTCGATTTTTTCGACGCCGCCTTCGCGGTGCATCAGATCGACGGCGCCGCGCAATTCCTCGCGCGCGGACAGCACCTGCTGATCCTCGCCCACGGTCATGCCGACGAATTTGAGCAGCCAGCGCACCAGCGCCTCGATCGCCATCAAGATCGGGCCGAGCAGCCGGACGACCCATTGCATCGGCCGCGCGACGGCGAGCGCAAAGCGATCGGGCGCGTTGAATGCCGCGGTTTTCGGCAACACCTCGGAGAAGATCACCACCACCGCGGTCATCACCACGGTGGCGTAGACGATGCCGGCATTGCCGAGCCATTCGAGCAATATGCCGGTGGCGAGCGAGGAGGCCGCGATGTTGACGGCGTTGTTGCCGAGCAGCAGCGCGCCGATCAGGCGCTCGCGCTGCTCGAGTAGCCGGTTGACGATGCCGGCGCGGCGATTGCCGTGCTTTTCCAGCCGCGCCATGCTGGCGCGCGACGACGCGGTGAGCGCGGTCTCGCTGCCGGCGAAGAATGCGGAGAGCAGCAGGCAGACCAGCACGATGACGAGGGAGAGCCAGTCGTTCGCGGTCATCTAGTACTCTCGGCGCGTGATGTTTTCCGAAAAACGGTGCCCCCTTTTCGGGATCACGCGCTGGCTAATTTGTCCGTAAGGAACGCACGTACCTCGGCGGGATCGACGTCGTTCTCGACGAACGCTTGCCCGATGCCGCGCACCAGGATGAAGGTGAGCTTGCCGCGCTTCACTTTCTTGTCTTGCGCAATCAGATCCATCAATTGATCGACGCCCGGCACGCCGCCGTGCACGTCTTTGAGATGGGTCGGCAGCCCGGCCGCGGCAAGATGCGCGCGCGCGCGGTCCGCGTCGGCCGCGCCGATCAGTTTCTTGCGCGCGGAGAATTCGAACGCCAGCACCATGCCAAGCGCGACCGCCTCGCCGTGCAGCAGGCGATCGGAAAATCCAGCGCCGGCTTCGAGCGCGTGACCGAATGTGTGGCCGAGATTAAGCAGCGCGCGCTCCCCGGTCTCGCGCTCGTCGCGCGCGACGATGCCGGCCTTGCCGCGGGTGCAGACCGCGATGGCGTGCTCGCGCGCCGCGCCGCCCGAAAAGATGTCCTTCCAGTTCGCTTCCAGCCAGGAGAAGAACGCAGCGTCGCCGAGCAGACCGAATTTCGCGGCCTCTGCATAACCGGCGCGGAACACGCGCGGCGTCAGCGTGTCGAGCAGCGCGGTATCGGCGACCACCAGAACGGGCTGGTGAAATGCGCCGATCAGGTTTTTCCCCTGCGCGGAATTGATGCCGGTCTTGCCGCCGACGGACGAGTCGACCTGCGCCAGCAACGTCGTCGGCACCTGCACGTAATCGAGCCCGCGCCGCACGCTCGCCGCCGCATAGCCGGAAAGATCGCCGATGACGCCGCCGCCGAGCGCGACCACGAGATCGTTGCGTTCGATGCGCGCGGCAATGATCGCTTCGCAGACTTTCTCGAAGGTCGCGTAGCTCTTGGAGCCCTCGCCTTCCGGCACGACGATGTGCGCGGCGTCGATCCCGGCCGATTTGAGCGCGGCCTCGGCGGCGGGAAGATGATGCTTCGCCACCGTCTCGTCGGTGACGATTGCGACGCGCGCGCCGGGACGCAGCGCCTTGATGCGCGTGCCGAGCGAGGCGAGCAGGCCACGGCCGATGGCGATGTCGTAGGCGCGATTGCCGAGCCCGACGTTGACGACGATCGGCTCGCCCTGGCGCAACGGCGCGGTCATCGGCTTTTCTCCGCGGCGCGCGCGGCGAGCTTTTCCGGCAGGGCGCCGATGATTTCGGCAACGATGGTGTCGTGCGGGTCTTCGCGCGACTGCACCGTGATGTCGGCCTGCGCATAGAACGGCTCGCGCTGCGGCAGCAGCGCCCTGATGTGCTCGACCAGCGGGCGGTCGCTGCGCCGCTTGGTGCGGCGCATGAGCACGTCGACGTCGGCCTTGAGCCAGATCGAAATGCCCTTGTCGTGGATGAGGGCGCGGGTTGCGGCGTCCATCACCGCGCCGCCGCCGGTCGCCAGCACCTGCGGGCCCTGGTCGAGCAGACGCGCGATCACCTTGGCCTCGCCCTTGCGGAACTCGGGCTCGCCGTGCTTGGCGAAAATCTCCGGGATGGTCATAGCGGCGGCGGTTTCGATCTCGGTATCAGCGTCGACGAACGGAATGCCAAGGCGCGCGGCGAGCCGCCGGCCGACCGACGACTTGCCCGCCCCCATCATGCCGACGAGCACGATCGAGCGCGCGCCGAGTGCTACGACCACGGCCTTTTCCAGGCCGGTTCCGGCGGCATTTTGCGTGGCGATATCGCTCATCCTGAGGGCTTTCCGGCCGATTCCAGCGCCCCCATATAGCACGGAGAATCGGGCCAGCGCGGGGGCCTTGCCACCTCCCGGCGGACGTGGTGAGTGAACCGGGCGCCGGCCGTTCACACTTTTTATCCGATGATGCTGTTAGTTAACGGCTTGGCCGGTTAAGGGCTTGGCGGTCCGGTACCGCCGAAGCGCGCGGGACTAAGCGATGCCGAGTCTTTTCAGGTTCCTGATCTTCGTCGGGCTCATCGGCGGCCTCGCCTACGGCGCGGTGTTCGGGCTCGCGACCTTCGTGCAGTTGCACCCGCGCGAGATCATCGTGACCGTGCCGCCGGCCAAATTCCTCAAGCATCAATGACGCCGGGAGCGGGCGCGACCATGGCCCGTCCGGCGAAGCAATCCGACGAAGCGCTCGTCGCCTTGTTCCTCGACATGCTGGCGGCCGAACGCGGCGCCGGCGCTAACACGCTTGCCGCCTATCGCGGCGATCTCGCCGATCTCGGCGCGTATCTCGGCGACAACGGCCGCACGCTCGCCAATGCGAGCACCGACGACCTGCGTGGATTTTTGAAGAGCCTTTCCAAGCGCGGCTTCAAAGCCTCGTCGCTGGCGCGGCGGCTGTCCGCGGTGCGCCAGCTTTATCGTTTCCTCTACGCCGAGCAAAAACGCCGCGACGATCCGGCCGCGGTGCTGGAAGGGCCGAAGCGCGGCCGCACGTTGCCGAAGATATTGTCGATCGATGAAGTCAACACATTGCTGGAGCACGCGCGCAAGGGAATGAACGACAAGAAGCAAACACTGCCGCAGCGGCTGCGCGCGGCGCGGCTCAATTGCCTGCTCGAAGTCGTCTACGCGACCGGCTTGCGCGTGTCCGAACTGGTGACGCTGCCGGCGTCGGCCGCGCGGCGCGACCAGCCCATGCTGGTGGTGCGCGGCAAGGGCGGCAAGGAACGCATGGTGCCGCTCAATGCGGCGGCGAAGCGCGCGATGACGGACTATCTCGATCTGCGCGAGGAAGCCGGCCGCGCGGCGGAGTCGAAATGGCTGTTTCCATCGTTCGGCGCGCAAGGCCATCTCACGCGGCAGCATTTCGCCCGCGAGCTGAAGGCGCTCGCGTCGGCTTGCGGCATTCCCTCGGCGCGCCTCTCCCCGCACGTTCTTCGTCACGCATTTGCCAGCCACCTGCTGCACAACGGCGCCGACCTGCGCGTGGTGCAGACGCTGCTCGGCCATGCCGATATTTCCACCACGCAGATCTATACCCATGTGCTGGAGGAGCGGCTGAAATCGCTGGTGCGCGACCTGCATCCGCTGGCGGAGAAATAGCTCGCCCGTAAACGCGAAATTCATCGGTTTGCTTGACTTAATAGGCTCTCCTGCGTCAGTTCCTTTGGCATCACCACTCACTTACAGAACCCATGCGCAGCTATCTCGACTTTGAAAAGCCGGTGGCCGAACTGGAGGCCGAGGTCGAGGAATTGCGCGCGATGGGCACGACCGCCGACGCCGTTGCGGTGGGCGAGGAAATCTCCCGGCTGGAAGTCAAAGCCGCGCTGGCGCTCAAAGAGCTCTACGCCGATCTCACGCCCTGGCAGAAGACGCAGGTCGCGCGTCATCCGCAGCGCCCGCATTGCCTCGACTACATCGCGCAGTTGGTGCCGAACTTCATCCCGCTCGCCGGCGACCGCAAATTCGGCGATGACGACGCCATCGTCGGCGGCTTCGGCCGCTTCCGCGGCGAAAGCATTTGCGTCATCGGCCACGAAAAAGGCTCCGACACCGAGAGCCGGCTCAAGCACAATTTCGGCATGGCGCGGCCGGAAGGCTACCGCAAGGCCGTGCGGCTGATGGAAATGGCCGACCGCTTCGAGATCCCGGTGCTCACGCTGGTCGATACCGCCGGCGCCTATCCCGGCATCGGCGCGGAAGAGCGCGGCCAGGCCGAGGCGATCGCGCGCTCGACCGACGTATGCCTTTCGCTCGGCGTTCCCAACATCGCGGTGATCATCGGCGAAGGCGGCTCCGGGGGCGCCATCGCGATCGCCACCGCCAACCGCGTGCTGATGCTCGAGCACGCGATCTACAGCGTCATCTCGCCGGAAGGCGCAGCCTCGATCCTGTGGCGCGACACCGCCAAGGCGCAGGAAGCGGCGACCAACATGAAGATCACCGCGCAGGACATGGTGCGCTTCGGCGTGATCGATACCGTGATCCTGGAGCCGACCGGCGGCGCGCACCGCGACCCGGCAGCGACCATCGCCGCCACCGGCGACGCTATCGGTAATGCGCTCGCCGAACTGCGCGGGCTCGACCGCGCCACAGTGCGGCGGCAGCGGCGCGAGAAATTCCTCGCCATGGGCCGCGAGGAAAGGCCGCCGGCCTGAGTTCCGCGCGGAAACGCCGCGCCGGGCTTGTGCGGGCGGCCGCCTGTGGGCAATTTACAGTTGATTTACCATACACTTAGCCCGGTTATCCCATTTGGGTAGAATGCCTTGCCCGTGCCACATCTTATGGATAACGATTGCTCAATGAGGGCCCGACCCTTCTTCGGGGAGTATCGCGTTTGAATCGTCGCCCGCTTGCCCGAACGCTCATGGCGTCCGCGGCCATTGCCGCAACAATTGTGCTCGCCGGTTGCGATACCGACAGCGTCACAATGACGGGCCGCTCGCAGGCTCCTTTGTCCGACAAGATGGTCGCCGAGCTCGAGGCGAAGCAGATGGACAAGGGCTCGCCCATCCTCGTCCGCATCTTCAAGGAAGAAGCGGAGATGGAAGTCTGGAAGCAGGATCGCGAGGGGCAATACGCGCTGCTCAAGACCTATCCGATCTGCCGCTGGTCCGGTGATCTCGGCCCCAAGGTCAAGGAAGGCGACCGGCAGGCGCCCGAGGGCTTCTACACGATTACCCCCGGGCAGATGAATCCGCGGTCCAATTACTATCTCGCTTTCAACACCGGCTATCCGAACGCATTCGATCGCGCCTGGAATCGCACCGGCTCCGAGTTGATGGTGCACGGCGATTGCTCGTCGCGCGGCTGCTACGCGATGACCGACGAGCAGATGCAGGAAATCTACGCACTGGCGCGCGAGTCGTTTTTCGGCGGCCAGAAGGCGTTCCAGTTGCAGGCCTACCCGTTCCGCATGACGGCGCTGAACATGGCCAAGCACCGCAACAATCCGAACATGGCGTTCTGGAAGATGCTGAAGGTAGGCTACGACCACTTCGCGGTGTCGCTCCAGGAGCCGAAAGTCGACGTGTGCGAGAAGCGTTACGTGTTCGACGCGGTCGCGCCCGACGGCTCCGACAAGGCGCTCAATTTCAGCCCCAAGGGCAAGTGCCCGGTCTACCAAATCGCCAAGAATATCTCCGAGCCGGCCATGCAGAAGCGGCGCGAGGATGAGGCCAAGACCGCCGAATATATCTCCGAGGGCGTGAAGACCGTGGCGATGCGTACCGGCGTCGATGGCGGCATGAATCCGGTGTTCGAAGCCGCGCTGCAGCAGCGCGATCCGGGCGACAACAGCGGCCGCTTGCAGGTCGCCTCCGGCACCGTGAACATTCCAGGCTACCTGCCGCGCGACCAGCAGCGGCCCAATGCGGCTGTTACGCTCCCAGCGCCCACCGTGCAGGTCGCCGACGCGTCGCCCGAGCCGGTCGTGCAGCCGTTCGCGCTCGCAAACGTTCCGGTCCCGCGCGCCGCGCCGCAGCCCAAGGTCGGCGAAGCGCCGCCGCAACAGCAATCCATCGCCAGCCTGATCGGCAACCTGTTCAGCCCGCCGCCGACGGACACAAAGCCGGCCGAGCCCGCTGCCGAGACGGCCGCGTTGCGCGGCTCCAGCACCGCGGCGAAAAAGAAACCGGCAGCGCCGCATCGCCTCGCGGCTGCGCCGGCGACGCCGAAGACGCACCAACTCGCTTCCGCGCCGAAGCCGGCGGCGAAACCGCATCCGGTGATGACGGCGGCGAAGCCGGCTGCGCCTGCGGCGAAGCCGGTCGAGCAGGCCAAAGCCGCGCCGCCGCAGCCTGAAGTGCGCACCGCCTATTCCGGCTCGACCACGAACGGCTCGGGCTTGCTTGCGGGCGCCCAGCCAGTCGTGCCTTCCGGCACGTTCGCCGGCCGCTGGCAGGGCTTGCGCTGACGCTCACGCGCGGATGGCCTGCTTCGTCTACGTCCTCGGCACAGTCACCAAAAAACGCCATCTGACTTACGTCGGATGGACCACCGACATCGCCAGCCGCCTTGCCACGCACAACGCCGGCAAAGGCGCGCGGTCGACGCGCGGGCGCGTGTGGGTGCTGC
>JBAUHH010000034.1:0-1560 GCA_049680165.1 Pseudolabrys sp.
AAGGCGGCGGGGAGTTGAGGCTTCTCGCGCCTCAACGGCTCCGGTCAGATGCCTTGCCTCTGAGGAAAATTAAGATGGTAACGCGTGTGCCGCAGCTCGCCGGTTTTGGTAAGTACGCCCAACTCCACAAGCTCCTGTAGATCGCGCGTTGCGGTTGCCCGCGACGTCTTGCTGATCGCGATATAGTTTTCTGCACTCAGGCCACCCTTAAAACTGTCAATGCCCTCTCGAAACATCCGCGCGATGACTTTGTCCTGACGCTCGTTAAATTCGCCACCGAATTCCTCATAGAATTTTGCTTTGGCGACATAGAAGTCCACACGCTTTATCGTGTTGGCCTGAGCGTCGAGTATCGTATTCCCGAAGTAGACAAGCCAATCGGTAATAGCCGTATCTTTGTTGTTGCGCTCAAGCGCGTCGTAGTACGCCTTGCGGGCTCGCTCGATCGTATAGGCAAGCGCGATCAAGGTCGGATGACCGAGATTTTGCGCGAGCGACTTTTCGGCAAGCGCGCGCCCGATACGGCCGTTGCCGTCTTCAAACGGATGGATGCTGACGAAGTAAAGATGCGCAATGCCGGCGCGCGTCAGCGGCGGAAGAGGCCGAGGCCCTTTCGGCGCGGTTTCATTAAACCACTTCACGAAGGCATCCATTTCCGCCTTCATCTTTGAAGAAGGCGGCGCCTCGAAATGGACACGCGGCTCGTGCGCAACATTTGAAAGAACCTGCATCGGTTGCGGATGCGTCCGATAGTTTCCGATGACATTGATGTGCCGATCGCCGCCCATCAGCATCTTGTGCCAGGCGAACATCGTTTCATGCGTGAGGGGCGCATGGAAATTCTTGTAGAGATCGGCCATCATTTCAGCGATGCCCTGTTCCGCCGGCGGCACCGCGCGTCCGTCCTGTCCCAACCCGAATTGCTTCTTGAGAGAGGATTGGACGCTATCGCGGTTCAGTATTTCGCCTTCTATCTGCGAGGTCTTGAGCGCTTCGTCGCTGATGATCTCAATTTTCAGAGAATCCTGATCCTTGGGCCCGACATGCCTGAAGACCCCGATGAATTCGCCCGAGCGCAAAAGGAAGCCGCGCTCCAAAGGCTCCAAGGCCTTGGAGTCGCGGGTAAAAACAGGCCATTTCGGGCTTTGCCAGTTCCAGGGCATGAGTTATAGATCACCTTTCTATAACTCATAATATTATTGTTTTTGAGCTATAGGAAGTCTTTCTATAGCTCATGTGAGCGCTCTCCATATACTTCCCAATGAAATCCATCCCCCCATGAAACACATCGGCTTCCTCTCCTTCGGCCACTGGACCCCATCGCCGCAGTCGGGCACGCGCTCGGCATCCGACGCGCTGCTGCAATCGATCGATCTCGCCGTCGCGGCGGAAGAGCTCGGCGCGGACGGCGCGTATTTTCGCGTGCATCATTTCGCGCGCCAGCTCTCCTCGCCGTTCCCGCTGCTTGCCGCCGTCGGCGCGCGCACCAAGCGGATCGAGATCGGCACCGCCGTCATCGACATGCGCTACGAGAATCCGCTCTACATGGCGGAGGATGCG
>JBAUHH010000035.1:0-2805 GCA_049680165.1 Pseudolabrys sp.
CGCGCGCCTTCAAGGTGGCGAGGTCGTCGCGCAGCGCGGTCGCCTCGTCCTTGCCGGTCGCCTTGGTCTGCGGATAGACCTCCCAGAGGATGCGGATCGCCGCCTCCGGATTGGCGAGCGCGAACACGGTGCCCATGGCATAGCCACGCGCCAGCGCCACCGACTGCGCGCGCTTGGTCTTGAGTGTCTCCTCCAGCGCGACGAAGCCGTTCGACGGGAAATGCTTGATCTGGGCGTTCGCCTTCTCGAGCGGGCGCAATTTGGCGCCGGCGTTTTCGGTCAGCGCGTATTGGGTGTCGAACTGCGAGAGCGCGGCCACCTGCCCGCTGCGCAACAGCGCCGCGGTCTGCGCGGCTTCGCCGGCGACCACGACCTTGATGTCGGTGTCTGGGTTCATGCCTTCGGTCTTGGCGATCGCGCGCGCGATGATCACGCCAGCCGAGGCCATCGAGGTGACGCCGATGTTCTTGCCCTTGAGGTCGGTGAATTTCTGCACGGGCGAGTCAGCCGGCACCATGATGCCGTAGATGTTGCCCTGATACGCCGTGTAGAAATTGAGCGCCTTGACGCCCTGCGGCCGGATGATCGCCAGCGGCTCGATCGACGGCACCGAGTAATCCACGTCCCTGGTGGCGACCGTTTTGACGCAATCGGTCGAGCCGGGCAGCGGCACTAGCTCCACCTTGATGCCGCCCTTGGCGAACCAGCCCATCTTGGTAGCGATGGCGTAAGGCGCCGCCGCCGAGGTGACGGTCTTGGCGCACCAGCCGACCTTGACCGTGGTCTGCGCGGCAGCGGGCGTGATCGTGGCCGCCAATGCGGCGAGCGACAGCAGCGCGAGTGTTCTTGTCATGATGTTCCTCCCTTTTTGATCCTGGCGCCTTCTATTTCCATTTTCTGCGAGACGTCCCAGAACAGGATGCGCTTGCGGACGGCGACGACGATGCCGTTGAGCAAGAGGCCGACCAGCGACAGGATCAGCAGCACGGAGAATTGCCCGGCCACGTCCATGGTGAAATTCATGCTCTGGATCAGCATGCCGAGGCCCGATTGCGCGCCGACCAGTTCCGCGACGATGGCGCCGAGCAGCGCGAAGATCATTGCGATTTCGAGCCCGGCGAAGATGTAGGGCATCGCGTTCGGCAATTGCAGCATCCAGAACAATTGCCAGCGCGAGGCGGCGAGCGAGCGCATCAGGCTGACGCGGTCCTCGTCCGCCGAGCGCAAGCCGACGATGGTGTTGACCAGCAGCGGGAAGAACGCGACCAGCGCGGCGGTCACGACCTTCGAGGTCAGCCCGAGGCCGAACCAGACGATGATGAGCGGCGCCAGCGCCACCTTCGGCATCGACTGGAACATGACGATGAAGGGATAAAGGAAATATTCGGTGCGGCGGGAGAGCGCCACCACGGTGCCGAGCAGGAAGGCAAGCGAGGTGCCGAGTGCAAAACCGATCAGCGTCTCCGCCAGCGTGACGCCGATGTGGTCGATGTAAAGCCGGCTGGCGATGCCGCGGTAGAGCGCCATGAAAATGTTGGACGGCTCCGGCAAGATGAAAGCCGGCACCGCGAAGAACCGCACCAGCCCTTCCCAGACCAGGAGCACCACCGCGATCAGCAGCAGGCGCAGCGTGAAACTTCCGACCGAGGACTTCATTCCAGCCCTCCTCCGGCGTTGAGGCCCGCACGGATACGGCGCACGTAAGTGCCGAACGCTTCCGTCGTCATCACGTCGAGCGTGCGCGGCCGCGGCAGGTCGATGGTCAGCATGTCGCCGATGCGGCCGGGGCGCGGCGTCATCACCATCACGCGGTCGGCGAGGAACACCGCCTCGCTGGTCGAATGCGTCACGAACACCACGGTCTTGCGGCGATCGAGCCAGATGCGCTGCAATTCGACGTTCATCGACTCGCGCGTGAGCGCATCGAGCGCGCCGAACGGCTCGTCCATCAGCAGCAGCGCGGGGTCGTGCACCAGCGCGCGCACCAGCGCGACCCGCTGCTGCATGCCGCCGGACAATTCCCACGGATAACGATCCTCGAAACCGGAGAGGCCGACCAGCGAGATCAGCGACCGCGCGCGGTCGATCATGCGGTCGCGGCCGAGCTGCTGCACATCCACCGGCAGCAGGGCATTGCCGATCACGCTGCGCCAGGGAAACAGCACCGGCGACTGGAACACCATGCCGATATCGCGGCGCGGGCCGTCGATCGGCGTGCCGTTGAGCAGCGCCTCGCCGCTCGAAGCCGGCATCAACCCGGCGAGAATCTTCAGCAATGTGGACTTGCCGCAGCCGGATGGCCCGACAATCGACAGGAACTCACCCTCACCCACGCTGAAATTGATGTCGCGCAAGGCGGCGATGGAGCCCATCCGCCCGTCATAAACCTTCGAGAGATCGCGCACCGAAATGGCGTCGCGCACGGCCACGGCCGGGGCGGCAGCAGCGAGAATGCCCTGCAGACTATCCTCCCCTTGGTATCCCCTCCGGGCTGCTCGTCCCGGTGGGCCGGCAGGCTCTTGTTGTGGGCCTCAGGCTATGGTGAGACCGTGCGGGCGGTCAACGACCGGGGCGGCAAGGAAACAAGGACGGGCATCAAATGAGTGTCAAAGCGGCCATTCTTGACGATTATCAAAACGTCGCGATGAAGTTCGCCGACTGGTCGCCGATCAAAAAGGACGTCGACGTCAAGGTCTTCAACGATCCGATCGGCGGGCCGGATGCCGTCATCAAGGCGCTCCAAGGCTTTGCCGTCGTCATGATGATGCGCGAGCGCACCCCGTTCCCGCGCAAGGTGATCGAGGG
>JBAUHH010000036.1:0-22904 GCA_049680165.1 Pseudolabrys sp.
TCTGGCACGCGAGTCCGTTGCCGCCGATGCGCGTCACCTTCGGCCCGATGGCAAGCAGCACCGGCTTCGCGCGCTCGAAGGCGGCCTCGTCGCCGCCGATCATGATCGAGGCGTTGCCCTGCACGACCGTGACCGGGCTGCCGGAGAGCGGTCCGTCCAGCATGATCGAGCCGGCTTTGGCGAATTCCGCGGCGACTGCGCGGCTCGCTTCCGGCTCGATGGTGCTCATGTCTATGTAGATGCCGTCCTTGCACAGGCCGGAGACGATGCCGTCGGGGCCGAGAGCAACCGACTTCACGGCGGAAGAATCGGTGACGATCGAAAAAACGATCTCCGATTGTTCGGCCACTGTTCTTGGCGTGTCGGCCCAGAGCATCCCGGCTTCTAAGAGCCTTACCGCCTTGTCGCGCGAGCGGTTCCAACCGGTGACCTTGTGACCCGCCGCCATCAGGCGCGGCACGATCAACTGCCCCATTGCCCCGAGGCCGACAAAACCCAATTCCACAATACCCTCCGCGCGTTACCGTGAGGCTAGCACGCGCGCAGGCTTAAGGAAGCTTGTCGTAGCCTTCGCCGAAACCTTTCAGGCTCATCGGAAACCCGATGCCTTCTTCCGGGGTCTGGAAGATGATGAAGGTCGCGGTTTTCCCATTGCGCAATTTCTTGATCAATTCGTCGTCCATCACGACTTCCGCGATGCAGCCGTTGGGCAAACAGCGCACGAATCCTGCGCGGCCAATGTCGGCCTGGTCGATCTTGAGGCCCAGCCCCGATGGCAGCAGCACGCCGAGCGGCGCTACCACCCGCATCAGGCGGCTCTTTTGGTCGGCGGTCTTGAGCACGATCACGGTGAGGCCGACATTGGCGCGGTCCTCCGACGTGACGCTCTGGATCAACGCGCATTGCTCGCTGTGGGCGCCTGGCGGGGTATCGCAGCGGATTTGCCAGTCCTGGTGGACCGATTTGACGGCGCCTTGGGCGAATGCGGTGCCGGCTGAAAGAGTGAAAAAAAGCCCGGCCGTCAAAACGGCCAGCCGTAATCTGCACGCGCCCCTGCCATACCCAAATACGCTCATTGCCCAGACCCTTGGGATGCGCCCTCGCTGACCTTGGCGGCCGCGGCGCGGACGAATCGATGCTCCGCCATGCATTTTATTCGATCAGGTTGGGTCATGACCGGCCTGTTCTGTCAAGCAATGGCAAGAACATGGCCATTGTGGCGGTGCGGTGGTGCGAGGAGGAACCCGTAACCGATCATGGCCTCGCAACGCCATGGGGGTAACCCGTTTGTCGCATGCGACATACAACAAGGCGCATTGCGGGAGACCCCAAATTGTGGTTTGAGAGGCCGGGATTTCCCCTTGTCCCGCCGCACGACCGCCAAGATGCCACGCCCGTGGCAAAACGCCGTGCACGGCGGGTTGAGCCGAACATCAAGCGTGAGGTGTACGGCGAATAGGGCCCAGCGCGGCAGAATTTCGTCGAGGAGCGCATTCGAAATGCTCAAGCGGTTGATCGCCTTTGTGGTCACAGGCATGGCCATTCTCGCAAGCGGCGGATTGGCGCAAGCAGGCTTAGGCCAGCCGGACCCGTGGCAACTCGGG
This sequence comes from Pseudolabrys sp., assembly GCA_049680165.1. Lineage (GTDB taxonomy): Bacteria > Pseudomonadota > Alphaproteobacteria > Rhizobiales > Xanthobacteraceae > Pseudolabrys. The sequence continues at coordinate 1,605 of JBAUHH010000036.1, forward strand.
TTACAGCAGTCCGCCACCCCGGTGATGGACGACATCTCCTGGTTTAACGACTTTCTGCTCTGGATCACCGCGGCGATTGCACTGCTCGTGCTGGCGCTTCTGGTGATCGTGCTCGTGCGCTTCAATGCACGCGCCAATCCGGTGCCTTCGCGCACCACGCACAACACCGCCATCGAAATCCTCTGGACGATCGTGCCGGTGCTCATCCTCGTGACGATCGCCGTGCCGTCGTTTCGGTTGCTGTTCTATGAACTGAAGGTTCCGAAAGCCGATCTGACCGTGAAGGTAACCGGCAAGCAGTGGTTCTGGAGCTATAGCTACCCCGACGCCAAGCTCGATTTCGATTCGTTGATGCTTCAGGACAAGGAGCGCAAGCCCGATCAGCCGCGGCTACTCGCGGTCGACAACGATCTGGTCGTGCCGGTCAACAAGGTCGTGCACGTGCTTGTCACAGGCGCGGACGTCATTCATTCGTTCTCGGTCCCCTCGTTCGGCATCAAGATCGACGCCATTCCCGGCCGCATGAACGAAACCTGGTTCAAGGCCGAGCGCGAGGGGGTCTACTACGGTCAATGCTCGCAGCTCTGCGGCCGCGATCACGCTTTCATGCCAATCGCGGTTCATGTCGTCAGCGAGAAGGACTATTCAGCCTGGCTCGCGGAAGCGAAGAAGAAGTTCGCGCAGGACAACGACGCACAACCGGATCCAAATGCAATCGCGGCGGCTCAAGCCGTCAAGTAACTTGAAGCGACAACGAACGGGCGACGGCAGAAGCTCGAAGGATTAGGACAATGGCTAACACGGCGACAGCACACGGACACGAAGAGCACGGCGCGCACGGTCATCCGACGGGCTGGCGGCGTTTCGTCTATTCCACGAATCACAAAGACATTGGGACCATGTACCTGATCTTCGCGATCGTGGCCGGCGTGATCGGCGCGACGATGTCGATCGCGATCCGCATGGAACTGCAAAATCCGGGCATTCAGATCTTTCCGGGCCCGCACGAATATAACGTGTTCGCCACCGCTCATGGCCTGACCATGATCTTCTTCATGGTGATGCCGGCGATGATCGGCGGCTTTGGCAACTGGCTTGTTCCGCTCATGATCGGCGCGCCGGACATGGCGTTCCCGCGCATGAACAATATCTCGTTCTGGCTGCTGCCGGCCTCGTACACGTTGCTGCTCACGTCGATGTTTGTCGAAGGCGAGCCCGGCGCGCTCGGTGCCGGTACCGGCTGGACGATCTATGCACCGTTGTCGACCAGCGGCCATCCCGGCCCGGCGGTGGACTTCGTCATCCTGTCGATCCATTTGGCCGGCGCATCATCGATTCTCGGGGCGATTAACTTCATTACCACCATCTTCAACATGCGCGCGCCGGGCATGACCATGCACAAGATGCCGCTGTTCGTGTGGTCGATTCTGGTGACGGTTTTCTTGCTGCTGCTGGCGCTGCCGGTTCTCGCCGGCGCCATCACCATGCTGCTCACCGACCGCAACTTCGGCACCACGTTCTTCAATCCGGAAGGCGGCGGCGATCCGCTGCTGTTCCAGCATCTGTTCTGGTTCTTCGGCCATCCGGAAGTTTACATCCTGATCCTGCCCGGGTTCGGCATGGTCAGCCAGATCGTCGCGACCTTCTCGAAGAAGCCCGTGTTCGGCTATCTCGGCATGGCCTACGCGATGGTCGCCATTGGCGGCATCGGCTTCGTGGTCTGGGCGCACCACATGTACACGGTCGGCCTTTCGACCGGCGCGCAGGCCTACTTCATCGCTGCCACGATGGTGATCGCGGTGCCGACGGGCGTAAAGATCTTCTCGTGGATCGCCACCATGTGGGGCGGCTCGATCGAGTTTAAGACGCCGATGCTGTGGGCAATTGGCTTCATCTTCCTGTTCACGGTTGGCGGCGTCACCGGCGTCGTGCTCGCCAATGCGGGTGTCGATCGCGTGTTGCACGACACCTATTATGTTATCGCCCATTTCCATTACGTCATGGGCGTGGCGGCCGTGTTCGCCATCTTCGGCGGTTGGTACTACTGGTTCCCGAAGATAAGCGGCTACATGTACAACGAAACCATCGGCAAGCTGCACTTCTGGATCATGTTCATCGGCGTGAACATCATCTTCTTCCCGCAGCACTTCCTCGGGCTTGCCGGTATGCCGCGCCGCACGGTCGACTATCCGGACGCCTTCCACGGCTGGAACGAAGTCTCGTCTTACGGCTCCTACATTGCCGCCATTGGCGCGGTGGTGTTCTTTATCGGCGTAGCGGAAGCGTTCATCAAGAAGCGGGTGGCGGGCAACAATCCGTGGGGCGCCGGCGCGACGACGCTGGAATGGACGCTGCCGTCGCCGCCGCCGTTCCATCAGTTCGAAACCTTGCCGCGCATTAAATAGAACTTGGTCCGGAACTCATGTCGCTCGTCAGCGAAGGCGCAAACGTCGGCAGCCCGATGCCGGGCACGGGGGCTCGGGTCGATGCCGAACCGAGCCTCGCAAGCGTCGGCGACTACATCGCGCTGATGAAGCCGCGCGTGATGTCGCTGGTGGTGTTCACCGCGCTAGTCGGCCTCGCCATCGCACCGGTGTCCGTGCATCCGGTGATCGGCTTCACCGCATTGCTCTGCATCGCGGTCGGCGCCGGCGCCGCCGGTGCGCTCAACATGTGGTACGACGCCGACATTGACGCGAAGATGGTGCGCACGGCGCGGCGTCCGGTTCCCACCGGCCGCGTAAAGCCGGGCGAGGCGCTCGCATTCGGGTTGACGCTCGCGGCGTTTGCCGTGGTGGTGCTCGGCCTGCTGGTCAACACGCTGGCGGCCGCGTTGCTCGCCTTCACCATCTTCTTCTACGTCGTCATCTACACCGTCTGGCTCAAGCGCTTGACGCCGCAGAACATCGTCATCGGCGGTGCAGCCGGAGCGTTTCCCCCGATGATCGGCTGGGCCGCCGCGACCGGCTCTTTGTCGCTCGAGCCAATCGTGCTGTTCCTCATAATCTTCTTCTGGACGCCGCCACATTTCTGGGCGCTGTCGCTTTACCGCACAGAAGACTATGCGCGCGCCGGTGTACCGATGCTGCCGGTCGTTGCCGGCGATGCCGAAACCCGCAAGCAGATCCTGCTTTACACGCTCGTTTTGGTGCCGATCGGGCTTGCGCCCTGGGCGCTCGGCTATGCCGGCGTGCTTTACGGCGTGACGGCGGTCGCGACCGGCGCGATCATGGTGGCGCTGGCCTGGCAGGTCTTTGGCGAACGCCGTCCAGCGGATCGCGCAAGCCGGCATCTTTTCGCCTTCTCGATCCTGTATCTTTTCTTGCTGTTCGCAGTTCTGCTTATTGAGCGCGGTTGGGGCGGCCTGATCGGCCGGTTGGCCGCGTGAGCGCAGCGCAGGACATTGCCATGGACCAGCAACCGAAGAAAGACGAGGGCATCGTTCTCACCGAAGCGCAAAAGCGCGCGCGGCGGTCCCGCTCGATTGCGATTGCGCTGGCTTTGGGCGCTTTGGTGATCCTTTTTTACATTGTAACGCTCGTAAAAGGCCCGATCGTTCTGGTCCGGCCATTGTGATCTTATGACCGAGCATCGCAAGAACATCCATTCCTCACGCCGCGACGTTGTGATCGCCGCGTGTTGTGGCGCGTTCGTCGCCTCGATGGTCGGAGCGGCCTATGCCGCGGTTCCGTTCTACAACTGGTTCTGCCGTACCACCGGCTTTGCCGGCACGCCGCTCGTCTCGAAGCAGGCGCCGGACCATGCGCTCGACCGCACCGTGACCGTGCGTTTCGATTCCAACGTCTCGCCCGGCCTGCCGTGGAGCTTCAAGCCTGAGCAGAACGCGCTCAAGGTCCGCATCGGCGACGTGGTGACCGTGCACTACAAGGTCATCAACGAGGCCGCGCGCGAGATAACCGCGCAGGCTTCCTACAACGTCTCGCCGCCGACGGTTGGCGCCTACTTCAACAAGATCAACTGCTTCTGCTTCACGCAACAGACGATGAAGGCCGGCGAAACGCGCGAGATGACCGTGGTGTTCTATGTCGATCCGTCGATCGCGAAGGACCGCGACCAGGACGCGCTGAACACGATCACGCTGTCTTATACTTTCTACCGCCTGCCGGACGTAGTGCCACCGGTGGCACAGGCGGACACCAAAGCGAACAACAAGCTTTAGAAAAATTGATGGCGGCGCACGCCGCGCGGAACGGGAATTGAACGGAGACGATGACGATGGCTGAGGCCCACACCAAGCACCACGATTACCACCTCGTCAATCCGAGCCCGTGGCCGGCGGTGGGAGCGACATCGGCCTTCATCATCGCGGTCGGCCTGATCCTCTGGATGCGCCATTCGACTTCGTTCGCGCCGCTGGTGTTCGCGGTCGGCGCGGTCGGCATCGTCTACACGATGATCGGCTGGTGGCGTGACGTCATCAACGAAGCCGAGTTCAAGGGCGATCACACCCGCGTCGTGCAGATCTCGCACCGCTACGGCATGATCCTGTTCATCGCTTCCGAGGTGATGTTCTTCGTCGCCTGGTTCTGGGCCTATTTCAACACGGCGCTGTTTCCCGATCTCGCCACCGACGTCGGCCGCATCGCGTTCACGCATGGCGTATGGCCGCCGAAGGGAATCCAGACATTCGATCCCTGGCACCTGCCGCTGCTCAACACGTTGATCCTGTTGACCTCGGGCACCACGGTCACGTGGGCGCATCACGCCCTGCTTGAGGGAGACCGCAAGGGATTGGTGCGTGGCCTCGCGTTGACGATTGTACTCGGCCTCACCTTTACCTGCGTGCAGGCCTACGAGTACGCGCACGCCGCCTTCAACTTCAAAGGCAACATCTACGGCGCCACCTTCTTCATGGCGACCGGATTCCACGGCGCGCATGTCATCATCGGCTCGATCTTCCTGATCGTCTGCCTGATGCGCGCGCTCAAAGGGCAATTCACGCCCAAGCAGCATCTCGGATTCGAGTTCGCCGCCTGGTACTGGCACTTCGTCGATGTCGTTTGGCTATTCCTGTTCGCCTGCATCTATGTGTGGGGCGGCGGGGTTCCGGCCGCCGAATAAGCGCCGCCGGCGCTCATCCTTGCGAGAGGGCGGCGCAAGCGCGCCGCCCATTTGCTTTTTGCGGACCTAAAGTATGGCCCAATTACCGATCGCAAGAGGACTTCGCTGCCGCTGCCCGCGCTGTGGCTTGGGCCGGCTCTACGAAGGTTTTCTGAGCCTGCGTTCGCGCTGCGAGGTGTGCGGGCTCGATTTCAGCTTCGCGGATTCCGGCGATGGGCCTGCGGTGTTCGTGATTCTGTTCGCGGGCTTTGTCGTGGTATTCGCCGCGCTCATCACCGAAGTGATGTTCCAGCCGCCGCTTTGGGTGCACGCGCTGTTGTGGGTTCCGCTGATCCTGATCGTCACGTTGCTGCCGTTGCGGCCGATGAAGGGCCTGCTGATCGCCTTGCAATATCACCACAAGGCCGCCGAAGGCCGCGTTGAGTACCGGGGCGACGAATGAGTGACCGTGCCGGGCAACGGCGGCGCGGCATTCTCGCGCCGACGATCTTCGCGATCGCTGGAATTGCCGTCCTGCTCGGCCTCGCGAAATGGCAACTCGACCGCAGAATTTGGAAAGAAGACCTGATCGCGACATTGACCGCGCGCATTACGGCAGCGCCGCAGACTTTGCCGCCGCGCGAGCAATGGCCGCAGCTCGATGCGGTAAAGAACGAATACAGCCACGTCACGTTTTCGGCGGAGTTCTCCGGCGATCAGGATGCGCTGGTTTATACGGCCGGCTCGGCCTTCCGCCCGGACGTGACCGGCGCCGGCTACTGGGTATTCACGCCGGCGCGGCTTGCCGGCGGCGGCGTCGTGGTCGTTAACCGCGGCTTCGTGCCGTTCGAGCGCAAGGACCTTGCGAAGGCCGGACAGGGCAAAGTCGACATCGTCGGCGTCATGCGCTGGCCCGAGGAGCGCGGCACCTTCACGCCCAATGGCGAGCCGCAAAAAAATGTCTGGTACGTGCGCGACCAGCGCGCAATTGCGGCGGCCAAGCACTGGGGCGATGTCGCGCCGTTTTATGTCGAGCAGGAATCCCCACAGGTTGCGGGCGGTTGGCCGCGCGTCGGCAAGCTCGCGGTGGCGTTGCCCGACAATCACCTGCAATACGCCATCACCTGGCTTCTGCTCGCGATTGGCCTCGCAGGGGTCTATCTGTTCTGGCTGTTTGGGAGCTGGCGCAGAGCCTGAGCGCTTTCTTGTGAAAGCCGCCGCCGGGGGCTAGTCTGCGCCCAATCGCGGCCCGGCGGAAGCAGAAAAACTAGTCAATTCAATGCGTTATGTCTCAACCCGGGGCGAGGCCCCGGCGCTCGATTTTGTCGAGGTCATGCTGGCCGGGCTCGCCCGCGACGGCGGCCTTTACGTGCCGGAATCCTGGCCCGCGCTCGACGCCGCAACCATCGCCGGCTTTGCCGGGCGTCCCTATGCCGAGGTCGCGGTCGAGGTGATCCGCCCCTTCGCCGGCGACAGCCTGCCCGAAGCCGATCTCGCCCGCATGGCGCGCGAGGCCTATGGCACGTTCCGGCATCCGGCGATCGCGCCGGTGGTGCAACTTGCATCCAGTTTGTTTGTGCTCGAGCTGTTTCACGGCCCGACGCTCGCGTTCAAGGACCTGGCGATGCAGCTCGTCGCCCGGTTGATGGACCACGTGCTGGAGCGGCGCGGGGAACGTACGACAGTGGTGGTGGCGACTTCGGGCGATACCGGCGGCGCGGCGGTCGAAGCCTTCCGCGGCCGTTCGCAAGTCGACGTCGTCGTGCTGTTCCCGCACGGGCGCATTTCCGACGTGCAGCGGCGGATGATGACCACGGTCGCCGATACCAACGTGCACGCGCTGGCGATCGAAGGCACCTTCGACGACTGCCAGGCGCTGGTGAAGGCGATGTTCAACCATCATGCCTTCCGCGACCGCGTGCGGCTTTCCGGCGTCAACTCGATCAACTGGGCGCGCATCGTCGCGCAGATCGTCTATTACTTCACCGCCGCGGTGTCGCTCGGCGCGCCGCAACGCAAGGTCGCCTTCACCGTTCCGACCGGAAATTTTGGTGACGTGTTCGCCGGCTATGCCGCCGCGCGCATGGGGCTGCCGGTCGACCGGCTGCTGGTCGCGACCAACGTCAACGATATTCTTGCCCGCACCTTCGCGACCGGCACCTACGAACTCCGCGACGTGATCGCGACCACATCGCCGTCGATGGACATTCAGGTGTCGTCCAATTTCGAGCGGCTCTTGTTCGACGCCTATGGCCGCGACGCCAAGTCTGTACGCGCGCTAATGGGCTCGCTGGCGCAGTCGCGCCGGTTCTCGATAGCGGCGCCGGCGCTGTCGAAGATGCGGGCGCTATTCACCGCCGACCGCGCGGACGAAGAGGAAAGCGCCGCCACCATGCGCGCCATGAAACGCGAGGCCGGTTACTGCGCCGATCCGCATACGGCGGTCGGGCTCGCGGTCGCCGAAAAGGAAAGCCGCGATCCAGCCGTGCCGATGATCGTTCTGTCGACCGCCCACCCTGCCAAGTTTCCCGATGCGGTGGAAGCCGCATGCGGCATGCGTCCGGCCTTGCCCGACTGGCTCGGCGATCTTGGCGCGCGCAAGGAGCGCGTCGCCGTGCTGCCGGCCGATCAGGCGGCGGTCGAACGTTTTGTAACAAATGCGTCGCGTGCGGCGCGTGAAGGAGCAGCGGCATGAGGACCGTACAATGAGCGTCGAGGTAACCCGACTCCCGTCCGGCCTTTCGGTGGTGACCGACCAGATGCCGCATCTGGAGACCGCCTCGCTCGGCGTCTGGGTCGGCTCCGGCAGCCGCGACGAGCGACAGGACGAGCACGGCATTTCGCATCTGCTCGAACATATGGCGTTCAAGGGCACGTCGCGGCGCACCGCGCGCCAGATTGCCGAGGAAATCGAGGCCGTCGGCGGCGATCTCAACGCCGCGACCAGCATCGAGACCACGGCGTACTACGCGCGCGTGCTCAAGGCCGATGTGAACCTGGCGCTTGACGTTCTTTCCGACATTCTCGCCGATCCGACTTTCGATCCAGTCGAGCTGCGGCGCGAGCAGAACGTCATCGTGCAGGAGATCGGCGCCACCGAGGACACGCCCGACGACCTGGTCTTCGAGCGGTTGCAGGAGAAAGCGTTTCCGGGCCAGCCGGTCGGCCGCACCATCCTCGGCACGCCGGACACGGTGCGCTCCTTCGATCCACACCGGCTGCGTGGCTACCTGTCGCGCAATTACCGCGCCCCCGACATGGTCGTGGCCGCGGCCGGAGCGGTCGAACATGGCCGCATCGTCGCGGAGGTCGAGCGGCGCTTTGCCAGTTTCAACGGCCCTGCCGCGCCCACGCCGCTGGCGGCGCAATTTGGCGGCGGCACCCATATCGAGCGCCGCGACCTGGAGCAGGCGCATCTCGCCGTCGCCTTGCAGGGCCTGCCGCAGCGCGACGACCAACTTTACAGCCTGCAGGTTTTCACCAGCGCGCTCGGCGGTGGCATGTCGTCGCGGCTGTTCCAGGAAGTGCGTGAGAAGCGCGGCCTTTGCTACGCCATCCATACGTTCCACATGCCTTATTCCGACACCGGGATTTTCGCGTTCTACGCCGGCACCGACGACGCCCACGCGGCCGAACTCATGCAGGTCGTCATCGACCAGATGATCGCAACCACCGAAACCCTCAACGAGAGCGAGGTTGCGCGCACGAAGGCTCAGATGAAAGCCGGCTTGCTGATGGCGCTTGAAAGCTCGGAAGCGCGCATCGGCCAGCTCGCCCGTCAGATGTTCGCCTATGGCCGTCCTGTGCCGCTCGATGAGATCGTGGCGAAGATCGACGCGATCACCGTCGAGAGTGCCCGCGCGGCCGGCAGAGCCTTGATCGGCCGCAGCCGGCCGGCGATCGCAGCGCTCGGGCCCGGCTCCGGTCTTGAAAGCGCGGCGGCAATCGCTGAAAGTCTGTGGCGCAAGGCAGCCTGATCGCGCCGCCGCAAAGTTTACCCATGGCGTTCTTCCGCACCGTCAGTTTCAACGAGCCAACGACGACCGTCGCCGGTAGCGGCGTCGTCTTGCGCTCGCCGCAGCCGAACGACTACGCCGAGTGGGCGGCCTTGCGCGAGGCCAGCCGTGCGTTCCTGACGCCGTGGGAGCCGTCATGGCCGATCGACGATCTCACGCGTTCGGCCTTTCGCCGCCGCCTCAAGCGCTATGCCGAGGATCAGCGCACCGATCAGGCTTATGCTTTTCTCATTTTTCGTGCCGAAGATAATGCGCTGGTCGGCGGGCTCACGCTCGCCAACATCCGCCGCGGCGTCGCGCAGGCCGGCAGCATCGGCTACTGGATCGGCTCGCCATTCACGCGCCGCGGCTACATGACCGCGGCGGTCGGCGCGCTGGCGCCGTTTGCATTCGAAACGCTACGGCTGCACCGGCTGGAGGCGGCGTGTATTCCTGGCAACGATGCGTCGATCCGGCTTTTGGAAAAATCAGGCTTCAAACGCGAGGGCTACGCGCGCGACTATCTCTGCATCAACGGGACGTGGCAGGATCACATTCTTTATGCCCGCCTGAAGGGCGACGTTGTCTAGGCGCGACTTTGGCGGCCTTGGGCTTGCCGTTCTTGGCTTGCTATAAGGTAACTCGAAGGCGCGGGGGAGCGAGTGGTGGTTCGGGGTCAAATGGACGAGTCAAAAAACAAGCGGACGATTGGGGTCGGTGCGTATATCGTGGCGCCATTTATGCTGGCATTGGCGCTTGCCGGCTGCTCGACCAGCAGCAGCCTGCTCGACACGTTCTCGACCACGAAAAAAACCGACACCGCGACGGCGGCTCAACCCGCGGCCGGCGCCACGACCGGTACGGCTGCAGGCGCGGCCGTCGGGCCCGGTGGTGTGGGTATCGACGATTTCGAATGCCCCGGCGTTCAGATCCGCTCGGGCGCGGCGACGCTGATGGTTACCGACAAGGCGGCGAGCGGCGAGGCGAATGCGCTCGATCTCAAATATCAGGGCACGATCATACGCACCGCGCGTGAGTGCAAGCTCGTCGCCGGCACGGTCACGATGAAGCTCGGTATCGAAGGCCGGGTCATCACCGGTCCCGTCGGCGGTCCAGGCCAGATCGAAGTGCCGGTGCGCATGGCGGTCGTGCACGAAGGCCCGGAACCGAAGACCGTTCTGTCGAAGCTCTATCGCATTCCGGTGACGATCAGCAACGATGCTGGCGGCAGCACTTTCACCCAAGTCGACCCCGACTTGGCGTTTCCGATGCCGCAACCTGCCGGTGCGATCGATGCGTACGTCGTCTATGTCGGGTTCGACCCGCTGGCGAACCAGCCCCAAAAGAACAAGCCGAAGCCCGCGCGCAAGCCGCGCGCGACCCAGCGCAAGCCGCCGCCGGGCTAGCTCTACCAGCCGCGCAAATCGATGATGGTGCTTTTCAAGGCCCGCATGTCGGTGATGACGGTGCGGGCGCCGGCGGTCATGAGGTTGGCGCCGAGTTGAGGCGAGGCGTGACTGCCGCCGGCAAAGCCGATCGGCGTCATTCCGGCGGCTGCTGCCGCCGCAACGCCGACCGCGGAGTCCTCGACCACGATGCAGTCGGATGGATGCACGCGCATCTTGGCGGCCGCGTGCAGGAACAGGTCGGGCGCTGGCTTGCCATTGCGCACTTCGGTTGAGGAGAAAAGATAAGGCTCGAAGAAGCGGATGAGATCCGTGGTCTCCAGGCTCACGCGGATGCGGTCGAGCGTGGCTGACGATGCGACGCATTTCGGGCCGCGCAGCCAGGTGAGCGCATAGACCATGTGCGCGGTCGGCCGCAGTTCCTCGCGGAAACGGCGCAGCGTCGCGACAGATACGGTGGCGGCGAAATTCGGCGGCAGCTTGCGCCCGGCCGCGATTTCGACCTCGGCGAACATGTCGGTTTGCCGGCGGCCGGTAAAATAGCGCGCGACAACGTCCGGCGTCAGCGCGAAGCCGGCGCGCATGAATTCCTGCGATACAACGGCGGTGGCGAGTTGCTCGCTATCCACGAGTACGCCGTTGCAATCGAAGATGACCATCGGTCCTCCGACGCTACGACCGGCACTTCCGGCCACGGATACACAATGAGGGACGAATCAGTTGCCGCGAGCATAGAGCTTGCGCGCAAACTGGCAATGTTTTCCGTAACTTAGGCCGGCGGTGGTTCGCGCAGCCAAAGGCTCGGGGCGCGATCGCTAGGAAGTGCCCGGCTCGGGCGCCCTGGACGCGTAAGGGATTCTATTAATTCAGCTTTTTGCGGACGTCGTCGATGCCTTTGGCGACCAGCGTGCCGGCAAGATTGCCCTTGGTTTCCTGGCTCAGGATCTTCTCGGCGGCCGCCACGGCCGCTTCCGCGGCCGCACTGCGCACATCGGCCATAGCCTGCGCCTCGGCTTGGGCAATTTTGGTTTCCGCCATCTTGGTGCGGCGCTCGACGAACTCTTCGACTTTGGTCTTGGCCTCGACGGCGAGCCGTTCGGCCTCTGCCTGCGCACCGGCGATGATCGACTGCGCTTCGCCTTCGGCCTCGCTGCGCTTGCGCTTGTATTCGTCGAGCAGCGCCATCGCATCGTCCTTCAGCCGCTTGGCCTCATCGAGTTCGGCCTTGATGCGGTTGCTGCGGTCGTCGAGCGCCTTCACGACCAGTTTGTGCACGCCGAGATAGCCGAGCACGCCTACGAAGACGAGGAAGGCGATTGCGACCCAGGTTTCCGGCTCGAACATGGTGCTCGTCCTCTAGCGCTTGAGCGCGTCAGCAACCGCCGCGTTGACGGCGCTATCCGCTGGGGCGGTGCCGATCAGCCGTTCGACAATGGCCTTGGCGGCATCCACCGCGATACCGCGTACGTTGGCCATGGCGGCTTCCTTGGTCGAGGCGATTGTTTTCTCGGCCTCGGCCAGCCGGCCGTTGAGCTGGTCTTCCAGCTTCTTGCGCACCGCGTCCGCCTCGGCCGCCTGCTTGGCGCGCGTGTCGTTGGCGATCGTTTGCGCGCGGGCGCGCGCATCGGCGAGCGCCTTCTCGTAGGCCGCCAGCGCCTCTTCTGACTCTTTCTTGAGGCGGCCGGCCGCGGCGATGTCGCCCTCGATGTGCTTCTCGCGCTCGGTGATGATCGAGCCGACGCGCGGCAGCGCGAGCTTCGACATCAGCACGTAAAGCACGACGAACGTGAACGCCAGCCAGACGAGCTGCGAGGCAAACGTCTGCGACTGGAACGGCGGAAATCCGCCGCCATGCTCGCCTGCCGGCGTGTGCTCGGTTGTCGCGACCGTCTTGGCGGTTTCAGCCATCGCTCGCCTTGGCGTGTCTTAGAGCGCGAACAGCAGCAGCAGCGCGATCAGCAGCGAGAAGATGCCGAGCGCTTCGGTAATGGCGAAGCCGAAGATCAGGTTGCCGAACTGCCCTTGCGCGGCCGACGGATTGCGGATCGCCGCCGCGAGGTAGTTGCCGAAGATGATGCCGACGCCGACACCCGCGCCACCCATGCCGATGCAGGCGATGCCGGCGCCGATGTATTTGGCTGCCACTGGATCCATAACAAGCTCCTTCTTTCTCTTGCTTTCGTTCGAGCCTCAGTGGCCCGGGTGAATTGCATCGTTGAGATAGATGCAGGTGAGGATGGCGAAGACGTAGGCCTGCAGGAACGCCACCAGCGTTTCGAGCGCCATCAGGATGACGATCATCGCGAATGGCAACACGCCGCCGGCCCAGCCGAGCGCGCCCAGCGTCGTTCCCATCAGGATGATGAAGCCGGCGAAAACCTTGAGCGTGATGTGGCCGGCAAGCATGTTGGCGAAAAGGCGCACGCTGTGCGAGATCGGCCGCGACACGAACGACAGGATCTCGATTGCGATGATCAGCGGCAAAATGTAGATCGGCACGCCCTTCGGCACGAACAGGTTGAAGAAGTGCAGGCCGTGCGCCCACAGGCCGTAAATCAGCACCATGAAGAAGACGGTGAGCGCGAGCGCGGCGGTGATGATGATGTGGCTGGTGACCGTGAACGCGTACGGAATGATGCCGATCATGTTCAGTGTCAGCACGAACATGAATAGCGTGAACACGAACGGGAAGAACTTCATCCCTTCCGTGCCGGCAGTGCTGCGCACGGTGGTGGCGACGAATTCGTAGGAAAGCTCCGCCGCCGATTGCAGGCGGGTCGGCACCAGGTTGCGCTTGGCGGTCGCGGCGAGCAGGAACGCGGTAAGGCCGCCAGCGGCGATCAGCATGAACGCGGCCGAATTGGTGAAAGCGATCTCGGTCCCGCCGATCTTGGCGATCGGCAAGAGGTTGATGATCTGGAACTGATGAATTGGATCGGCCATTGAAAGCTAGTCGGTCCCGTTTTTCTCGCGCGCAACGCCTGCTGCGCGCATCACGTTAAGTACGCCTGCCGCGAAGCCGAGCAGCAGAAATACGATGAGCCCCCACGGCGAAATCCCGAGCCAGCGGTCGAGCAGCCAGCCAATTATCGCCCCCACGACGACGCCAGCTACCAGCTCGGTAGACAGCCGAAAACCGCGGGCGAACGCCGACGCATCGGCGACCGGACGAGGACCTTGTTCGTTTTCGGAAGGTCGGTTCGCTTGAGCGAGCCTTTCGCCGAGACGATGGAGCCTCGCGGAGAGAGCAGCTTCGTCGTCCGGTCGGTCTCCACGATTTCCTTGGTCGCGCGGGTCGCCAGCCATGCTTTCGACACCTGCGCTGTATCAAGGTCTCCGTGTATCCCGCCGCCCTGAAAGCCGCGCGGACCATACTTATCGGGTTTGGGTGAGTCAAGAAACGCAGACCGCGATATAAGCATTTGATATCGAACACTAAACGCTGGATTCGGCAGCCGCGTTTGCGGCCCTTACGAAGGTCATCAACAGGCCGCATGCGTCGGGTTCTATGGCGGCGGAGCCGATGTTAGGCTTGCCGCGTTTCAAGCCGGCGCTCGCAAGGGAGGACAACATGATGCGCATCGCAATTGCTGCCTTCATGGCGGGTGCCGCCTGGACCGTCGTGCCCGCGCAAGCGCAGGACACAACGTCGCAGCCGAGCATGGCCCCGGCAGAGAGCGCCACGCCGCCGATGCAGGCCGCTCCGTCGCAAAACCCCGTGCCCGAGGCAGCGCCCGCCCCACCGGCGACCGCGGCGCCGCAGGTCATCACGCGGCCGCAACAGACCGCGTCTGAGCCGGGCCGGACGCCCGCTGCCGCGCCCCCCGGCCGCTATCGTTTCAATCGCGTCGGCACCGGCTTTCTGCGGCTCGACAACGAGACCGGCCAGGTCGCCTATTGCAGCGCGCCAACGGCGAACTGGGGCTGCGAGACCGTGCCGGAAAATCGCGCCGCGCTGGAAATCGAAATCGGCGAGTTGCGAAAGGAAGTCGACGATCTGAAAAAGCAGATCGCGGCATTGCAGGCAGCGCCACCTGCGCCACCTGCGCCACCTGCGCCATCTGTGCCATCCGCGCCAAAAGCGCCAAGCGAGACGCCGCTGCGGCCGCCCGAATCCGTTCCGCCGGCCAATGGCGGTGAGATCAAGCTCAACCTGCCGACGCAGGAGGATCTCGACCGCGCGGCGACGTTTATCTCGGACACATGGCGGCGCCTGGTCGAGATGATCGTTAATTTGCAAAAGGACGCGATGCGCCGGAGCTGAACAAGCCGCGCATCGAACGCCGTGACTGGCAGCCTCTCCGCAATCACACGTGTAACGCCGCAACTCATCGCGACGGCGACGCTTGCGGTCGAAACCGCCGGCGTCGGCTTCACCGACATCACCAAAGAGGCAACACACTTCGTCAAGGAAGCGGGAGCCGGCGAGGGGATGCTGCTCGTTTACCTGCGGCACACCTCGGCCTCGCTCACCATTCAGGAAAACGCCGATCCCGATGTGCAGGTGGATCTCGTCACCGCGCTCGACCGCCTCGCGCCCGAAAGCGCACCGTGGGTGCACGACGTGGAAGGGCCGGACGACATGCCGGCGCACGTGAAGGCGATGCTCAACGGCGTGTCGCTGCACGTGCCCGTGGCCGCCGGCGCGCTGGCATTGGGCACGTGGCAGGGCATTTATCTGGTTGAGCACCGGACCGCGCCGCACCGTCGCGAGGTGATCCTCCAGTTCGTCGGCAGCCGCCGCTAGCGCTACACGGAACATATTGAAATCAAGCGAATTTCCGACCTCTTCGGTGCGGCTATTGATGGCTTCCGTATTGAGCCGCACTATGCGAAAGGGTGGGGGCTGGCGGCGATCCGCGCAGCTTCAGAGGTTTTTCGTTGAGTGACGAGTCCACCTATCGGCTGGTGATTGCGGACGACCATCCGCTGTTTCGCGGCGCGTTGCGCGAGGCGGTGTCGGGGCTGTTGCAGAACGCGACCATTTCCGAAGCCGGCTCATTCGATCAGGTTGCCGAGCTGCTGGAGCGCAGCGGCGAGGTAGATCTTATTCTTCTCGATTTGCGCATGCCGGGCACGCGCGGTTTCTCAGGCCTCATGTATTTGCGCGCGCAATATCCGAGCGTGCCGGTGGTCGTGGTGTCGGCCAACGACGATCCGGCGGCGATCCGCCGCTGCATGGAATTCGGCGCCTCCGGTTTCATTCCGAAGACGCTCGGTGTCGAGGCCATGCGCGCGGCGATCTCGCGCATCCTGAATGGCGGCGTGTGGACGCCGCCCGACGTCGATCTGCAAGCGGGCTCCGACAACGAGACCGCCGCGTTGCTCACCCGCATGGCGACGCTGACGCCGCAGCAGGTGCGCGTGCTGATGATGCTGTCGGAAGGTTTGCTCAACAAGCAGATCGCGTATCAGCTCGGCGTTTCAGAGGCGACGGTAAAGGCACACGTCTCCGCGATCTTGCAAAAGCTCGGCGTCGAAAGCCGCACGCAGGCCGTGATCGCCGCAGCCAAGATCGAAGCCGGTCACTGGCCGCAGAGCGTGCCCGTCGAGGGCTGATCGCGAAAATTATTCGGCCGCCACCCGCAGCGCGCGCCATTGCGCCAGCAGCGCACGCAATGCCGCCGGCTTGATCGGCTTGTGCAGGAGCTGAATGTGCTCGGCACGCGCGTCTTCGCGCACACCCGGGCTGCGATCGGCGGTGATCAGGATCGCCGGCAGCTCGGTGCCGTAGTGTCGGCGCAGGCTGACGATCGCCTCGATGCCGTTGCCTTCGTCGAGGTGATAATCGACCAGCAACCCGTTCGGCGCGGGGGCGCCTTCGGCGAGCTGCGCCAGCGCCGTCGCCAGGTCCGGCGCCTTGATCACCTGGCAGCCCCAGCCGCGCAGTAGCGTTTCCATGCCGTCGAGGATTGCCGGCTCGTTGTCGATGCAGAGTGCAATTGTGCCGGCGAGCTGGCCCGGATCGATGCCGAGATCGTCGCGCTGCCGCTGGTGGCGCGACACCGTGCTGGCACGCGGCACGGTGATGGAAAAATGCGAGCCGCGGCCGGCCGCCGAGTCGACGGTGACCTCGTGGCCGAGCATGCGGCTGATGCGCTCGACGATCGACAACCCAAGCCCCAGCCCGCGCGCGATGCGGGCGCCCTGATCGAGCCGGTGGAACTCCAGAAAAATGTCGTGCTGCTTCGATTTCGGGATACCGACGCCGGTGTCGTAGATGTCGATGCGCAGCCGTTCGCCCTGCCGCCGGCAACCGACCAGCACGCGGCCCTTCGGCGTGTATTTGATGGCGTTTGACACCAGGTTTTGCAGCAGCCGCCGCAGCAACCGGCGGTCTGAGCGCACCACCAGTGAGCAGGGCGCAAAGGTCAGCGCCAGCCCCTTGGCGCTCGCCGTCGGCGCAAACTCGACCTCGATCTGACGGAGCAATTCGTCGATGCGGAAGTTCGCGAGCTCGGGCCGCATGGCGCCGCTGTCGAGCCGCGAAATGTCGAGTAGCGCGCCGAAGATTTCCTCGACGGCCTCCAACGAGGCGTCGATGTTGCCGACAAGCTGGCCGTCCTCGCGCGCGCCATCTCGCGCGTTTTGCCGCTCGATCAGGCTGGTGACGTAAAGCCGCGCCGCGTTGAGCGGTTGCAGGATGTCGTGGCTCGCGGCCGCGAGGAACTTGGTCTTCGAGATGTTGGCGGCGTCGGCCTCGCCCTTGGCGTGGGCGAGCTCGGCGTTGAGCCGCGTCAATTCTTCGGTGCGCTCGTGCACGCGCCGCTCGAGCGTCTCGTTGGAGCGTTCCAGCGCCTCGGCGGCCTTCACGCTCGGTGTGATGTCGGTAAAGGTCGTCACAATGCCGCCGTCCGGCATGCGGTTGGCGCGCACCTCGATCACCAGGCCCGGCTCCGCCGAGCGTTCGAGGAACGGCTCGACGCCGGAGACATAGCGTTCGATCTGGTCACGCACGAAATCGTCGATGCGGTCGGCAGGCATGTCGCCACGCTTGGCGTTGAAGCGCAGGATCTCGTCGAGCCTGATGCCGGCGCGGGTGAGACTGGGCGGCATGTCGAGAATCTCGCCGAACTGCCGGTTCCAGCAGATTAACTGCAAATCCTTGTCGAATATCGCGATGCCCTGCCGCACGTGATCGAGCGCCGTTTGCAGGATTTCGCGGTTGTACTGGATCGCGGCGTTGGCATCATCGAGCAGTTTCAGCGCGGCCTTGGTGGAAACCGTGCGCTTGCGCAACAGCAGCGACAGCGCCAGCCGCGACGAGGCGCCGCCGATCGCGGAGGCGAGCACGTGCTCGGCGTGACGGATCAGCCGGAAATCCGCTTCTTCGTTCGGGTCGAGGCTTAACCGGTGCGTGGCCGCGAAACTTTCGAACGAGATGCGCGTGTGCTGCTCGCCGAGATAGCGTCCGACCGTTGTCGTCAATTCCTCGACCGTGACGGAGGAGCGCCAGAGCCTGAAGGTCGGCGCAATCGGCGTGAGATCGGACGGCACGAACAGGTTTGCTTGCAGGCGCTCGATCGACGAGGGCATCCGGCCGAGCGAGAACACCACGTAGCAGACGACGTTGATCGCGAGGCTCCACATCACGCCATGCACCAGCGGCGGCAGATCGAGCCCGAAGAGATGTTGCGGCCGCAGCGCCTCGATGCCCCACGGGCCGTCGGTCAGGATGTTCGGGCCGACGATGCCGGCGTCGGCAAAGCTCGGTAGCAGCAGCGTATAGGCCCACACCGCGAATCCGGCCGTCATCCCTGCGATGGCGCCGCTGGCGTTGCCGCGCCGCCAGATCATGCCGCCGAAAAAAACCGTCGCGAGCTGGGCGATGGCTGCGAACGACAGCAGGCCGATCGATGCAAGCTGTGCGTCGCCGGCCGAGCGGTAATACAGGTACGCCAGCAGCAAGATCGCGAAGATCGCGATCCGCCGCACGGTAAGGAGCAGCGAGCCGACGTTCTCGCGGCCGGCGATCAGCGCCTCGCGCCGCTGCAAGACCAGCGGCATGATGATGTCGTTCGACACCATGATCGACAGCGCGACCGATTCCACGATTACCATCGCCGTCGCCGCGGACAATCCGCCGACGAAGGCGATGATCGTGATGACGTTCGAACCCGCGTGAAGCGGAAGCGCGAGCACGAACATGTCGCTGTCGATGTGACCGTTTGGGAAAGTCAGCAGGCCGGCGATCGCAATCGGCACCACGAACAGGTTGATCAGCACCAGATAGAGCGGGAACAGCCAGGCCGCGCGCTTGATCTCGCGTTCGTTGTTATTTTCGACCACCGCGACATGGAATTGCCGCGGCAGCAACAGAATGGCGACGAATGACAGCAGCGTCATTGCAACCAGCGTCGCGATATCCGGACGGCGCGCGAAGATCGCTGCGGTGTGCGGCGTCTGCGCCGCCTGGGTAAACAGCGTCACCGGGTCGCCGAACATCCAGAACGTGACGAAGATGCCGACGGCGAGAAACGCCGCAAGCTTCACGATCGATTCCGCCGCCACCGCCAGCATCAATCCGTCCTGATGCTCGGTCGCGTCGATATGCCGGGTGCCGAACAGCACCGCGAAGGTCGCCATCAGCAGCGCGACGAAGAGCGCGATGTCGCCGAGCGGGCTTGCGATGTGGCTGGCCGGCGCGATGTGGGCAAGGATGGTCTCGAGCGACGACGACACCGCTTTGAGCTGCAGCGCGATGTAGGGAATGGTGCCGATGATGGCGATCAGCGCGACGGTGGCCGCGACGGCCTGGTTCTTGCCGTAGCGGGCGGCGATGAAGTCCGCGATCGAGGTGATGTTCTGCGATTTGGCGAGCCGGACCACACGCACCAGCAGCGGCGTGCAGGCGCCGATCATCAGCACCGGGCCGACATAGATGGTGAGAAAGTCGAAGCCGGTCTGCGAGGCGAGGCCGACCGAGCCGAAGAACGTCCAGGACGTGCAATAGATCGCCAGCGACAGCGGATAGATAAGCAGGCGCATCCGGCCTTCGCGGCCGAAGCGGCGGACACGATCGCCGTAGCTCGCCACCAGGAACAGGAGCCCGATGTAGGCGAGCGCAACCGCGATGACGGCCCAGCCTTGCAGCATGCTGACGCAGACCCTTTGGGGCTAAGCCCCGGCAGATGAACGGTTTTACCGGCCTTAGGTCACCACAGATCGGGTTTGAGGTCCACCGCAGGCCGGTCCCGCAAGGCGAGCAGGTGGCATTTGACCTGACGGCTGGCAAGCTCCATTGATCCGCCAAAGGAGCCGCGCCGCGGGGGCGCCGCGCGCTCCGCGAAAGCCGTTGAAGCCTTGTCGCTGCTATCTGCCACAGCCCAGCGCTCCACGTTCAGCCGTCTCGTCGAGACGTTGGCTATTGCTGCCGTTGGCGGTTCCGCGCTTGGCCTCGCGGGAATTCCCGCCGGCTGGCTGTCGGGCTCGATCCTCGCCGTGGCGACCGCGTCGCTCGCCGGCCGCCCGATGGTGATGCCGACGCTGTTGATGCAGGCGATCTACGTTTGCATCGGCATTTCGCTCGGCGGCGTCGTCACGCCGGAGACGCTGCACGGCATCGCGACCTATCCGCTGAGCATCGCCATTCTGGTGGTGGCGATGGCCGCGATCAGCTTCGCCGGCGCCAATTATCTGCGGCTCGTGCACGGCTGGGACACATCGTCCGCATTTCTCGCGGCGGCGCCCGGCGGCCTGTCGCAGGTGATGGCGATGGGTGCCGAGATCGGCGCCGACCTGCGCGCGATCGCGATCGTGCAGACCATCCGGGTGGTGATCGTGGCTGTCGGTTTGCCGACCGGCCTCGCGCTCCTGGGATTGGTGGGTCCCGCGGTGCGCCGGGTCGGCGGCCCATTCAGCGTCGACATGCTCGGCGAGCTCGCCATTCTGGTCACGCTCTCAACGGCGGTCGCCATTCTCGCGTACCGCACGCGCTTTCCCGGCGGATTGCTGTTCGGCGCGATGGTCACGTCCGCTCTCTTGCATGGCAGCGGCCTGATCCACGCGGTGACGCCTTGGTGGGTGGCGAACGCCGCGATGATTGCGCTCGGCGCCGTGTCCGGCTCGCGTTTCGCCAACACGCCGCTGCGGCTGGTGATGAATTTCATCGCCGCGGCATTCGGATCGTTCGCCGTGGCGGTCACGCTCTGCGCGCTGTTCGGCGCTATCCTCATCGGCATCCTGTCGCTGCGAACCGCGGACGTTATGATCGCGTTCGCGCCCGGCGCCGTGGACGCGATGATGTTGCTGGCGCTCGCGCTCAACCTCGACCCGGTCTATGTCGGCGCGCACCATCTCGCGCGCATCTTCTTCGTGTCGCTGACCATGCCGATCGTCGCGCGCATTGCGCACCGGCGAGAAGCGCCGCGCGACGCGATCCAGCCGCCGCCGGTGCGGCCGCCGTTTCAGGATTGAGATGGATTGCTGGGTCAAGCCCGGCAACGACGAAGGTCTATTCCGCCGCGATTGCCTGGCCGCGCGCGGGCAAGCCAAGCCGCTCCCACACATCGACCAGCGCTTCCGCCAGCGCGTCGATCAGCGCGTCGTCGTGATAGGGCGACGGCGTGATGCGCAGCCGTTCCATGCCGCGCGGCACGGTCGGATAGTTGATCGGCTGGATGTAGATGCCGTGCTCGGCCAGCAGCATGTCGCTCGCCGCCTTGCACTTCTCCGGATCGCCGACCAGCACCGGCACGATGTGCGTGTCACACGGCATCACCGGCAAACCAGCGGCGTTGAGCACGGCCTTCACGCGCGCGGCACGATCCTGGTGGCGCTCGCGCTCCCATTGCGACGTCTTGAGGTGACGGATCGCGGCGGTCGCCGCGGCGCAGATC
>JBAUHH010000037.1:0-1896 GCA_049680165.1 Pseudolabrys sp.
GCCATGCCGAGCGGGATGACCCAGCCGGCAAAAGCGCCGCTGGCGAGCCGCGCCAACGCCAGCATGTTCAGCGACGGCGCCATGCCGCACAGGAAGACGAACAGCGAGGCGGCAGCGACGGCGCACGTGATCGTGCGATATTTGCCGAACTTGTCGCCGATCGGACCGATGATGAGCTGCACCGATCCGTGCATCACCGCATACGCGGTGACGACGATGGCGGCGGCGCCGATGGTGACGTGGAAGTCGGCGGCGATCTGCGGCAACAGCGAGTCGGTGACGCGCACCATCGCCTGGGTTGCAAACGAAGATATCGCCAGCAGCGCGAGGGCGCGGATCGGCGTCTGCGGCGGCGGGGCGAGGACGGTCATGCGGCCGATCGGCAGGGTGAGGCAAGGGGAGGGAACGGAACCGGCCGCAAACCGCTGACGACGTTGACTTGGGCCGCGCCGGCGGGCTTTGTACCGCGCAAATTGTGACAAAGCGAACCGCAATGATCGAGAAGACCTACCAGCCGGGCGAAATCGAAGGCCGAATCTATGAGGCATGGGAGCGCTCGGGCGCCTTCCGCGGCGGCCGGCCGGAGCGCGCTGGCGCTGCGCCGTACAGCATCGTCATCCCGCCGCCGAACGTCACCGGCTCGTTGCATATGGGCCATGCGCTCAACAACACGCTGCAGGACGTGCTGTGTCGTTTCGAGCGGATGCGCGGCAAGGACGTGCTGTGGCAGCCCGGCACCGATCACGCCGGCATCGCGACGCAGATGGTGGTCGAGCGGCAATTGATGGAGCGGCAGCAGCCGAGCCGCCGCGACATGGGCCGCGAGGCGTTCCTCAAGCGCGTGTGGGAATGGAAGGCGGAATCGGGCGGCACCATCGTCAACCAGCTCAAGCGCCTCGGCGCGTCGTGCGACTGGTCGCGCGAGCGCTTCACGATGGGGGAGCAGGGAGCGCCGGACGACCAAATGGTCCGGGCGGTGATGAAGGCGTTCGTCGATCTCTACAATACCGTCCTGCCCGACGGCACGCGGCTCATCTACAAGGACAAACGGCTGGTCAATTGGGACCCGAAGCTGCTGACCGCGATTTCCGATCTCGAAGTGGTGCAGGTCGAGACCAAGGGGCATCTTTGGCACCTGCGTTATCCGATCGAAGGCAAGACTTTCGATACAAACGATCCGTCGAGCTTCATCGTCGTCGCCACCACGCGGCCGGAGACGATGCTGGGCGACACCGCAGTGGCGGTGCATCCGGACGACGAGCGCTACAAGAATGTCGTCGGCAAGAACGCGATCCTGCCGCTGGTCGGTCGAAGGATTCCGATCATCGCGGACGAGTACTCCGATCCGGAGAAGGGCTCGGGCGCGGTGAAGATCACGCCGGCGCACGACTTCAACGACTTCGAGGTCGGCAGGCGGCACAATCTGCCGCAAGTGAATGTATTTACCGTCGAAGCCAAGATCACATTCGCGGACGAAGACTTCCAGAAATCGGGACAGACAAGCGCCGAATTCGCTCAAACGAAATCTCTCGAAGGTAAATCGCGCGAGGAAGCGCGCAAGCAAATCGTCGCGTGGCTGGAGGAGAAGGGCTTGGTCGAAAAGATCGAGCCGAATTCCCACGTCGTGCCGCACGGCGACCGCTCTAACGTGGTGATCGAGCCCTATCTCACCGACCAGTGGTACGTGGACGCCAAAGAGCTGGCGAAACCGGCGATCGCCGCCGTGCGCGGCGGCAAGACCAAGTTCACCCCGCAGAATTGGGAGAACACCTATTTCAACTGGATGGAAAACATCCAGCCGTGGTGCATTTCGCGTCAGCTGTGGTGGGGCCATCAAATTCCGGCGTGGTACGGGCCAAAGATTGCTGAGGAGGGGATAAGTCTACGTGTTTACTC
>JBAUHH010000038.1:0-1966 GCA_049680165.1 Pseudolabrys sp.
CGGGCAGTGAAGTTTATTTCGCCGCCGCACGGCAGAATGTACGACATGCGCTCAACCAGGCGGGATTGAAACCGCCGCTGGTGCGCTACACCGCCAGCGCCGCCAGCGTGAAGGCGTCCTAGAAAAAGCTCTGCGGATCGACGTCCACTTCAAGCCTGGTGTTGCCGCGCGGCTTCGGCGCGGCAGCGAGCCACTCGCGCAGATAAGCCGAAAGCTCGAAATTACGCGGCGATTTCACCAGCAGGCGGAAGCGATGCCGTCCGCGCACCACCGCGATCGGCGCTTCGGCGGGGCCGAGCACGCGCACATCTTCGCTGCGCGGCGCGCACGCGACGAGCTGGCGCGCGTAGGATTCCGCCGCGTGGCGTTCGTTCGCGGTGATGACGAGGCTCGCAAGCCGGCCGAACGGCGGATAATGCGTACGCTCGCGCAGCGCGATCTCGCTCGAATAGAACGCCTCGCGATCGCCGGAAATCAGCGCACGCATCACCGGATGCTCGGGCTGATGCGTTTGCAACAGGCCGACGCCGCGGCCTTGCTCGCGCCCGGCCCGGCCAACCACTTGATGCAACAGCTGAAAAGTCCGCTCGGCGGCACGCGGGTCGCCGTTACCAAGACCGAGATCGGCGTCGACGATGCCGACCAGATTGAGCTTCGGAAAATGATGGCCCTTCGCCACCAATTGCGTGCCGATGATGATGTCGAATTTACCTTGCGCGATGTCGTCGAGCTCCTCGCGCAGGCGCTCGACGGATTCGACGAGGTCGCTTGACAGAACAAGAATACGGCTTTCCGGGAATAATTCCGCCGCTTCCTGCTCCAGCCGCTCAACGCCCGGACCGCACGCGACGAAACTTTCGGTGGCGTGGCATTTCGGACATTCCGCCGGCGGCGGCATCGAGAAGCCGCAGTGGTGGCACACCAGCCGCCGCCTGAAGCGGTGATCGACCAGCCACGCATCGCAGTTCTGGCATTGCAGGCGGAAGCCGCACGCCCGGCACAGGGTCAGCGGCGCATAGCCGCGGCGATTCAGGAACAACAGCGCCTGCTCCTTGCGCTCCAGTGCGATCTTCACGGCTTCGGCAAGCCGTGGCGCGATGAAGCGTCCGCGCGGCGGGCCTTCGCGCGTGAGATCGATCGCCTCGATCGACGGCAGATGCTGGCCGCCGAAACGCTCCGGCAGATGGATGCGCTTGTAGCGTCCGCGCCGCGCGTTGACTTCCGACTCGACCGATGGCGTCGCCGAGGCGAGTATCACCGGGATTTGCGCGACGCTCCCGCGCACCACCGCCATGTCGCGCGCGTGATAATGTGCGCCGTCTTCCTGCTTATAGGCCTGGTCGTGTTCTTCATCGACGATGATGAGGCCGAGATCAGCATAGGGCAGAAACAATGCCGAGCGCGCGCCGACGATGACCTGCACCTCGTTCGCCGCCACCGCCGCCCAGGTGCGAGCGCGTACGCGCGGCGACAATTGCGAGTGCCATTCCGCCGGGCGCACGCCGAAGCGCGCAGAGAAGCGGTCAAGGAATTGCGCGGTAAGCGCGATCTCCGGCATCAGGATCAAAGTCTGCCGCTTGCGCCGGATATTTTCCGCCACTGCCTCGAAATAGACTTCGGTCTTGCCGGAGCCGGTGACGCCGTCGATCAACGTCACCGAATAGCCGCCTTGCATCACCGTCGCGCGCATCGCATCAGCCGCCGCGCGCTGTGCGTCGGACAATTCCGGCGTCTGGAAATCCGGATCAGGCGGCAGCGCCACCGGCTGCGGCGGCAGCACCACGGTTTCGAGCGTGCCTTCGTCGATCAGCCCATCGATCACACCGGTGGAAACGCCCGCCTCCTGCGCGGCGTCGCCCTTCGCACGCGTAAGGCCGTCGTCAAAAACCTTCAGTGCCCGCGCCCGCGCCGCCGTCATCCGCGCCGGCGCCGGACCCGCAAGCCGCACGCCGACGCGCTCGCGCCC
>JBAUHH010000039.1:0-5930 GCA_049680165.1 Pseudolabrys sp.
CCCCGCGAAAGCGGGGACCTAGGGCAGCAAGCGACGGAGCGTGGGGCACTGGATTCCCGCTTGCGCGGGAATGAGCGGAATTCTGACGACACCCTCCGCGACCGCGCGCTCAAGGCGATCGAAGATACGAAGTGGGTGCCGCCGCAGGGCGAGAACCGCATCAATGGCATGATCGAGTCACGCCCGGACTGGGTGATCTCGCGCCAGCGCGCCTGGGGCGTGCCGATCGCCGTCTTCATCAAGGAAAAGGGCGACGGCTCGGTCGAGATTCTCCAGGACCCCGAGGTCGAGCTGCGCATCATCGAGGCTTTCGAGAAAGAGGGCGCCGACGCCTGGTACAAGGAGGGCGCGCGCGAGCGCTTCCTTGGGCCGCTGGCGAACGAGCCGTGGAAGAAGGTCGACGACATCTGCGACGTCTGGTTCGATTCCGGCTCGACGCACGCGTTCGTGCTGGAAGATCCGAAGCACTTCCCGCAGCTCGCTGGCATCAAGCGCAAGGCCGATGGCGGCCAGGACACGGTGATGTATCTGGAAGGCAGCGATCAGCACCGCGGCTGGTTTCAGTCGTCGCTGCTGGAATCCTGCGGCACGCGCGGGCGCGCGCCCTTCGATGTCGTCGTCACCCACGGCTTCACGCAAGCCGAGGACGGCCGCAAGATGTCGAAGTCGCTCGGCAACACCATCGCGCCGCAGGATGTCATCAAGCAATCCGGCGCCGACATCCTGCGCATGTGGGTGGCGTCGTGCGACTATTGGGACGACCAGCGCATCGGCCCGGAGGTCCTGAAAACCACGGTCGAGACCTATCGCAAGCTGCGCAACACCGTGCGCTGGATGCTCGGCAACCTCGCGCACTTCCACGAGGAGGACCGGACCGCGCTGGAGAAAATGCCGGAGCTGGAGCGGCTGATGCTGCATCGGCTGGCCGAGCTCGACGAGCTCGTCCGCCGCGCCTACGCCGAGTACGACTACAAGCGCATCTTCGCCGCGCTCAGCGCGTTCATGACGTCAGACCTGTCGGCGTTCTATTTCGACGTGCGCAAGGACACGCTCTATTGCGAGCCGATCTCGTCGGTGAAGCGCAAGGCCTGCCTCACCGTGATCGACCACCTGTTCCGTTGCACGGTGACCTGGCTCGCGCCGATGCTCTGCTTCACCGCGGAAGAGGCCTGGATGTCGCGCTATGGCGCCGACGCGCCGTCGGTGCATCTCGAATTGTTTCCGGACGTGCCGGCATCGTGGCGCGGCGAGAAGCTCGCGGAGAAATGGCGCAAGGTCCGCACCGTGCGCAGTGTGGTCACCGGGGCGCTCGAGATCGAACGCGCGCAGAAGCGCATCGGCTCATCGCTCGAGGCACATCCGATCGTCCACGTGTCGGACCGCGAACTGTACGAAGCGGTGGTGGATGTCGATCTTGCCGAAGTGTGCATCACCTCGGCGGCGACCTTGGTGGAGGACGAGGGTCCGGCCGATGCCTTCCGCCTGCCGGACGTCGCCGGCGTCGCGGTCGTGCCCAATCTTGCGGAAGGGACGAAGTGCGCGCGCTCGTGGAAAATCCTCACGACCGTCGGCGCCGATCCGCAATATCCCGACGTGTCGCCGCGCGACGCGCAGGCGCTGCGCGAATGGGACGCCGTGCGCAAGGCGGCCGAGTGACGGGCCTGCGATGAAAACCGCCGCATATCTTTACGGCCCGCTGACGCGCTTCGGCCTGGCGGTCGCGGTCATTGCCTGCGTGATCGACCAGGCGAGCAAGTACTATCTGGTCTCGATTTTCCAGCTCGGCGCGCGCGGCCGTGTGCAGCTGGTGCCGTATGTGGACTTGGTGCTCACCCACAACACCGGCATCAGCTACAGCCTGCTGCAGAATCAGGGCCCGCTCGGCCAGGGGCTGCTGATGGCGTTCAAGGTGCTGGCGGTGCTGGTGCTGTGGGTCTGGCTCGCGCGTTCCACGTCCCGGCTTTCGGCGCTGGCGCTTGGCCTGATCGTGGGCGGGGCAGTCGGCAACGCGATCGACTGGTTCAGCTACGGGGCGGTGGTGGATTTCGTCTATTTTCACGTCAATACCGCGTCCTGGAGCTTCAACTGGTATGTTTTTAACCTCGCTGACGTAGCCATCGTTGCGGGGGTAATCGGCCTCCTGTATGAATCCTTGCTCGGGGGCATGCCGCAAAAGCGCCCTGATCCAAGGTGAAAACGATTTCGGGCGGGCTCGGCCACGGTTCCCGACAAAGGCTCAGTAAATGCCGGCGTTTGCGCTACAAAACGTGATCGGAAAATCCACCTTGCGCGCGCTCGTTTGCTGCGCGCTCGGCTGCCTCGTCGTGGTGGCCTCGACCCCGGCTCGGGCGGGCGATGACGGCGATGACGCGCCCGACACCAAGTTCTTCCGCGGCCTGCTCGAAGGCATCGGCTTGGAGCGCGAAGGCAGCGGCAACGACATCAATTACCACGAACGCTCGCCGCTGGTGATTCCGCCCGCGCGCACGCTTCCGCCGCCGGAAAAGGCCGCCAACGAGGCCAATCCGAATTGGCCCATCGATCCCGAGGTCAAGCGCGAGAAAGCGATCAAGGCCGCGCGCCGCAATCAGAAGGCGCCGAGCATCCAGGCCGAAGATGACGCCCGCCCGCTGCGCCCCGATCAACTGGACGGGCCGCGCTACGAGTCGGCGCGCAATCGCGACGCGATGCGCGAACAGGATTCCGCGCGCCCGTTCAAGCCCTCGACGCTCGGCTACAAGGGCGGCCTGTTCGACAATATGTTCGGCAAGCAAGACGACAAAGACAATGGCCGTTTCATCGGCGAGCCGCCGCGCGCCAGCCTGACCGATCCGCCGGTCGGCTACCAGACGCCGTCGCCAAACCAGCCATACGGACTTGGCAAGGAAGTCGAGCGCCCGAAGGCGTTTGACTATCCGACCCAGCACGGCACTCAAGACAACGACTGATAAGCCGTGTCTTTGCACCGCAAACAGCGGTGTAAAGGGTTGGTCAATCGCGACGCCCGGCCGGTCCAGAACAATAATGATGACGCTTGGTCACTATCGGCCCGCACGAACGATTGCCCGTTTCGCGACGGCGCTTCTGCTTGCGTCCGGCGCAAGCGGCGCGTTAGCGCAGTCGGAAGGCCCGCACGTTGCGGACTTCAAGCTCGCCAACGGGCTCGAACTCGTCGTCATCCCGGATCACCGCACGCCGGTGGTAACGCACATGATCTGGTACAAGGTCGGCGCCGCCGACGAGACCGCAGGCAAATCGGGAATTGCGCATTTCCTCGAACATCTGATGTTCAAGGGCACCGAGAAGAATCCGGCCGGAAAATTCTCGCAAGTGGTCGCCAGCGTCGGCGCACACGAAAACGCGTTCACCTCCAACGATTACACCGGCTACTACCAGCGCATCCCGGCCGAGCGCTTGAAGGAGATGATGTCCTTCGAGGCCGACCGCATGACCGGGCTGGTGCTCACCGATGCGGTTGTTCTGCCGGAGCGCGACGTGATCCTCGAGGAGCAGAGCCAGCGCGTCGCCAATAATCCGCGCGCGCGCCTCGGCGAGCAGATCGACGCCGCGCTTTACCTCAACCATCCGTACGGCAAGCCGGTGATCGGCTGGCGCCACGAGATGGAGCAACTCACGCGCGAGGACGCCATCGCGTTCTATAACCGCTTCTACTCGCCCAATAACGCGGTGGTCGTGGTCGCCGGCGATATCGAGCCCGATCAGGCGCGCGCCTTCGCCGAGGAGACCTACGGCAAGGTCGCGCCGCGCGGCAAGTTCGGTCCGCGCGTGCGGCCGCAGGAGCCGCCGCCGGTGGCGGTGCGCTCGCTCACGCTGGCCGACCCGCGTGTCGCGCAGCCGGTGCTGCAACGCGCCTATCTGGTGCCGTCCTTCCATTCCGCCAAGCCCGGTGTATCCCCGGCGCTCGAAGTGCTCGCCCATATTCTGGGCGGCGGCTCGAACAGCCGGCTCTATCGCGCGCTGGTCGTGGACAAGCATTCGGCGGTGTCGGCCGGCTCTTATTACGACAGCGCCGCGCTCGACGAGACCAAGTTCGGCGTCTTTGCAGCGCCCGCGACCGGCGTCAGCTTGCCGGCGCTGGAGAACGATGTTGACGCCGTGATCGCCGAAGTGATCGCCAAGGGCGTCACCCCGGCGGAGCTGGAGCGCTCGAAGACACGGCTGATCGCGGATGCGGTCTATGCGCAGGACAATCAGATGACAATGGCGCGCTGGTACGGCGTGGCGCTCACGACCGGCGGAACGGTCGACGACGTGAAACGCTGGCCGGAGCGCGTCCGCGCCGTGACGGCGGAGCAGGTGCAGGCCGCCGCCCGCGAATGGCTCGACAAGCGCCGTTCGGTCACCGGCTATCTGATCAAGCAAGCGGCCCAACCCGTGGAGAAGCGCTCATGACGCCGCTCAAGGCCGTCGTTGCCGCGTTGGCGTTGCTGCTGACCGTGCCGGCGGCGCAGGCGATGACAATCGAGCGGATCAAGAGCCCGTCCGGCCTCGAAGCGTGGCTGGTGCGCGAGCATGCGGCGCCGCTGGTCGTGCTGAACTACGCCTTCCGCGGCGGCTCCAGCCAGGACAGCGCCGAGAAATCCGGCGCCGCCAACCTGACGGCCGACACGCTCGACGAGGGCGCCGGCGAGCTCGATAGCCGCACCTTCCACGAGCGGCTCGAGGACCACGCCATCGAGATGAGCTTCCAGGCCGGGCGCGATTATTTTTACGGCTCGCTGCGCACGCTCAACGAGAATCGCGACGAGGCGTTCGACCTGTTGCATCTCGCGCTGAGCAAGCCGCGCTTCGACAAGGACGCGGTCGACCGCGTGCGCGGGCAGGAGCTTGCAGGCCTGCTGCGCGAAACCACCAATCCGAACAGTCTCGCCAGCCACCGCTGGTGGCAGACCGCCTATCCCGATCACCCGTACGGTCGCGAGACCAAGGGGACACTGGCGACCGTGCCGAACATCACGCCGGACGATTTGCGCGACTACGCCGGCCGCGTGTTCGCGCGCAACGGGCTGGTGATCAGCGTTGTCGGCGATATCGATGCCGCCGCTGCCGGCGCGCTGATCGACCGCGCCTTCGGCTCGCTGCCGGCCGGCAACAACCTCAAATCCGTGCCGGACGTGGCCATGCGCGGGCTGGGCGAGCGCATCGTCATCGGCATCGACGTGCCGCAGGCGGTGGTCACCTTCGGCGCGCCCGGCGTCGCGCGCGACGACCCCGATTTCATGGCGGCCTACGTCGTCAATCACGTGCTTGGCGGCGGCACCTTCTCGTCGCGGCTCTATCGCGAGGTGCGCGAGAAGCGCGGGCTCGCGTATGGCGTGTCCGATGCGCTGGTGTGGTTCAAAAGCTCGGCGGTCCTGATCGGCGGCACGGCGACCCGCGCCGACCGCACCGGCGATGTGCTGGCGATCATCCAGCATGAGGTCAAGCGCATGGCCGACGAGGGGCCGACCGCTGAAGAACTTGCTGGCGCGAAGGCCTATCTGAAGGCGTCCTACGTGCTCAATCTCGACACGTCGTCGAAGATCGCGGCCCAACTCACGCAGATCCAGATCGACAATCTCGGCATCGACTACATGCAGCGCCGCGCCAGCCTGATCGACGCCGTGACCGTCGAGGATGCCAAGCGCGCGGCCAAGCGGCTCTACGGGCGCGGCCTGCTGGTGACGATCGCCGGCCGCCCCAAGGGCGTCACCTCCACCAGCGCCAGCGAATAACGCGCGCCGTTCGCGAACCTTTCGGCTATCGCGCACGTTTCGCCGCCACTAAAATCCTTTCGAGATTCGGGATGGCCGATGCCGATTACGCAATCGATCGATAGTGCGCGCGAGGAGCGCATCGGGCCGCACGGCGTTGCCGCCGGCGCGCTCAAAAGCACGCTCGACCGCGCCGGCGCGGCGCTCGATTGGCTG
>JBAUHH010000040.1:0-8407 GCA_049680165.1 Pseudolabrys sp.
CAGCAGCGGCACCTGGCGAAGGGTGTCCGCGCTGGTGCCGAGCGCGTAAGTCAGCGGCACCAGCACCGGCGTGACGCGAATGGCGCGCACGGTCAGCGCGGGGATTAACGGTTCATTTGCCATGCGCGGTCCCCGATTTCGGGGCACCTGTAACGGCCGAAAGCCCCATTTCCCGTGTCTTCTTGAACCTTTAACCCGGCCTGCCCATATTAGGAACGGTCGGAGGGCGGTTGCCAACCGGCCATCTAGCTACCGAACTCGGGTGAACCCGAGGTCGGATGGGGTGCCCGCGAGGGGCCCCGTCAAAGTCGCTTCTACGAGGGCTTTGGGATCCATGTCACGAGTTCCGTCACTGTCCAGTCCGTTCCTTCTGGGTTTCGACGAAATCGAGCGTGCGCTCGACCGCGTCGCCAAAGGTGCGGACGGTTACCCGCCCTACAACATCGAGCGCGTCGCGCGTGACGGGCAAAGCCCGGAACGCCTGCGCATCACGCTGGCGGTCGCGGGCTTTACCCGCGATCAGCTCGACGTGACCATCGAGGAAAGCCAGTTGGTGATCCGCGGGCGGCAACAGGACGACAAGAGCCGGCAATATCTCCACCGCGGCATCGCCGCGCGCCAATTCCAGCGCACCTTTGTGCTGGCGGAAGGCATGGAGGTTTTGAGCGCCGACTTGAAGAACGGATTGCTCTCGATCGATCTCGCCCGGCCGGAGCCGGAACGGATCGTCAAGACAATCTCTATCAACGAACAAGAATGACGGATCGATAACAGGACTCGACAAGCGTAACGCATTGAAAGGAGTCGAGGGCCATGAGCACCAAAATGACCAACGAAAAAACGACGCAAGAAAACATCACCCACCCTGCGATCACGCAGGACGCGCTGGCGCATCTCGGCGACGGCCGCCTCGCTTATGTGAAGGCGATCAAGTCCGAGGACGTCGCCGGCCTGTTCCCGCAGGCGCCGCAGATCGCGCCCGGCATCAAGCTGTTCGTCCTGCACGCCGCGGACGGCACGCCGATCATGCTGACCGATACGCGCGAAGCGGCTATCGCCAATGCCTGGAGCCAGGAGCTCGAGGCCGTGAGCGTGCACTAGGCGGAAGCGGCGCTACATCCCACGAGCTTTGTCATCACCGGGCCGGCGCGAAGCGCCGTGACCCGGTGATCTCGCTTGGGGACGCACGATGCTTCCCTAAGCGGGATGGCCGGGGCAAGCCCGGCCATGACAATCAAAAATCGGGAGATGAGAGCTTCTACGCCGCGCTTGCGGAAGGCAGCGCCAGCACCGAATAAAGCGCTTCGGTATCGCGCGATTCGCGCAGCTTGCGCGCCACTTCCGGATCGCGCAGCAAGCGCGCCACGCGCGCCAGCGCCTTGAGGTGATCGGCGCCGGCATTCTCCGGCGCGAGCAGCAGGAAAATCAGGTCGACCGGCTGGCTGTCGAGCGCCTCGAAATCGATCGGCTTTTCCAGCCGCGCAAACAGTCCAAACAATTGCGTGAGCTTCGGCAACTTGCCATGCGGAATGGCGACGCCGTTGCCGACCGCGGTGGAACCGAGCTTCTCACGCTGCTGCAGGATTTCCAGAATCGCGCGCTCGTTCTGCCCGGTGAGTTCCGCCGCCTTGGTGGAAATCTCCTGGATCGCCTGCTTTTTATTTTTGATCTTGAGCGCCGGGATAATTGCGCTCGGCGCGACGAGATCGGTGAGCGTCATGGACACGTCCAATGATCGGAAAAACGGGCGTTGCGTTGCAAGGGGTATGTTGAAGGCCGCGGACCATAGGGATGAGCGGCGGTCACGTCAATGGTCCGAATTCGGCAATTTCTGACGCATTTTTCGCTTGTTTCAAGCTCGCGGGCGCTGATGATCGTTACGCCGGCGCTTATAGCGGCGCAATTGCTTTTCGATGCGCACGGCCGCCTGGTCGGCGCTGGCATAGGCGTCGGCCGCGGTTCCCTCGGCTTCGAGCATCACGCCCGAGTCGAGATGAAGCGCGCACTCGGTGCGAAAGCCGAACCCTTCCTTGCTGACGGTGGCGTGGCCGGAATAGCCGCCGTTGAAATATTTCGACGTCGCCTCGACCACGCGCTCATTGATGCGCGTGCGCAAGGCTACGCCGACGTCGATGTTTTTTCCCGAGACACGAAACGACATGATGCAGCTTTCCAAAAAGCGGGCGCGGCAGATCGCCGCGGCATCGGGTCCGTCGTTTCAGCTTAAGTCCGCCGCGCCAGAGGTCAATGCACAGACCCGGCACCGGGTTCAGGAGGCGGCGGCCTTATCGCGCCGGCGCTGCACCGATGACGGAATCCGCATGGCTTCGCGGTATTTAGCAACCGTGCGGCGCGCTATTTCCACGCCGGCCTCACGCAATTTATCGACGATCGTGTCGTCCGACAACACATCGGCGGCGGTTTCCGCTTCGATCAGATGACGGATGCGGTCGCGCACCGCTTCGGCGGAATGAGCCTCGCCGCCATCGGCCGACGCGATCGCCGAAGTGAAGAAATATTTCAATTCGAAAATTCCGCGCGGCGTCGCCATGTATTTGTTGGCCGTGACGCGCGACACCGTCGATTCATGCATGCTGATGGCATCGGCGATGGTCTTGAGATTGAGCGGTCGCAGATGCTGCACGCCCTTGGCGAAGAACGCGTCTTGCTGGCGCACGATCTCGCTCGACACTTTCAGGATCGTTTTCGCGCGCTGGTCGAGTGCGCGCACGAGCCAGGTTGCGGTCTGCAGGCAATCCGCGATGTAGGATTTTTCCTTGTCGCTGCGCGTCGTCTTCGACACCTGCGTGTAATAGCGCTGGTTGATGAGGATCTTCGGCAGCGTGTCGGAATTCAGTTCCACCTGCCATGAACCGTCCGGCGCCGGGCGCACGAACACATCCGGCACCACCGGCTGCACGGTGGTCGAGCCGAACGCGAGGCCCGGCTTCGGATTGAGATTGCGGATCTCCTCGATCATGTCGGTGAGATCTTCTTCGTTAATGCCGCACAGCTTGCGCAGCGCGGGAAGATCGCGCTTGGCCAGAAGATCGAGATGCTCGACCAGCGCCTGCATCGCCGGATCGTAGCGGTCGCGTTCCTTGAGCTGGATCGCGAGGCATTCGGTGAGATTACGTGCGCACACGCCGGGCGGATCGAAGGTTTGCAGAATCGCCAAAACCGCTTCGACTTCCGTGCGCGGCGCACCGAGTTTTTCGGCAACGCCGTCGAGATCGCCGGGGAGATATCCGGCCTCGTCCACCATATCGATGAGGTATTGCCCGATCATGCGCTGCGCCGGATCGGAAACGGCAAGCGCCATTTGCTCGGCGAGATGGTCGCCGAGCGTCGCGGCGGTGGAGACAAACGCTTCGAGATTATAGCCGCCGTCCTCGCTGGCGCGCGGACCGGAGCCGGACCAGTCCGAATAGGCGGGCTGCGGCGCTTCCGCCGGCGCGGATTTTTGGGCGGCGCCGTCATCGGGAAAAACGTTTTCGAGTTCGGTGCCGAGCCCTTCTTCCATCGAGGCCCGGCTGGTTTCGAGATCGGCGCCGATCCAGTCGCCGTCTTCTGATTCGGTCCGTGCCGCGCTGCGCTCGCTTTCTTCCGCTTGCGCGGGCGTTTCGTCCTCGCTGGCGCGCTCCAGCAGCGGATTGCGCTCGAGTTCGTTTTCCACATAGGCCGCAAGATCAAGGCTCGACAGCTGCAGCAGCTTGATGGCCTGCATCAGCTGCGGCGTCATCACCAGCGCTTGCGTCTGGCGAAATTCGAGTCGTTGCGACAGAGCCATCCGATTCCCGGCGAACTGGTCTGATTCTTGCTTGGTTATATCAGGTTCGCGGGTAGATCAGGTACGCCAATCCGTGGGCAGTTGCTGCCCAAGGCCTGAGCACGCCTTACAGGCGGAACTCCTCGCCGAGATAGAGCCGGCGCACATCGGGATTGTTAACGATGTCCTCGGCGCGGCCCTCCATCAGCACTTCGCCGGAATAGATGATGTAGGCGCGGTCGGTCAGGCCCAAGGTCTCGCGCACATTGTGGTCGGTAATCAGCACGCCGATGCCGCGATTGGTGAGATGGCGCACTAGCGCCTGGATGTCGCCAACGGCGATCGGATCGATGCCGGCGAACGGCTCGTCGAGCAACATGTAGCTCGGCCGCGTCGCCAGCGCGCGCGCGATCTCAACGCGGCGGCGCTCGCCGCCCGAAAGCGCGATCGAGGGCGTCTTGCGCAGCCGCGCGATGTTGAATTCCTCCAGCAGCGCATTGAGATCGGCTTCACGGCGGCGGCGATCGGGCTCCACGACTTCCAGCACCGAGCGGATATTGTCCTCGACGTTAAGCCCGCGGAAGATCGAGGCTTCCTGCGGCAAATAGCCGATGCCGAGCCGCGCGCGCTGATACATCGGCAGCGAGGTGACGTCGTAACCGTCGAGCTCGATGCGGCCGCGGTCCGCCTTGATCAAGCCGGTGATCATGTAGAACACCGTGGTCTTGCCGGCGCCGTTCGGCCCGAGCAGGCCGACGGCTTCGCCGCGCCGCAGGTAAACCGTGACGCCCTTCACCACCGTGCGGCCGCCGAAGCTCTTCTCGATTCCGTGCGTCGCCAGATAGCCGTGCCGCGGCGCCTGCCGGCCGTTGCCTTGTTGACGCTGCTGCTGCTGTTGCTGCTGCTGTTGCTGTTGCTGTTGCTGTTGTTGCTGTTGCTGCGGGGCGGCGGGATTGCGCGCGTGCTGGACCTGTGAATTCACTACCGTCTGCACCTGACGCGCTTCGCCCGGCGACATCTGCCGGTTCGGAGGCGGCGGTTGGCGGCGAAACAGCGACAGGATTTTCACCAGGCTACCCCCCGGCGCATGGCGCGAGCCGAGCAGGTTTTGCGTGACCGCATCGGCGAGGCGACCTTAGCTGATTCCGCGCCGTTGTGGCGCGGACGGGCAGCTTTACGCGCGGTCATTTTGCAAGCTTTCAACGGGCGGGCCGCTGCGGCTGTTGCTGCAATGAGCGGCCGATCGAGCCGGGATTGAGCTCCGGCCCGTTGCCGCTCGGCTGGAACAGGCCCTGCACGCGGCCGGTGCCGTTCTTGCCGGATTCGACGCGCGAGACGCCGTTGGTGAGATCGACCACCAGCCGATCGCCGCGCAGCACATTCTGGCCTTGCGTCATCACCACGTTGCCGGTGAGCGTCACCGTGTTGGTCTTCATGTCGAACAGGCCGAGATCGCCGGTCGCGGTCTGGTCTTTCTGCGTGATGACCACGGCGCCGCGCGCTTCCAGCCGCTTGATCTTCTGCTCGCCGCCCGGTCCCGGCTTTTCCGCGGTCATGGTCGACGTGGATTTTTGGATGCCGACTTCCTGCTCGTAGAACACCACCAGTGACTTGCAGCGCATGCCGGTATCGCCTTGCGTCACGCGCACGTCGCCCGAGAACATCGCGGTCTTGTCCTTGTCGCGCACTTCCAGCGTCGCCGCTTCGATTTTCACCGGCTCGTTGCGGTTGGTCGAAAAGCCTTGCAGCGCGTTGGGCGGTCCCTTCGACACCGGCGCGGTCGGCGCCGCAACGGCGGCCGACGCCAGCAGCGCGACGACAAGCGCGCTCGCGCGCAACGCGTTGAATTTCGTCGCGGCGATCATTTCGCTTGCGCCTTTTCTGCCGGCACGCTCTCACCGTTGAGCATCAGCATCATCGTCACGCCGCCTTCGAACCGCACCATGTCGCCGGAATTAGCCACTTCGAGTCCGTTGGCGTGCAGCGTGCCTTGCAGCATCTTCACCTCGACCGGCTTCTTGGAGATGACGCTGCCCTTGCGGATGTCGACCACCGCCTCGCTCAGACGGCCCTCATAACCGGTGGACGACGTGAGCACGATGTTCTGGCCGAGCGTGAGCATTTCGTCCTTGGTGTTGTAGACTCCGTCAATCGCCGTCATCTCCATCGAGCTCTTGTCCTGCATAGCGATCTTGGCGCGGATGTTGTGCAGCTCGACGATGTCCGGCTTGGTGAGATCCTGCGCCGCTTTAGTGGCGGTCAATTCATACGCGCGCGCGTCGCGCGTAAAGCCGGAAAGCCGCGGCTGCTCCATGGTGATCTTGGTGCCGGAGACGACGAGATCGCCGGCGTTAAGCGGCAGGTTCGTGAGCATGCGCAGCGGATTGAAATAGGTCACCAGCACCGCGATCGAACAGAGCAGCAGCACCGCAAGCGGAACTGCGATGCGCAGCACACGCACCAGCCGGCTGTGCCGGCGCGCGGCGCGGAAAGCACGCTCGCCGTCGCCGCGGCCCATGGTCCAATAGGCGCGCGCGGTCTGCTGGTCGGCTCTCGCTGTAACCACACGGTTCATGCTTATCGACGGTGTCCGGCTCAACGTGATTGCTGTCTTACTATGCCGTGCGAATATGGCCCGCCCGCGGCAACCCGAATTAACCAACGGACAACCGGCATCAGGCCGAGTGCGAGAAGATGTCCTCGGACGCCCAGCCGGCGAGATCGAGCCGCACGCGATCCGGCAAGAAGCGGAAACAGGCCGCGGCCAGGTTGGCGCGGTCTTCGCGCGCGAGCATGGCATCGAGCCGCTCTTTAAGCGCATGCAGATGCAGCACGTCGGTCGCCGCGTAGGCGACCTGCGCGTCGCTCAATTGGTCGGAGCCCCAGTCGGACGACTGCTGCTGTTTCGACAGATCGATGTTGAGCAACTCGCGCGTGATGTCTTTCAGACCATGCTTGTCGGAATAGGTGCGCGCCAAACGCGAAGCGATCTTGGTGCAATAAACCGGCTCCGCCATCACGCCATAGGTGTTGTAAAGCGTGGCGAGATCGAAACGCGCGTAATGGAAAATCTTCAGGATCGATTTGTCGGCGAGCATCCGCTTGATGTTCGGCGCGTCGGGCTTGCCGGCAGCGATCTGCACCACGTCGGCGGAGCCGTCGCCGGGCGAGAGCTGCACGACGCAGAGACGGTCGCGGTGCGGATCGAGCCCCATGGTTTCGGTGTCGATCGCCACCGCGCCCTTGTAAGCGGCAAGGCTGGGGAGATCTCCACGATGCAGGCGAACGGTCATTCGCTTATCCGGCTCGCTATATTACTGCGCATAACATACCCGAAAAACCGGCGCCCGCTTTTCGGGATCATGCGCTGACGCTGGTGCCCAGGAGAGGACTCGAACCTCCACGGCTTTCACCGCTAGTACCTGAAACTAGTGCGTCTACCAATTCCGCCACCTGGGCAGGCGCCGACTAGGTACGGAGCCGCTTTCGGCTTGTCAATTGAAGCGCTTGGCTCCACTATACAGTCCCCGCCCGATCCTGTATTTGCCGGATTCGAGCCATCCACCTCAGGCAAGAGCGGCATGCCCGCACGAAGCAAATCCGAAACCCTGATAACGGTCTATGGCGGTTCCGGCTTTCTCGGCCGGCACGCGGTCCGCGCACTGGCGAAGCGCGGCTACCGCATTCGCGTCGCCGTTCGCCGGCCCGACCTTGCCAACCACCTACAGCCGCTCGGCCGGGTCGGCCAGATCCACGCCGTACAGACCAATGTTCGCCACCCGCAATCGGTCGAGGCCGCGGCGCGCGACGCCGACGTGCTGGTCAATCTGGTCGGTATCCTGGCGGAAAGCGGCCGCCAGCGTTTCGACGCCGTGCATGCCGCCGCCGCGGACGCCGTAGCGCAGGCCGCAAGCGCGCGCGGCGCGCGCCTGGTGCATGTCTCGGCCATCGGCGCCGACGCGAACTCGCCCGCGCGCTACGCCCGCACCAAGGCGGCGGGCGAGCGATTGGCGCTCAGTGCCGTTCCGCTGGCGACGATCATGCGGCCGTCGATCCTGTTCGGGCCGGAAGATACCTTCTTCAACCGCTTCGCATCGATGGCGCGCATGCTGCCCGCGCTGCCGCTGATCGGCGGCGGAGAGACGCGCTTCCAGCCGGTGTTCGTCGGCGACGTTGCCGAAGCGATCGCGAAAGCAGTCGATGGCGAGACGCGCGGCGGGACGGTCTACGAGTTCGGCGGACCGGAAGTGAAAACATTCAAGGAGCTGATGCAGTTCGTGCTCGCCACGATCGAGCGGCGGCGCCTGCTCATTCCGCTGCCGTTTCCCATCGCGCGGCTGCAAGCGATGTTCCTGCAATATCTGCCGGGCGCGCCACTCACGCCCGACCAGGTCGAGCTGTTACGACGTGACAATGTGGTTTCGGAATCTGCGCGGACCGAAAGGCGCACGCTGCAAGGTCTCGGCATCGAGCCGGAGCCGATTGCGGCGATCGTGCCGACTTATCTCTGGCGCTTCCGCAGGGCCGGCCAGTTTCGCGGCCGACTGGCTTAGGTGAAATAGATCGCGAAAATTCCGGCCGTTCCGACGACGATGCGCCACCACGCAAACACCGCGAAGCTGTGGCGCTGCACGTAGC
>JBAUHH010000041.1:0-1736 GCA_049680165.1 Pseudolabrys sp.
CCGCAGTGGTGCTGACGTGGGTAAGCATCATGCGCCGGTTATTTCCGTGATCCGGTTCACACAGCGCGCCGTGCAATCCGCGTCATAAGTCCGCTGTCCGAATCGAATGCAATGCCAATGCTGCGGCCGAATATTTTCCGGCGCGGATTTTCCTTGAAAGTTTGAAAGCACCTGCGACGCAAGCGATACCGCGTCGATTGAGCCGATTGAGTTGAGACAAACGAATGTCTTGTAAGATCAGCATGGCGAGCCTGGTGATCGGCACGGCCGTCGCGTACGCCGCAGCGCGCTTTCCCGCCTACGCCGCGTTGCTGGAAACCTGCGCCGGACTTTTATTGATCGGCGGGCTCGCGCTGCTCGGCGTCGAGCTCTCGCCGCTGCTGGCGCAGCCGTAGGCTGCGAACCTATTTCATCTCTGTCTCGCCGACAGTTTTCCACGTTTTGTCAGGATTGAACCAGGTCAAGTGCGCGGCGACCTTCTGCGTGTCCGCGCCGAGATCCTTCTCGAACACGTCGCCGTTGCTATTGACGATGAAGGTCGCGACGCCTGAGTTGCCGTATTGCGCGGGCCACGCGATCAGCGCGAAACCGCCGACCATGTTGCCGTCGACGACGTAATCGATCTCGCCGCCGGGCGCCGCCGGGCCCTGCCGCTTGAGAATCTTGTAGTAATAGCCGTGATACGGCTCATGGCTGCCGACGCGATAACCGCGCGCGCTCGCGAATGCGACCGCTTCGCCGATCGGGCTTTGCGGCTCGCCCTGCGCCGCCGGCCAGTAAAGACCGTCCTTCTTGCCGGGGCTGCTGACAATGCGTTGCGCGTAAACC
The DNA here is from genome assembly GCA_049680165.1 of Pseudolabrys sp. Classification (GTDB taxonomy): domain Bacteria; phylum Pseudomonadota; class Alphaproteobacteria; order Rhizobiales; family Xanthobacteraceae; genus Pseudolabrys. Next base: position 829 of record JBAUHH010000041.1, read on the forward strand.
GCCATGCCGTTCACTTTGGGCGTGACGTCGGCGTAGTCGTTCTGCGCATCGAAATAGGCAAGGCACACCTGAATTGCGGCGAGCTCGTTGCGGCCGATGCGGCGCGCGAAAACTTCCTCGCGCCCCGCCAGCGCGTCGAACATCCACGTGTCGCCACTTTGCACGATCGGAATCGCGAACGGAAAGTCGCCCTGCCCGATGACCAGCGTCGCCGGATTGTTGCCTTCGATGCGATGGTTGATGTCGAACGCCGCGACGAACACCTTGCGCGCGTTCTCGTCCTGCACGGCATCGCCCGAGGACACGATCTCGTTGGCGCCGGGACCGAGGATCGCCTCGATCGCCTTGCGGTCGCCGGCGCGCGCCGCTGTCGCAAGCGCGTCGGCCGCCTCGCCCGGCGACTTGAAGTGTTCCTGCGCGGCCGCGACCGACACAAGCGCGAACGCGCCGATCGCGGTTGCGAGCGCAAGTTTCCCGAACGCACGGATAAGGGTCATGACACTCTCGCTCCATTCAGGGCGACGTTTCGTCTCGTTGCGATTGCGGGTCATGGCGGAAACTCAGTGCAACCGCATGTCGGCTGGAACGCGCGAGGGAACATGCGCGCCTTCCGCGAGCCAATGCGTATAGCTTTCGAATTTCACGCCGAGCTTGTGATAGTAAACCCGCAGATAACCGTCCGCGCCGCGCGCCACCGCGTTCGGCATGACGGTCTCTACTTCCTGCGCGATCACGCCGACATAAGGCTTCTCGCCGCCGTTGTAGACGAAGCGATAGAAGCCGAGCCCGTTCTCGAGGTGGCCGAGCAGAACGACGTCGTGCTTGAGATTGATGTCGGAGCGGCGTCCGCCGCCACCGCCGCCGCGGCCACCACCGCCGCCGCCGCGTCCGCCGCCGCCGTGGAAACC
>JBAUHH010000042.1:0-9263 GCA_049680165.1 Pseudolabrys sp.
CCGTCCGGCCGCCCCGCCCCGCCCCGCTCCGCGCGCCGGCGTCGAAAAACAGCGCGGACGCCTGACACTGGTCACCGCGCTGCGCGCCGACGAAGTGCGCGAGCGTTCGGTCGCGTCGTTCCGCCGCCGCACCCAGCGGCTCAAGGGACAGGCTTCCTCCGAGCCGAAGGAAAAGCTCGTGCGCGAAGTCACCATTCCGGAAGCAATTTCCATTCAGGACCTCGCCAACCGCATGTCGGAGCGCGCGGTCGACGTCATCCGCCTGCTGATGAAGCAGGGCCAGATGGCGACGATCAACGACACGATCGATGCCGACACCGCCCAGCTCATCGCCGAGGAACTGGGTCACAGCGTCCGCCGCGTGGCGGAAGCCGACGTCGAGGAAGGACTGTTCGACGCCGCCGACGATCCGGCGCAGACCACGCCGCGCGCGCCGGTGGTCACCGTCATGGGCCACGTTGATCACGGCAAGACCTCGCTGCTCGATACCATTCGCTCGACCAACGTCGTCGCCGGCGAGGCGGGCGGCATCACGCAGCATATCGGCGCCTATCAGGTGACCGCGCCGTCCGGCGCCAAGATCACGTTCATCGACACGCCCGGCCACGCCGCGTTTACCGCGATGCGTGCGCGCGGCGCGAAAGTCACGGACATCGTCGTTCTTGTTGTCGCGGCCGATGACGGCGTGATGCCGCAGACGGTCGAAGCCATCAATCACGCCAAGGCCGCCAGGGTTCCAATCATCGTCGCCATCAACAAGATGGACAAGCCGGACGCCAATCCGCAGCGCGTGCGCACCGATCTGTTGCAGCACGAGATCCAGGTCGAATCGATGGGCGGCGAAGTGGTGGACGTTGAAGTCTCCGCCACCAAGAAAACGAATATCGACAAGCTGCTCGAGATGATCGGACTGCAGGCCGAAATCCTCGACCTGAAAGCCAACCCGGACCGTCCGGCCGAAGGCACCGTGATCGAGGCCAAGCTCGATCGCGGCCGCGGACCGGTCGCGACCGTCCTGATCCAGCGCGGCACGTTGCGCGTGGGCGATCTGGTTGTCGCCGGCGCCGAGTGGGGCCGCGTGCGCGCGCTCGTCTCCGATACCGGCGATCCGACGCAAAGCGCCGGTCCCTCGACGCCCGTGGAAGTGCTCGGTTTCTCCGGCACGCCTGACGCCGGCGATCGCCTCGCCGTGGTCGAGAACGAAAGTCGCGCCCGCGAAGTGACCGATTACCGCGCGCGGCAGAAGCGCGAGAAGACGGCGGCGCGCGCCACCGGCATGCGCGGCTCGCTCGAGCAGATGATGGCGCAGGCCAAGACTTCCGGCCGCAAGGAGTTCCCGCTGGTGGTCAAGGCCGACGTGCAGGGCTCGCTGGAAGCGATCAACGGCGCGCTCGACAAGCTCGCCACCGACGAGGTGGCGGCGCGCGTGCTGCATGACGGCGTCGGCGGCATTTCCGAATCCGACGTCACGCTGGCGGAAGCCTCAGGCGTGCCGATCATCGCCTTCAACGTACGCGCCAACAAGGAAGCGCGCGAGGCGGCCGAACGCGCCGGCATCGAAATCCGCTACTACAACATCATCTACGACCTCGTGGACGACGTGAAGAAAGCGATGTCCGGCCTGCTGGCGCCGACGCTACGGGAAACCATGCTGGGCAATGCGCAGATCCTGGAAATCTTCAAGGTCTCCAAGGTCGGCAACATTGCCGGCTGCCGCGTCACCGACGGCACCGTGGAGCGCGGCGCGAACGTGCGCCTGATCCGCGACAACGTCGTGATCCACGAAGGCAAGCTTTCGCAACTCAAGCGCTTCAAGGATGACGTGCGCGAAGTCGGCGCCGGCATGGAATGCGGCATGGCCTTCGAGAACTACCAGGACATGCGGCAAGGCGACATTATCGAATGTTACCGGGTGGAGACGATTCAACGCTCGCTGTGAGTCCAAGTCTCACCGGCGCATCGCTCTCCCGTCATTGCCGGGCATAGCCGTTTGAAGAACGGCGTTTTGGACGCCTATGCCCCGGCAATCCATCCGTAAAGGACGGATTTTCTCAAGGAAGATGGATGCCCGGGTCAAGCCCGGGCATGACGCTGAACAAGATGTCACGCCAAAAGCGAACCCACCGCGACCAGGGACCGAGCGCCTCGCAGCGCCAGCTACGCGTCGGCGAACTGGTGCGCCATGCGCTTGCCGAAATGCTTACGCGCGGCGACGTGCACGATCCGGTGCTCGAAGGCCACCTCATCACCATCCCCGAAGTGCGCATGAGCGGCGATCTGCGGCTCGCGACCATCTACGTGATGCCGCTCGGCGGCCGTGACGCCGACAAGGTGATTGCGGCTTTCGAGCGCAACAAGAAGGCGCTACGCGCCGAGATCGCCGCGCGCATCAACCTGAAATTCGCGCCCGATATCCGCTTTCGCATCGACGAGCGCTTCGACGAAGCGGAACGCATCGAAAAGCTGCTGCGCTCGCCCGCGGTCAAGCGCGATCTCGACAGCGACGACGAGAGCCACGAGTGAACAAAGAATTCTCGCACGACATCAATCGGCCTCATGCTGAGGAGGGCGAAGAGAAGCCGCGCAAGCAGCAATTCAAGCGCGAGAAGCGCGACGTGCACGGCTGGGTCGTGCTCGACAAGCCGGTCGGCATGACGTCGACGCACGCGGTGAGCGTGGTGAAGCGCCTGTTCGGCGCCAGGCGCGCCGGGCACGCCGGCACGCTCGATCCGCTCGCCTCCGGCCTGTTGCCGATCGCGCTCGGCGAAGCGACCAAGACCGTTCCGTTCGTGATGGATGGCCGCAAGCTCTACCGCTTCACCGTGCGCTGGGGCGAGGAACGCGACACCGACGATTCCGAAGGCCGTGTGATCGCGGCCAGCGACGCGCGCCCCGATGCCGAAGCGATCCGCGCGCTGCTGCCCTCCTTCACTGGCGCCATCCAGCAAGTGCCGCCGCGCTATTCGGCGATCAAGATCGACGGCGAGCGCGCCTACGATCTCGCCCGCGACGGCGAAACCGTGGAGCTTCAAGCGCGCGAGGTGACGATCGACCGGCTGGAGTTGACCGAAAGCCCGGACGCCGATCACGCCGTGTTCGAGGCCGAATGCGGCAAGGGTACCTACGTAAGGTCGCTCGCCCGCGATATCGGCCGCACGCTCGGCTGCGGCGGCCATGTTTGCGCCTTAAGACGCTGTGCTGTCGGCTCTTTTACCGAAGAAACCATGATTCTACTGGCAGACCTGGAGGCTTTGTGCCATAGAGCCGCGTCCGGCGAGGCTAGCCTCGCGGACGCTCTCATGCCCGTCGAGACCGCGCTGGACGACATCCCGGCGCTGGCCGTCAGCGGGCCTGATGCGGCAAGGCTCCAGAGGGGCCAAGCCGTTTTGTTGCGCGGACGGGACGCACCCATTTTCAGCGGTCCGGTCTATGTCACGGCCTCGGGGCAATTGATCGCCCTTGCCGAAGTGGACCGCGGAGAAATCGTCCCCAAGCGCGTGTTCAACTTGGCCGGCCTTTTAGGCAGAGCCGCGCCGAAGAAAGGATGACCGATGTCGGTTACCACCGGCCGTAAGGCCGAAGTGATCAAGGCGTATGCCAAGAAGCCCGGAGATACCGGGTCGCCGGAAGTGCAAGTGGCGATCCTGTCCGAGCGCATCAACAATCTCACCGAGCATTTCAAGAGTCACGTCAAGGACAATCATTCCCGGCGTGGCCTGCTCAAGATGGTGGGTCAGCGCCGCACGCTGCTCGATTATCTGCGGCGCACGGACGAGAAAAGTTACAAGGATCTGATCGAGAAGCTCAACATTCGCCGTTGAGCTCTTTACGCGCGCGGAAATTTCCGCGCGCTTCGTGAGCGAATGCAATGTGCATTCGCATTTTCAGTCCGGCGGCGATAGGCGCCCCGGACAATCACGGTGCCGGACGAAAAGGTTCGTCCGAACGACCGGGCAAGGTTCGAAACGCCATGGCAGGATCGCCAGACACTGTTGCTCCCCGCCTAGCGGTGACGCGCGACAGTTTCTCGCCGTCTTGCTCATGGCTTTCGGGGCTCGCCGAAAAACATGAGAGAAAGACGCAATGTTCGATATGCATCGAGTTGAACTCGATTGGGGTGGGCGTCCGCTCACTCTCGAGACAGGCAGGGTAGCGCGCCAGGCAGACGGAGCCGTCCTCGCCACCTACGGAGAAACCACCGTGCTTGCCGCCGTCGTGGCGGCGAAGCAGCCGAAGGAAGGAATCGATTTCCTTCCGCTGACGGTCAACTACACCGAGAAATATTATGCGGCCGGCCGGATTCCGGGCGGCTACTTCAAGCGCGAGCGCGGTCCGACCGAAAAGGACACGCTGACCTCGCGCCTGATCGACCGCCCGATCCGTCCGCTGTTCGCCGACGGCTGGCGCTGCGACACGCAGGTGATCATCACCGTGCTCTCGCACGACCAGGAGAACGATCCCGACATCGTCGCGATGGTCGCGGCCTCCGCCGCGCTGACGCTGTCCGGTGCTCCTTTCATGGGCCCGATCGGCGGCGCGCGCGTCGGCTTCATCAACAACGAGTACGTGCTCAATCCGACGCTCGACGAGATGAAGGAAAGCCAGCTCGACCTCGTCATCGCCGGCACGCAAGACGCCGTGATGATGGTGGAGTCGGAAGCGAAAGAGCTGTCCGAGGAGATCATGCTCGGCGCGGTGATGTTCGGCCACCGGCACTTCCAGCCCGTGATTGCGGCAATCATCAAGCTCGCCGAGAAGGCCGCGAAAGAGCCGCGCGACCTCGTCGTCACCGACAACAAGGCGCTGGAAAAGGAAATCCTCGGCCTCGCGGAGAAGGACCTGCGCGCGGCCTATGCGATCGTGAAGAAGCAGGATCGCCAGAACGCCGTCGCCGCCGTGAAGGAAAAGGTGATGGCGCACTTCTTCCCGGAAGGCGCCGAGCCCAAGCATGACAAGCTCGCCGTCGCCGGCGTGTTCAAGGATCTCGAAGCCAAGATCGTGCGCTGGAACATCCTCGACACCGGCAAGCGCATCGACGGCCGCGACGTCAAGACCGTCCGCAACATCGTGGCGGAAGTCGGCGTGCTGCCGCGTACCCACGGCTCCGCGTTGTTCACTCGCGGCGAGACGCAGGCTTTGGTGGTTGCCACGCTCGGCACCTCCGAGGACGAGCAGTTCATCGACGCGCTGCAGGGAACGTACAAAGAGACGTTCCTGCTGCACTACAACTTCCCGCCCTATTCGGTTGGCGAAACCGGCCGCATGGGCGCGCCCGGACGCCGCGAGATCGGCCACGGCAAGCTTGCCTGGCGCGCGATCCATCCGATGCTGCCGACGGCGGCGGAATTCCCCTACACCATCCGCCTCGTCTCCGAGATCACTGAGTCGAACGGCTCGTCGTCGATGGCGACCGTATGCGGCTCATCGCTCGCGCTCATGGACGCCGGCGTGCCGCTCAAGCGGCCGACCGCCGGCATCGCCATGGGGCTCATTCTTGAAGACAAGCGTTTCGCCGTGCTCTCCGACATCCTCGGCGACGAGGACCATCTCGGCGACATGGACTTCAAGGTGGCCGGCACCGAAGGCGGCGTCACCTCGCTGCAAATGGACATCAAGATCGCCGGCATCACCGAAGAGATCATGAAGGTCGCTCTGGCGCAGGCCAAAGACGGCCGTCTGCACATCCTCGGCGAGATGTCGAAGGCGCTCACCTCCGCGCGTGCGGAACTCGGTGAGCACGCCCCGCGCATCGAGATGTTCAAGATCCCGACCGACAAGATCCGCGAAGTGATCGGCACCGGCGGCAAGGTGATCCGCGAGATCGTCGAGAAGACCGGCGCCAAGATCAACATCGAGGATGACGGTTCGGTGAAGGTCGCCTCCGCCGACGGCGAGTCGATCAAGGCCGCGATCAACTGGATCAAGTCGATCGCCTCCGATCCGGAGCCGGGCAAGATTTACGAAGGCAAGGTGGTCAAGGTCATGGACTTCGGGGCCTTCGTGAACTTCTTCGGCGCCAAGGACGGCCTCGTGCACATCAGCCAGCTGGCGCCGCGCCGGGTGAACAAGGTCACCGACGTCGTCAAGGAAGGCGACGTGGTGAAGGTGAAGCTGCTCGGCATGGACGAGCGCGGCAAAGTGCGCCTGTCCATGAAGGCGGTCGATCAGGCCACCGGCGAGGACCTCGAAGGCAAGCAGGGCGGCGGTGAGCCGCAGCAGGCCGCCGGCGGCGCGGAATAATTCCTCGCACATTGAAAACGAAAAGGGCGGCTTCGGCCGCCCTTTTTATTTGCGCGCCGTCCTCAGCACCTTGCCCGGCGCTATGCCAAGCATTTCGGTGACGAGGCGGCCGAGCGCGGCAAAATCTTTTTTGCGCGGCGATGTGCGCCGCCACGCGAGTCCAATCACGCGCCCCGGCTCCGGCTCGACGAAGCGCGACAGTTTCACACGCGCGTCCCGCACCTCGACGTCGGCTGCGATCTCCGGCACCAGGGTCACGCCGTACCCGTTCGCCACCATCTGCATCACGGTGGTGAGCGATGTCGCGCCGAGGCCCGCCCCCGTTTCGCGCCGCTTGGTGGCGCAGAAAGCGAGTGCCTGGTCGCGCAGGCAGTGCCCCTCTTCGAGCAGGATGAGCCGGCGCTGGTCCACGTCATCGATCGTGAGCTTGCGCTTCGGCAGCGGATCGCCCGAAGGCACGGCGAGCAGGAAGCGGTCGTCAAATAGCGGCAGCGTCTCCATGTCGGCCGCCTCGACCGGCAGCGCGAGCAGCAGGCAATCCAGCGTGCCGGCGACGAGCTCGTCGACGAGAACCTGCGTCTGCGTCTCGCGCACATCGAGGCGTAGCGCGGGATAGTGCTGCTGCAACAGCGGCAGCACGCGCGGCAGCAGATACGGCGCCAGCGTCGGGATGATGCCAAGCATCAAGGGCCCGGAGAGCACATCGCGGTGACGGGCGAAATCGACGAGGTCGCGCGTCGCCGCGAGGATGCGCTCGGCGCGCTGCGCGACTTCGAGCCCGGTATCGGTGAGCGCGATCTCGCCCGGCCGCCGCTCGACAAGCTCGGCGCCGATCTCGCGCTCGAGCTGACGGATCTGCATTGACAAGGCCGGCTGGGTGACTGCGCAGTCCTCGGCGGCGCGCCCGAAATGCCGAAACCGGGCAAGCGAGGCCAAATAACGCAACTGACGCAAGGTTATCATCCCGATAAGGTAGTCTTATCGAGCTTGCCAGACAATACGATTAGACCTGATCGGCGGCTGCGCCTAAAAGGCGCACTCAAGAACCCTTCCAAGAAAAATCTGGAACGCGATCGGAGAGAACACATGGACGCAAAAACTGACGACAAGGGCGCGGGCAAATGCCCGGTCATGCACACGAGGTCGAATCGCGACTGGTGGCCTGAATCCCTGAGCATCGAGATGCTTCACCGCAACTCGGCGCTGTCCGATCCGATGGGCAGGGATTTCGACTACGCCAAGGAATTCAAGAGCCTCGACCTCAACGCTGTCATCAAGGACCTGCAAGCGCTGATGACGAACTCGCAGGTCTGGTGGCCGGCCGACTTCGGCCATTACGGCGGACTGATGATCCGCATGGCATGGCACTCGGCGGGAACGTACCGCATCACCGACGGGCGCGGCGGCGCCGGCGCAGGCCAGCAACGCTTCGCGCCGCTCAACAGTTGGCCGGACAACGCCAACCTCGACAAGGCGCGCCGGCTGTTGTGGCCGATCAAGCAGAAATATGGCCGCAAGATTTCCTGGGCCGACCTGATGGTTCTCGCCGGCAACGTCGCGCTCGAGTCGATGGGCTTCAAGACGTTTGGATTCGCCGGTGGCCGCGCCGACGTGTGGGAGCCGGAAGAACTGTACTGGGGTCCCGAGGGCACGTGGCTCGGCGACGAGCGCTACAGCGGCGAGCGCCAGCTCGCGGAACCGCTCGGCGCCGTGCAGATGGGCCTCATTTACGTGAACCCGGAAGGCCCGAACGGCAATCCCGACCCAATCGCGGCGGCGATAGACATCCGCGAGACGTTCTTCCGCATGGCGATGAACGACGAGGAAACTGTCGCGCTGATTGCCGGCGGCCACACTTTCGGCAAGACACACGGCGCGGGCGATCCGTCGCTGGTCGGACCGGAGCCGGAAAGCGGCGCGCTCGAGGATCAGGGCCTCGGCTGGAAGAGCAAGCACGGCACCGGTATCGGCGCGGACGCCATCACCGGCGGCCCGGAAGTCACCTGGACCCGGACGCCGACGAAGTGGGACAATAACTTTTTCGAAACCCTGTTCGAAAACGAATGGGAGCTGACCAAGAGCCCGGCCGGCGCGAAACAGTGGAAGGCGAAAGGCGCCACCGCCACAGTGCCGGACGCGTTCGACAAGTCGAAGAAGCATGTGCCGACCATGCTGACGACGGACCTGTCGCTGCGCATGGACCCCGCTTACGAAAAAATCTCGCGGCACTTTTACGAGCATCCGGATCAGTTTGCGGACGCGTTTGCCCGCGCTTGGTTCAAGCTCACGCACCGCGACATGGGCCCGATCGTACGCTACCTCGGCCCGCTGGTGCCGAAGGAGACGCTGATCTGGCAGGACCCGATCCCGGCGGTGAACCATCCGCCGATCGGCGAGCAGGACATCGCCGCTCTGAAGGCGAAGATCCTCGCCTCCGGCCTTACAGTGTCGCAGCTCGTTTCGACCGCCTGGGCGTCGGCCTCGACGTTCCGCGGCTCCGACAAGCGCGGCGGCGCGAACGGCGCGCGCATCCGGCTCAGCCCGCAGAAAGATTGGGAAGTGAATCAGCCGGCGCAACTCAAGACCGTCATTGCGAAGCTCGAAGCGATCCAGAAGGACTTCGGCAAGAAGGTTTCGCTCGCCGACCTGATCGTTCTCGGCGGCTGCGCGGCAATCGAGAAGGCCGCGAAAGACGCCGGCGTCGACGTGAAGGTCCCCTTCATGCCGGGCCGCATGGACGCCTCGCAGGAGCAGACCGACGTCGAATCCTTCGCGCCGCTCGAGCCGCGCGCCGACGGCTTCCGCAACTACATCAACAGCAAGCGGCAGTTCATGGCGCCCGAGGAGGCACTGGTGGATCGCGCCGCGTTGCTGCGGCTGACCGGGCCGGAGATGACGGTTCTCGTCGGCGGATTGCGCGTGCTCGGCGCCAATGCCGGCGGGTCGAAGCACGGCGTCTTCACCGGCAAGCCTGGCACTTTGACGAACGACTTCTTCGTCAACCTGCTCGACATGGACACGGA
>JBAUHH010000043.1:0-2063 GCA_049680165.1 Pseudolabrys sp.
GGCACCAGCCGCAGTACGCCATGCGCCGGGCCGAAGGCAGTCTCGAATTCGAAGATGGCCTCGATTGCTTCTGTGCCGGCGCGGGTCACCCAGCGCGGCTGTGTCCGGCGTTTCGGGAGGTGAAAATTCTTCGGCCTGGTGCGCGCGAGCGTGCGGTTGAGTGCCGCGGCAATGTCGTCGCGGCCGTATGCCGTGCCGATCGTCCAGGTGAACGCCAGAACGTCGCGCCACATCCCGTCGGGCAGGAACAGCGCCGCCGCCGCGGCGGCATCGTTTGCCTGCAACGTGGCTTCGAATTCCCCGAGCCAGCTCTCCGCCTGGGCCGGCGCGGTGAAACGCTTACTCTCGGCGATATTCATCGCACGCCCACAAATCCGTTCGTCCCCCCGGAAGCGGGGACCCAGGGCGACATGGGTCAAACTCATGACCGGATTCCCGCTTGTGCGGGAATGAATGGAGCAAGCCGATACGCCCAGACAACATCAGCTCTTACGCGGCTCCGCCAATTTCTGCTTCAGATTATACAATGCTTCCATCGCCTCGCGCGGCGACATCTCGTCTGGGTTAAGGGCGGCGAGCGCGGCCGTCAGCCTGTCGAATGCGTTGGTTTCGAGCGCGGCCGGGCGTGGCGCGGGCGTTGCGGCAAACAGCGGCAAGTCCTCGAAACCCTTGGGCGTGCCGCGATCCTCGGCCTCGAGATTGGCCAGCACCAGCTTGGCGCGCTCGATGACGGCCGTGGGAAGTCCGGCGAGCTTCGCCACCTGAATGCCGTAAGAGCGGTCGGCGGCGCCGGCGACGACTTCGTGCAGGAACACGACGTCGCCGTGCCATTCCTTCACGCGCACGGTGGCGTTGTGCAGGCGCGGCAGCCGCGCGGCGAGGGCGGTGAGTTCATGGAAGTGCGTCGCGAACAGCGAGCGGCAGCGATTGACGTCGTGCAGATGCTCGATGGTCGCCCAGGCGATCGACAGGCCGTCGAAAGTGGCGGTGCCGCGGCCGATCTCGTCGTGGATGACGCGCGCGCGCTCGCCGGCCTGATTGAGAATCGCGGCGGTCTCCACCATCTCGACCATGAAGGTCGAGCGTCCGCGCGCGAGATCGTCGGCGGCGCCGACGCGCGAGAACAGCCGGTCGACGATGCCGATGTGCGCGCGTTTCGCCGGCACAAACGAGCCCATCTGCGCGAGGATCGCGATCAGCGCGTTCTGCCGCAGGAAGGTGGATTTGCCCGCCATGTTGGGGCCGGTAAGCAGCCAGATGCGGCCGCCGTTGCCTTCTTCCGGCGCCGACAGGTCGCAGTCGTTGGCGACAAACGGCGTGCCGTCGCGCGACAGCGCCTGCTCGACCACGGGATGACGCCCGCCTTCGATGACGAATTGCAGGCCGCCATCGATCTCCGGGCGCGTGTAATCGCGCTCGGCGGCGAGATGCGCGAGCGCGCTTGCGGCATCGAGCACGGCCAGCGCCTCGGCGCATTCCTTGATCGCGGCGGTTTGCGCGATCACCGCGGCGGTGAGCCGCTCGAAGGTTTCCAGCTCCAGGCCGAGCGCGCGGTCGGCGGCACTGGCGATCTTCGCTTCCAGCTCGCCAAGCTCGGTTGAGGTGAAGCGCACTTGGCCAGCGAGCGTCTGGCGATGGATGAAGGTCGCGTTGAGCGGCGGCGCCATCAGTCTGTCGCCGTGCTGAGCGGTGACCTCGACGAAATAGCCGAGCACGTTGTTGTGGCGGATCTTCAGAATGCGGATGCCGGTCTCTTCCGCGTAACGCGCCTGCAAAGCGGCGACGACGCGGCGCGATTCGTCGCGCAGAGCGCGCGCTTCGTCGAGCGCGGCGTCGTAGCCGTGCCGCACGAAGCCGCCATCGCGCTTGAACGCGGGCAATTCGTCGGCGAGCGCGGCCGAAAGTTCCGCGGCGAGCTTCGGATCGGGCTTGCGGCAGGCGAGCGCGGCATAGGTCACTTCCGCCGGAATGTCGTGCAGCGATTTGAGCGCGCGGGCGAGATCGTCGGCGGCGGTCAGCCCGTCGCGGATGCCGGCGAGGTCGCGCGGGCCGCCGCGTCCGAC
>JBAUHH010000044.1:0-13576 GCA_049680165.1 Pseudolabrys sp.
CGACGTTCAAGGAAGAATGCGAGACCGACTTGTTCGGCGAGCAGACGGTGCTCTGCGGCGGCCTCGTCGAACTGATGAAGGCGGGCTATGAGACGCTGGTCGAAGCCGGCTATGCGCCGGAGATGGCCTATTTCGAGTGCGTGCACGAGGTGAAGCTGATCGTCGACCTCATCTACGAGGGTGGCATCGCCAACATGAACTATTCGATCTCCAACACCGCCGAGTACGGCGAATACGTTTCGGGCCCGCGCGTGGTGAATGCCGAAACCAAGGCCGAGATGAAGCGCGTGCTCGGCGATATCCAGTCCGGCCGCTTCACCCGCGACTGGATGCTGGAGAACAAGGTCAACCAGACCTCGTTCAAGGCGACCCGCGCCAAGCTCGCCGAGCACGGAATCGAGCAGGTCGGCGCCAAGCTGCGCGAGATGATGCCGTGGATCAAGCAGCGGGCGCTGGTGGACCGGAGCAAGAACTAATCGGCGCGGCGCAAGCAAAAAACATTGTCATGGCCGGGCTTGTCCCGGCCATCTCGTTTAGGAGCGCACAATGCCACCTAAGCGGGATCGCCGGGACAAGTCCGGCGATGACAACGGAAAATAGCGCGTCGCTACTTCCCGATCCTCTCCCACAGCCACTTCGCCGCATCCTTGGGCAGCGCGCCTTTGCCGTCGGCGGCGCGTAAATTCGCCGTGCGCATGAGTTCGGCCGGGATCGCGCCGATCAGCGGCTTGAGCGCCGCGATCAGCTTCTCGTCGTTGGAGCGCCGCGGGGAGAGCAAGAGGATTGCGTCGTAAGGCGGGATCGCCTGCTTCGGGTCGGCGAGTACCTTGAGATCGTATTGCGCGATGCGGCCTTCGCTGGTGTAGGCCGAAACCACATCGACATCGCCGTTCGCCACGGCCGCGTACATGAAGTCGGGCTGCATGGTGCGCTGCGCCTTGAAGCGAAGCCCATAGGCGTCGCGGATCGCCTTCCACTCCGGCCGCTCGAAGAATTCGTAATCACCGGCAATCGACAGGGTCGACGCATGCGCGGCAAGGTCGGCAATTGAGCCGATGCCGAGCGCATCGGCTTTCTTGCGCGGCATCGCTAGCGCGTAAGCGTTCTCGAATCCGAGACTGCCGAGCAGCCGGACGCCCTTCGTCTGCTGCACCCAGCGGCCGACGTTGGCCAGCACCTCGGCGCGCGATTTGACGCCGCTTTCGTGCATCTCGTTGGCCCAGATCGTGCCGGAGTAATCGACGTAGGCGTCGATCTCGTTCGCCGCAAGCGCGTTGAAGATGACGCTGGAGCCGAGCCCGTCGCGCTGTTCCGCCGTAAGGCCGTTGGCGGCGAGCCGCTCTTCGATCAGCGCCGCCAGCACATATTGCTCGGTGAATGGCTTGGTGCCGATCACGTAATCGGCGCGGGCACGGCCGTAAGCCGGCAATAGCGCCGCCAGCACGACGATCAAAAGCCCGATTGCGCCGGCGTAGACGCGGCTGCGGCTGTGCACGGCGACGCCGCACTCCATCAGCGCCAGCAACTGATCGACGATGAGCGCCAACAGCGCCGCAGCAAAGCAGCCGAACAGCACGAAAACCCAGTTCTGCGTCTGCAACCCTGAAAAGATGTAATTGCCAAGACTGGTCTGCCCGATCGGCGTGGACAGCGTCGCGGTGCCGATCACCCACACCGCCGCGGTGCGCACGCCCGCCATGATCACCGGCATTGCGAGCGGCAGCTCGATGTCGCGCATCGATTGCCAGGCGCCGGCGCCGGTCAGGTGCGCGGCCTCGCGCAATGACGGATTGATGCCGGCCAACCCGGTCACGGTGTTGCGCAGCACCGGCAGCATCGAATAGAGCGCGAGCGCCAGAACCGCCGGCAGGAAGCCGAGCGCGGAAAATCCCTTGCCGAAAATGCGCTCGCTCAAGCCCGCGAGTACGAGCAACAGCGGATAGAACAGCGCGAGCAAAGCGAGGCCAGGAATCGTCTGCACCACGCTGGCGAACGCCAGCAGGCCGCCGCGAAGAACCGGCCTGCGCACGGCAACGACGGCGAGCGGCAGGCTGATGCCGAGGCCGAGCGCGAGCGCGGTGACGCTCACCAGCACGTGGCTGCCGAGATAGTCCGGCAGCCGTTGCAGCGCGTCGGTAAGACGAGCGTCGATGATCATCGCGGCGATGATGGCCGGGTTTGCAACGGCCCGGCAAGCCGCTAGTTTGCCGCTTGAACGGGGAAATGCCGGTAATGGCCGAGGGCGCGACAACGACCGTGCAACGGACGGCGGCGAACGCCGTCGGGCTTGCCGATGTGACGGTCGCATTCCGCCTCGCCGACCGCGGCCTCTATCTCGCGGTCGAGCACGCCTCGCTCACCGTCGCCGATGGCGAGTTCGTCTCCATCGTCGGGCCGACCGGCTGCGGCAAATCCACGCTGCTCAATGTCACCGCGGGCCTGCTCGCGCCGGCGCATGGCGCGGTCGGCATCTACGGGGCGCCGCTCAGCATGCTCAATCGCCAGGCCGGCTACCTGTTTCAGGCTGACGCGCTGTTTCCATGGAAAACCGCGCTCGAGAACGTTGCCATCGGGCTCGAGACGGCGGGCACGCCGCAGGCTGAGGCGCGCGCGCGGGCACGGGAATGGCTTACGCGCGTCGGCTTGAGCTCATTCGGCGACCGTTATCCGCACATGCTCTCGGGCGGCCAGCGCAAGCGCATCGGCCTCGCGCAGGTGCTGATCCGCGATCCGAAAATCTTGCTGATGGACGAGCCGTTCGGCCCGCTCGACGCGCAGACGCGGCAGATCATGGGCAATCTGTTGCTCGATCTTTGGAGCGCCGATCGCAAGGCGGTGCTGTTCGTCACGCACGATCTGGAAGAGGCCATCGCGCTCTCCGACCGCGTGGTGATCATGTCGGCGGGGCCGGCCGCGCGCATCATCGGCGACTGGAGGGTGTCGCTGCCGCGCCCGCGCGATATCGCGGAGGTCAAGCTCGATCCCGCATTCCACGAATTGCATCGCGACATCTGGCAAACGCTCAAGGCCGAAGTGATCAAGGGCTACGCGCAGACAGGCGGAGGGTGAGCGATGTCGCGTGTGCAACTCATCGCCCTGCAAGTGCTCGTCGCGGTCGTCAGCATCGCGCTCTGGTATCTACTGTCGACTTATTCGATTTTCGGCGTTGTCGTGCTGCCGCCGTTCTTCTTTTCCAATCCGGTCGACGTCGCGAGCCAGATCGTGACCTGGTTTGCTACCGGTGTGATCTGGAAGCATCTCTGGATCACGCTGTGGGAGTCGATTCTCGCTTTCGTCATCGGCTCGGCGGGAGGAGTGCTCGTCGGCTTCTGGTTCGCGCGCCAGCCGCGTGTCGCCGCCGTGTTCGATCCTTATGTGAAGATGGCGAATTCGCTGCCGCGCGTCGTGCTGGCGCCGATCTTCACGCTCTGGCTCGGCCTCGGCATCTGGTCGAAGGTCGCGCTCGGCGTCACGCTCGTCTTCTTCATCGTGTTCTTCAACGTCTACCAGGGCGTGAAGGAAGTCAGCCCCGCCATACTTGCCAACGCGCGCATGCTCGGCATGAACGAGCGGCAATTGATGCGTCACGTCTACTGGCCGTCGGCGCTGTCGTGGATGTTCTCCTCGCTGCACACCTCGGTCGGTTTTGCCGTCATCGGCGCGGTGGTGGGCGAGTATCTCGGCTCGGCGGCCGGCCTCGGCTACCTGATCCAGCAGGCCGAAGGGGTGTTCGATGTGGGCGGCGTATTTGCCGGTATGTTCGTGCTTGCCGCCTTCGTGATTGTGATCGACGCGATCGTCAGCCTCGTCGAGAAACGGCTGTTGATTTGGCGGCCCGTCACGACCGACAGCCGCCCCTAGTCAGTGCAACGCGGCTATCCTATCGTCCCCACCGAGACGGCCAAAAGGCCGCTGTTTAGGGAGGAACTCATGTCCCCGAAGTTATTCCACCGGGCCGCGGCAACGCTTGCCGCGCTCGTGCTGTCGTCAGGCCTTGCGCTCGCCCAATCCAAGGTCACGCTCGCCGTCGGCGGCGGCTCATGCCTGTGCTATCTGCCGACGATGCTCGCTCAGGCGCTCGGCGAATACGAGAAGGCCGGCGTGAATGTCGAAGTCGTCGATTTCAAGGGCGGCTCCGAATCGCTGAAGGCCGTGATCGGCGGCAGCGCCGACGTGGTGTCGGGCTATTTCGACCACTGCGTCAATCTCGCCGCCAAGGGCCAGCACCTGCAATCCTTCGTCGTATACGACCGCTTCCCCGGCCTCGTGCTGGTGGTGTCGCCGAAGCACACGAGCGAGATCAAATCGATCAAGGATCTCGCCAACAAGAAGGTCGGCGTCAGCGCGCCCGGCTCATCGACGGACTTCTTCCTCAAGTATCTGCTGAGCAAGAACGGCGTCGATCCGAATTCGGTCGGTGTCATCGGTGTCGGCCTTGGCGCCACCGCCGTCGCGGCAATGGAGCAAGGGCAGATCGACGCCGCGGTGATGCTCGACCCCGCCGTCACTATCCTCGGCGCCAAGTACGCAGACCTCAAAATCCTCAGCGACACGCGTAGCCAAAAAGACACGCTCGCCGTGTTTGGCGGCGAATATCCGGGCGGCGCGCTCTACACCAAGGCTGAATGGATCGCCGGCCACGAAAAGGAAGTGCAGGGCATGACAAATGCGATCGTGGCCACGCTGAAGTGGATCCACTCGCATACGCCGGAAGAGATCGCCGACAAGATGCCGGCAAACCTGGTCGGCAAGGACAAGGCGACTTATATCGCGGCGCTCAAGAACATGCTGCCGATGTATTCGGAAACCGGTCGCATGGACCCGAAGGGCGCCGAAGCCGTGCTTGCGGTGTTCAGCCAGTCTTCGCCCGATGTGGCGAAAGCCCATATCGACCTGTCGAAGACCTACACCAACAAATACGTCGAGACGGCCAATAAGAAGCTGGGCATGAAATAGGTCTTTACCTCGCGCACGAATGCGAGCAATGCACACGGCGGGGATTTTCCCCGCCGTGTTATTATCGTCGCGATGAATATCCTTTCGATCCAATCGCACGTCGCTTACGGCCATGTCGGCAATGCCGCCGCAGTGTTCCCGTTGCAGCGGATCGGCGTCGAGGTCTGGCCGATCCATACCGTGCAGTTCTCCAACCACACCGGCTACGGCAGCTGGACCGGCCGCGTGTTCGACGCCGGCATGATCCGCGAAGTGGTCGAGGGCATCGCGAAGCGCGGCGTGCTGGGCGAATGCGATGGCGTGCTGTCGGGCTATATGGGCTCGGCGGAGATCGGCGGCGCCATCCTCGACACGGTCGCCACGGTGAGGGGCGCCAATCCGGCCGCGCGCTATTGCTGCGATCCGGTGATCGGCGACGTCGGCCGCGGCGTTTTCGTGCGGCCGGGCGTCGGCGAGTTCATCAAGGAAAAGCTCATTCCGATCGCCAACGTCATCACGCCCAATCAGTTCGAGCTCGATTACCTCGCCGATCGCGAGAGCAGGACGCTCACGCAGGCTGTTGCCGCGATTGACGCGCTGCATACGCGTGGCCCGCAAGCGATCCTGGTGACGTCGCTGCACACCGACGCGACGCCGGAAGATGCCATCGACCTCGTCGCCTCCGACCGTACCGGGCAATATCTCCTGCGCACGCCGAAGCTCGCGCTGACGATCAACGGCGCCGGGGACGCGATTGCCGCACTGTTCTTCGCTCACTTCCTGCGCAGCGGTAAAATCGACGATGCGCTCTCGCACGCAGCTTCGGCGGTGTTCGGCGTACTCGCGAAGACGGCGGAGCAGGGCGCGCGCGAAATACAGTTGATCGCCGCGCAAGAAGAGATCGTGAAGCCGAGCCGCATGTTTGAAGCCAAGAAACTGGGCGCATGACAGCGGGCATCACCATCGTGCACAGCGACCGGCTGGAGCTTTCATTTTCGCCGAAGCCGTGGGTGTTTGCGGAGCAGCGAGGCGTCGAAATCGACGCGCTGTTCGCAAAGATGCGGCTCGACAATCCGGCGCTATGGAACGGCCGCGTGCTGATGCTGCACGACTATTCCTATGTCGATGGCGTCTTCCGCGGCGCCTATCTCGAAACCGACTTTGCCAACATGCGCGCTTGGCACGATTGGGGTTGCCCGGGCGCGCCGATTTACGACAGCTTCGGCGCGGCGGCGATCCTGACCGCGGATAATGCTTTCATCCTGGGCATCATGAGCACGCGGACGGCGAATGCAGGACGTATCTATTTCCCCTGCGGCACGCCCGATCCGGACGACATTGTGCAGAGCCGCGTCGATCTCGACCTCAGCGTGCGGCGCGAGTTACGGGAGGAAGCCGGCCTCGAAGCACGCGACTTCGCGGCGGAACCGGGCTGGACCACGGTGATTGCAGGATCGATGATCGCGCAGATCAAGGTCCTGCGCTCGTGGGACAATGCGAACAGCCTGCAGACGCGTATCCGCGCGCATCTCGCCCGCGATCCGAAGGCGGAGCTTGCTGGCACGTCGACCGCGCGCGGCCCGAAAGATCTGACCCCGGCAATGCCCGATTTCATCACGGCATTTCTTGAATATCGTTGGGCAGGAAACCGATGAAACTGCAAAAACTCGCAAGGCGTTTTCGTGTCGACAAACCGGCCTCGTTCCGGCTCAAAAAATACGATCCAGGCGGCACCGGCGGACTTTCGATCGACAAGCCGGACGCCAAGGATATGCTGGCTGATGGTCTTGCGCGCCTTTCGAAATTGCAGGAGCGTTTCTACGCCGACGGTCAATGGGCGCTGTTGATCGTGCTGCAAGGCATCGACGCGGCCGGCAAGGACGGCATCATCGAGCATGTGATGAGCGCGGTCGATCCGCAAGGCTGCGACGTGCATCCATTCAAGGAGCCGAGCGCAGAAGAACTCGCGCACGATTTCCTGTGGCGTGCGGGCAGGCGGCTGCCTGAGCGCGGGCATATCGGCATCTTCAACCGCTCATACTACGAAGAGGTGCTGGTCGTGCGCGTGCACCCGGAACTGCTGGAAAAGCAGAAGCTGCCGAAGCAGTTGACCGGCAAGGACATCTGGCAGGAGCGCTTCGAGGACATCCGCGCGTTCGAGCGTCATTTGGCGCGCAGCGGCACGCCGGTACTGAAATTCTTCCTGCATGTGTCGAAAGAGGAACAGCGGAAACGTTTTCTCGACAGGATCGAGGAGCCCGCAAAACGCTGGAAGTTCTCGATGCACGACATCGAGGAACGCAAGCTCTGGGCCAAATACATGGCGGCCTACGAAGACGCGATCCGGCAGACGAGCCGCCCGGACGCGCCCTGGTTCATCGTGCCGGCCGACCACAAATGGTTCACCCGGTTGGTAATTGCGGCTGCCATCATCGACAAACTTGAGGCGCTCAATCCCAAGGTCCCTGAGGTGAGAGGCGAGACGCTGACGGAATTAAGGAGGGTCCGTAAGGCGCTGGAATCCGAAAAGCCGAAGCGCTGGCGCGACAAGTGATAATGCCGGCTCTTGCGCTGCAGCATGCCAATCCGCTAAATAGAAGTCCGATAGCGAGGGTTAACGCGGGTTTAAAGAGTTTCCGCCACCCTGCGCATCGAAGACGAGGGTTCTAAGGCAATGTCGACGCGGCAGAACATCTGCGCGATCGGACGGGCGGCCGGATCGGTCGAGCCCGTTGCCACCCTCATTCTGGGCACGCTCCTTCTCCTTATCCGCCCCTGAGGGCCGGCTGGGCATTTGCGCCTGGGCACTCGGGGGATACGGAAGAGCAACCCTTAGAGCGCCCTTAAGTGGCGCATTCGACGAGAAGGACAAAACCAATGACCGCGCAGAACCAGTCCGAAAAGGACCGCGTCGTCATCTTTGACACCACCTTGCGCGACGGCGAGCAGTGCCCGGGCGCAACCATGACGCACGAAGAGAAGATCGAAGTCGCCGAACTGCTCGACGACATGGGCGTCGATATCATCGAGGCCGGCTTTCC
Source organism: Pseudolabrys sp. (assembly GCA_049680165.1). Classification (GTDB taxonomy): domain Bacteria; phylum Pseudomonadota; class Alphaproteobacteria; order Rhizobiales; family Xanthobacteraceae; genus Pseudolabrys. The sequence goes on from JBAUHH010000044.1 coordinate 7,977, forward strand.
CATCGCGTCGGACGGTGACTTCGCCGCCGTGCAGGAGATCGCCAGGCGCTCAAAGAACGCCGTGATCTGCGGCCTCTCGCGCGCGGCCTTCAAGGACATCGACCGCTGCGCCGAAGCGATCAAGCCGGCCAAGCGCCATCGCATCCATACGTTTCTCTCCACCTCGCCGGTGCACATGAAATACAAGCTCCAGAAGGAGCCGCATGAGGTCTACGAGATGGTGATCGCGCAGGTGACGCGCGCGCGCGGTCATACCGACGACGTCGAATGGTCGTCGGAGGACGGCACGCGCACCGAGCACGATTTCCTGTGTCGATGCGTGGAAGCCGCGATCAATGCCGGCGCCACCACCATCAATATACCCGACACCGTCGGCTATTCGACGCCGGAGGAGTATTTCAACCTGTTCAAGATGGTGCGCGAACGCGTTCCCAATTCCGACAAGGCGCGGTTTTCCACGCATTGCCACAACGACCTCGGCATGGCCGTGGCGAATTCGCTCGCCGGCGTCATGGGCGGCGCGCGGCAGATCGAATGCACCATCAACGGCATCGGCGAGCGGGCAGGGAATGCGGCGCTCGAGGAGGTCGTGATGGCGATCCAGACGCGCAACGACAAGTTCCCGTTCTTCACCGGCATCGACGCGACCATGCTCACGCGCGCCTCGAAGCTGGTCTCGGCGGCCACCTCGTTTCCGGTGCAATACAACAAGGCGATCGTCGGCCGGAACGCCTTCGCGCATGAGTCAGGCATCCATCAGGACGGCATGCTCAAGAACGCGCAGACCTACGAGATCATGACGCCGGAATCGGTCGGCGTGAAACAGACCTCGCTGGTCATGGGCAAGCATTCAGGCCGGCACGCCTTCGTGCACAAGCTGGAGGAACTGGGCTACCAGCTCGCCGGCAACCAGCTTGAGGATGCCTTCGTGCGGTTCAAAGCGCTGGCCGACCGCAAGAAGCAGATCTACGACGAGGACATCGAGGCGCTGGTCGACGAGGAAATCGCCACCGCGCACGACCGTAGCAAGGTGCTGTCGTTGACGGTGATCGCGGGCACGCAAGGCCCGCAATCGGCGACGCTAACCCTCGACATCGAGGGCAAGCATGCCACCACGCAGGCCTTCGGAAATGGTCCGGTGGACGCCACCTTCAAGGCGATCCGCGCATTGATGCCGCATGAGGCCAAGCTCGAGCTCTACCAGGTGCACGCGGTGACCGAGGGAACCGACGCGCAGGCGGAAGTTTCCGTGCGCCTGTCGGAGCACGGCCGCTCGGTAACGTCGCGCGGCGCCGATCCCGACACACTGGTCGCTTCGGCGAAAGCCTATCTCGGCGCGCTCAACAAGCTGATGAGCCGCCGCAACAAGGCGTCCGGGGTCGAGCGCCGGATTCACTCGACCGACGCCGGCTGAAGTTCCATCGGCGTGGCTGTGCTCGGGAAAGCACGGTCACGCCGAATGCATTTGGTTCCCGCCAAATTAAACAAATCACAATTCTTCCGCATTTAATTCTTGCTGACGGCCGAATTGGCCGGTACGCCACGCAAATAAATTCGAACCACGCGGGAACTTTTTCGAATGAGAATGACCATCCTTGCGGCCGCGGTTGCGGCGCTCGCTTTCCTTATGCCCGCAACCTCGACCGTCCATGCGATGGAACATTCGCAGGGACTGACCGAGATCAACATCGCGCGTATCAAGAGCGTGCTGCGGCTCACGCCGGAACAGCGGGCCTACTGGCCGCCGGTCGAGGCGGCGCTGCTAAGCATCGCGCGTCACCAGGCTCAGGATGAATCGGTCGGTCTTGTCCGCCGCATTAGCCACCGCGTCGTCGCCATCGTTCTCGACAGTGCAGCCATACAGCGGTTGGCAACCGCCGCGCGTCCCCTGATCGTCGCTCTCAACGACGATCAGCGGCGCGACGCGCGCGCTCTCGCGCAGGAGATGGGGCTCGGCCCCGTGGTGGCCGCGCTCAATTAGGCCGGCTTCTCGCCGTCTATCGGACGGCTCCAGAGACAAATTCCGAGTTCTAAACGACGCCGTAACGGCCTGTTACGGCGTCGTTTTAGTCGCAGCAGGCGGCGCCTGCGGCCCATTGACACCCCTTCTATCCCGCTGCAATCGTTCAGCCCGAAATGTTCGGTGGGGCGCACTAGGGAGTGAACAATGAAAAAAAGCCTGTATTTGCTAGCACTCGCGGCGGTTTTCGCCGCAGGCCCGGCCCTCGCGCAAGAGACCCTTACGATCGGTTTCACAGCGTCGCAGACCGGCAAGCTCAACAACGACTCCACCTCGCAACTGCGCGGCTTTGAACTCTGGCGCGACGACGTGAACGCCGCCGGCGGCATCAAGGCGGGCGGCAAGAGCTACAAGGTCAAGTTCGTGAGCTACGACGACGAGTCGCAAGGCACGCGCGTGCAGCAACTCTACACGCGGCTGATCACGCAGGACAAAGCGCAATTCCTGTTCAGCCCGTACTCCTCGGGGCTCGTCGCCACCGCGGCGATCATCTCCGAGCAGTACGGCAAGGTAATGCTGAGCATCGGTGGTGCCGAGGAGAAGACGTACAAGCTCGGCAACAAGAACCTGTTTCAGACCTACACCGGCGCGGGACAATACCTTGCGGGTGCGCTCGACGTGCTCAAGCACAAGAACCCGAAGGCCAAGATCGCGTTCGTCTACGAAGACGACCCATTCTCGAAAGCGGTCGCGCAGGCAACGCGTGAACTTGCCAAGAAGGACGGCTTTACCATCGCACTCGAAGAATCCTACAGCAGCGGCACCACCGACTTCAGCCCGGTGATCAACAAGGTGATTTCCTCCGGTGCCGATGCGCTGCTGGGCGGCGGTCACTATGCCGATGGCTCGACACTCGCGCGTCAACTGCACGACCAGAAAGCCAACCTGAAGTGGGTGACGCTGCTGGTTGCGCCCGACAGTCCGAACTTCGCCAAGCTCGGTGATTCAGCGGTCGGCGTTTCGGTGCCGTCGCAGTGGGAGCCGCAGGTAACCTACAAGCCCGACTTCGGGCCGACGCCGGCAGAGTTCAGCAAGAAGTTCACCGACAAATACAAGATCGCGCCCGGGTATCACGCCGCCGGCGGCTATTCCGGCGCGATGATCTTGCAGCATGCGATCGAAAAAGCAGGTTCGATCGATCCGGAGAAGGTCGCGGCGGAATTGAACAAGACCGATGTGACAACATTCTTCGGTCGGACCAAGTTTTCGACCGATCCGAAGAGCCATGGCTTGCAAATCGGACACCAGATGGTCTTGGCGCAATGGCAGATGAAGAACGGCAAATTGGTCAAGGAAGTTATTTGGCCGGACAACGCCAAGACCGCAAGCGCGATGTATTAATTTGAGCTAAGGGACGGGCCGGCAACGCCCCGTCCCACTAATTTCAGGCGACAGCGATGATCGGAGTTCTTGCATCCGTCATTGACGGGGTGCTCGTCGGCGCCGTTTACGGTCTCGCCGCCATGGGCCTCACGCTCATCTGGGGCGTGATGAACGTCATCAATCTCTCGCACGGTGCGATCATCGTGCTGGGGATGTTCGTCGTCTATTTTCTGACCAACGAAACCGGCGCAACCGCCTATCTTGGCATTCCGTTGGTGCTCGTCGTCGGTTTCGCCGCTGGTGTCATTATCTACTGGATCTCGGTGAACCGCGTGATCGGCCGGCCGATCCTGATGAGCCTGCTCGCGACGTTCTCGCTCAACATGATCATTATCGGGCTCGGCACTGCGGCGTGGACAACGAGCCCGTACAACGTGCCGGTTTCGCTGCCCGGCATCAGCATCCAAGGTTACACCTTTACCGGCACCCACATCATGGCGGCGGTGATCGCCGGCGCCACGGCGGGCGTGCTTTATCTCTTCCTGCATTATACGCGGCCCGGAAAAGCGATCCGCGCCGTCGCCAGCAACCGCGATGCCGCCGAGCTCAACGGCATTCCGACGCGGCAGGTGCTGTCGATGGCGTTCGGGCTCGGTGTCGCGCTCGCTTGCGTCTCCGGCGCGCTGATCGCGACACTGTTTCCTTTCACCGTGCTATCGGGCGGGTCCTATCAGCTCAAGAGCTTCGTCGTCACCGTACTCGGAGGCCTCGGCAATCCGGCGGGCGCCCTGCTCGGTGGCATCGCGCTCGGTGTGGTCGAGGGTCTCGCGACCCCGTTCACGCCGGTGAGCTGGACGCCGATCATCGAATTCGGCCTGTTCGTGGTGACGCTGATCGCATTTCCGCGCGGAATCTTCTCGTTCTCGAGGCCCTGACACCGTGTCGAGCCCAGTTTCCCAGGAAGTCGCAAAGGCCGCCACCTTCAAGCCGCGTCACGCCGCGGGCGAGGAAATATTGCGCCACCTGCGGCGGCCGTTCCCATGGTTGATCGTCATTTTCACGGCCGTGTGCGCCGTGCTGCCGGTTGTTACAGATGACGTGAGCCTGCGCGAAAGCATTTTGCTTGCCGCCGTTTACGTCACGATGGCGACCAACTTGAACTTGATGATCGGCTACGCCGGTTACGTGAATTTCGGGAATATCGTCTTTTTCGGCCTTGGCGGATACGTGGGTGTTTATCTCGCGACTTCGTGGCACGTGAACTTGGTGGTATCCGCAATCGTCGGTGGCATTTTCGTAAGTGCGCTGGCGTATCTGTTTGGCCGCGGCATTCTGCGTCTGCGCGGCGCATTCTTCGCGCTCGCGACCATCGGCGTGAACGAAGCGATCCGGGCCTTTGTTACGAACTTCGAGCCGTGGGGCGGGGCCACCGGCATTTATCTCTCGATGGATGCCTATGAGCCGTTGGGCGGGCCGATGCGGGGACTCTGGCTCTGCTATTTCCTCATCATTGTGGTGATGGGCCTGTCGCTGCTGCTCAGTTACGCGATCAGGACCTCGAAATTCGGCCTCGGCCTGATCGCGATCGGGCAGAACGAAGACGCGGCCGCGGTGCTGGGCGTGCCGACGCCACGCTACAAGGCGATCGTCTACAGCATTTCCGGATTCTTGCCGGCGGTCGCAGGCGGGCTCTACTTCTTCAAGAGTGGCATCATCGAGCCCACCAGCGCCTTCGACCTGACCGCGTCGATAGAGGCGATCGTGATGCTGATGCTCGGCGGTGCCGGCACCGTGACCGGGCCGGTGATCGGCGCATTTCTCTATGAAGAACTGCGCGGCTATCTGCTGGTCTCGGACACGTTCTCGCATCTGCAACTGGTGCTGGCAGGCGCGCTGCTGCTGGTGATCGTGCTGTTCGTGCCGGGCGGGCTGATGGGCTTCCTGTTCGAGCGGGCGCCCTGGCTGCGGAAGTGGCTGCAATGACCGCGCTGCTCGACGCAACCAACCTCAACAAGCGCTTCGGCGGCGTGCACGCCGTCGAGGAGTTGAGTTTCACGGTCAATCAGGGCGAGATCCTCGGGCTGATCGGGCCCAACGGGGCAGGCAAGTCCACCGTCTTCAACCTGATCAACGGCGTCATTACCCCCGACACCGGCAAGATTGTCTTCGACGGCGCCGACATCACCGGTTTGCCGCCTTACACGGTAGCGCGGCAGGGATTGGCGCGCGCGCATCAGATCATGCAGCCGCTGCTCGG
>JBAUHH010000045.1:0-16505 GCA_049680165.1 Pseudolabrys sp.
GGCGTATGACGCAAGGAAATCGATCAGCGGCTCCGGCTCGGGCGGCGGGTCGAGCAGAAATTTCTTCGTGCGGTCCTCGGGCTTGAACGCCGCAAACACGTGCCGCGTCGGCACCGCCACGCCTGGATTGACCAGCAGCGCCGGTACGCGCGCAAGCTTGAGCGGCTCGAAAAGCACCTCCCCGATTCCCGCCATCACACGCGGGCGCGGATCGAGACACACGGGCACGTCGGCGCCGAGCATCAGCGCCGCCGAGACAAGCCGGGGGTCGTCGGCCGCAATGCCGTTGACGCGCGCGAGCAGCCGCAGTGCCGCCGCGGCGTCCGACGAACCGCCGCCGAGACCTGCCGCAGCCGGTATCCGCTTGTCGAGAATGAACCGCCCGCTACGCAGGCCGCTGATGCGGGCGCCGAGCTCGTTCACCGCCTTGATGACGAGATTGTCCTTTATCGGGCCGGCGGCTGCGGCAAACGGGCCGGAAACCTCGAGCGCAAGCTTGCCGCCGATCTCCAGCGTGAGCGTGTCAGCAAGGTCGGCGAATGCGACCAGGCTTTCGATTTCGTGCAAGCCATCGTCGCGGCGGCCTAGCACGCGCAATGTGAGATTGACCTTGGCCGGAGCCGTTTCGATCAGCCGCTCGCCCACGCGGATGTCGCCTTAACCGCCGTCGCCGCCTTTTTTGGCCGCCTTGGCTTGCGAGGATGTTTCGTCGGGCAGCCCGGTCTTCAGCTTTTCCTCGATCTTCGGCAGATCTTCCGGGTCGGGCTTGAGGTCGCGCGCATGCGCCCACTGGAATTTTGCTTCGAGCGTGCGGCCGACGCGCCAGTAGGCGTCGCCGAGATGATCGTTGATGGTCGGATCTTCGGGCTTGAGCTCGATGGCGCGGTCGAGCTGCTTGACCGCCTCTTCGTAGTTTCCGGTGCGGTAATAGGCCCAGCCGAGCGAGTCGACGATGTAGCCGTCATCCGGGCGCTGCTGCACGGCGCGCTTGATCATGGCCATGCCCTCGTCGAGGTTCACGCCCTGGTCGATCCATGAATAGCCGAGATAATTGAGCACCTGCGGCTGCTCGGGAAACAGCTCGAGCGCCTTCTTCAGGTCGGCTTCCGCCTTCGGCCACTGCTTGGAGCGCTCGTAGCAAATGCCGCGGAAGTAGTAGACGACCCAGTTCGCCTTTTGCGGCGTCGAGATGGTGGCGATGCCCTTGGAATAGACGTCGCCGCATTCGGCGAATTTCTTGCGCCCGCGCAGGATATTGCCCAGCGCCATGATCGCTTCGAGATCGTCCGGATGCTCCTTGATCAGCGTCTGCAAATGTTTCTCGGCTTCGTCCGGCTTGTCGAGGCTATCGAGATTGGACGCCATCTGAATGAGCGCGTTGCGATGCAGCGGCGAGCTTGCCGGCACGCGCTCGTAAACCTTGATGGCAAGCTCCGGCTTCTTCAACGACTCGTAAAGGTCCGCAAGCGAGAGCAATGCGAGCGGGTGCTGCGGCGCGAGATAAAGCGAAAGCTGCAGATAAACAAGACCGAGGTCTTCGCCGCCGCGGCGGCCGAGCGAAGCGCCGAGTCCATAAAGCGCTTCGGCGGCGCCGGCTTGCGCGGTGTTGACCAGCGGCGGCAGCTTGTTGCCCGCCCTGAGCTTCGCCATCGACGCTTCGATCAGCGGATGGCGCGGCAGCAACTTGTCGAAGGCTTCGAAGACCGCAAGCGCTTCCTTGTCGGATTTATTGCGCGACAGCCAACTGCCGTAAGCCTCGACCACGCGCAACGCCGAGGGGTCGAGCTTGTAGGCGTGCTCGAAACGCTTTCCGGCTTCCTGCTTCTTGCCCGCGAGATCGAGGATCATGCCGGCGTGCAGATCCTTGAAGATCGCGTACCAGTCCGGTCCCGCCAGCCGGTCGATCGCGGCCACCGCGCCTTTCGAGTCGTTGGCGCCGTACATTGCCCAGGCGGACAGCAGCGTGGCGGTCAGGTCGGTGATCGGTCCGCGCACCGACTGCGTGAGATTGTGGCGCGCAGGCGTGTACTGCTTCTTGCCGATCTCGCGAACGCCGAGCACCAGGTGCGAAATCTTGTCGTTCTTGTCGTTTTGCAGAATGCGGTCGGCGAACGACACCGCGTCTTCGATCTCGCCGTCGACCAGCAGCGACAGGAACGTGCGATCGAGCAATTCGGCATTCTTCGGATCGCGCTTGAGCGCCGACCGGTAATAGGCCGCGGCCGCCGAAGCGTCGCGCTGCTGGCCGGCGTAGCGCGCGGCGAGGTAGCTGCCCGAGGCTGTTAGCCCGGCCAGGTCCTGCGCGCTCGGCCCTTGCGCGCACAACGCGTGCGGCACCGCCACAACAGAAACGGCCAGCGCGGCGGTGGCCACGCACCGGTACAGGTTCAGACGGGTCACGGGCGATGCTCCATAGGACGGGCGGCGAAGGTATTCGCGCACGCCGTCGGTGTTGAGCCGAGAATGGCCTTTTTGGGCGCGCCTCGCAAGAACAGTCGTCCACACGCCCGCGAATGCGCCCACGTAACAGCTTGAAAGTCCTCGATGTGGCAGCATCGTGGCCGACGCCCGTTATCCCAGTTCACATGTTCGGGTAGTTCGGCCCGCCGCCGCCTTCGGGCGGAACCCATGTGATGTTTTGATTCGGGTCCTTGATGTCGCAGGTTTTGCAGTGGACGCAATTCTGCGCGTTGATGACGAATTTCGGCGTGCCGCCCTCCTCGATCCACTCATACACCCCGGCCGGACAATAGCGCGCAGAGGGCCCGGCAAAGACATCGTGCTCGGAGCGCTTCTGCAATTCCGTGTCTTTCACCTTCAGATGCGGCGGCTGGTCTTCCTCGTGATTGGTGTTGGAGAGAAAAACCGAAGACAGCCGGTCGAAAGTGAGCTTGCCGTCCGGCTTCGGGTATGAAATCCGCGCGCATTGGGACGCCGGTTTGAGCGTGGCATAATCGGGCTTGCCGTGCTTCATCGTGCCGAACAGCGAAAAGCCCAGCGTATTGGTCCACATGTCGAGGCCACCGAGCGCGATGCCGAGCGTGGTGCCGAATTTCGACCACAGCGGCTTGGCGTTGCGTACCCGCCACAGATCGCGGCCGATCGCCGAGCCACGCCACGCCTGATCATAGGCCGCAAGCTCGTCATGGCTGCGGCCGGCGGAAAGCGCGACGGCAACTTCGTCGGCCGCAAACAGGCCGGACAGCATCGCGTTGTGGCTGCCCTTGATGCGCGGCACGTTCATGAAGCCGGCATCGCAGCCGATCAGCGCGCCGCCAGGGAACGTCAGCTTCGGCACCGATTGATAGCCACCTTCGGTCAACGCGCGCGCGCCGTAAGCGAGCCGCTTGCCACCTTCGAACGTGTCGCGCACCAGTGGATGCGTCTTGAAGCGCTGGAATTCTTCGAACGGCGCCAGATAGGGATTCGAATAGTTGAGATGGACAACAAAGCCGACCGACACGAGATTGTCGTCGAAGTGATAGAGAAACGATCCGCCGCCGGTTCGACTATCGAGCGGCCAGCCGAACGTGTGCTGCACCATTCCTTTGCGGTGCTTGTCCGGCGCGACCTGCCACAGCTCCTTCAGCCCGAGGCCGAACTTCTGCGGCTCGCGCTCTTCCGCGAGCCTGAACTTCGCGATCAGCTGCTTGCCGAGATTGCCGCGCGCGCCTTCCGCGAACAGCGTGTATTTCGCACGCAGCTCCATCCCGCGCGTGAAGCTGTCCTTCGCCGCGCCGTTCCTGCCGATGCCCATGTCGCCGGTGGCGACGCCGGCGACCGCGCCATTGTCGTCGTAGAGAACTTCCGCCGCGGCAAAGCCAGGATAGATCTCGACGCCAGCGGCTTCCGCCTTGGTCGCCAGCCAGCGGCACACGCTGCCGAGCGACACGATGTAATTGCCGTGATTGCTCATCAGCGGCGGCATCATGAAATTCGGCAGGCGCAATGCACCGCCGGCCGAGAGCCAATAGAAGCGGTCGTCGGCGACCTGCGTCTTGATCGGAGTGTCTTCGCCGCGCCAGTCCGGCAGCAGCCTGTCGAGCCCGACCGGATCGATCACAGCGCCCGAAAGAATATGCGCGCCGACCTCGGAGCCCTTTTCCACTACCACGACCGAAATGTCTTTGTTGGTCTGCTTGAGGCGGATCGCGGCGGCGAGGCCCGCCGGTCCCGCGCCGACCACGACCACGTCGAATTCCATCGCTTCGCGGGCGGGCAAACCGGCCATATTTGTCTCCCAGGCCCTCAAGTATTATCGGACCGATGATGACCCGCCTAGCCGCTTTCACCGCGCTTGCGCTTGTGTGCACAGCCGCCGCCGCGCAGGAACCGAAGCACCCGCCGCTTGTCATCGACAACGACACCGTCGGCACGCTGCGTGAGCATCAAACCGGCTCGATTATCCTGCCCGCGGGAACGCCGCCCTTCCCGGCCGTCGTCGTGCTGCATGGCTGCAACGGCATTACGCCGAACGTGCGCGCCTGGGCGCGACGACTGGCGTCATGGGGCTATGCCGCACTGATCGTCGACAGCTTCACGCCACGCGGCATCAAGGATGTGTGCGGCCACGGTCTGGCGTTTCCCGGCCGCGAGCGCGCCAAGGATGCCTTTGCCGCCGCCGCCTATTTGCGCACGCGCGCCGACATCGATCCGGCGCGCATCGGCGCGATCGGATTTTCACACGGCGGCTGGACGGCGATTGCCGCCGCGCTGGAACGCTTTGTCACGGAAAACGCCGCGAAACCGTTCGACGCAATCGTCGCCTACTATCCGAATTGCCCGCCGTACAAGGCGCCGATGGCGAGCGACCTGCTGATCCTCGCCGCCGGCGCGGACGATTGGGCGCCGCCAAAGCGCTGCACCGACCTGGCGGCGCGCTACGCCGACGCCCCCGCGCACAAGCCGCTGTTGAAAATCTATCCAGGCGCCTTCCACACGTTCGACGCCAACCGGCCCGACCGGATATATTTCGGACACCGGCTGGCCTACGACGCCAACGCCGCAACCGACTCTTTCGACATGACGAAGAAATTTCTCGATAGCCATTTGCAGGGCGAGAAGGCGCAATGAGCAAATCTTCCGCCCTCGTCGCCGTCATCTCATGTCTCCTCGCGCTTTCGACATTTGCGGCGTCCGCCCAGCAGCAGTGGCCGGCGCTAACGCTCAATGACCAGACGGTCGGAGGATTGCGCTCGCACAAGGCCGGCGCGCTCAGGCTGCCAAAGGGCACCGCCCCCTTCGCGGCGGTCGTGATCCTGCCCGGCTGCAATGGCGTGAAACATGAAACGCGCGTTTGGGCCCACCGCATCGCATCCTGGGGCTATGCCGCGCTGATTGTCGACAGCTTCCGGCCGCGTGGGATCAAGAACGTCTGCCATCGCGGCGGCGAGTTGCCGGCAGATGAAAGGGCCAAGGACGCCTTTGCCGCCGCCGCGTACCTGCGCACGCGGCCGGATATCGACCCGGAGCGGATCGGGTTGCTCGGCTATTCGCACGGCGGTTGGACCGCGCTCGCCGCCGCAACGCAGCCGCTGGTCATCGCAAATGGCGGCAAGGCCTTCCCGGCCGTCGTTGCCTATTATCCGATCTGCAAGCCGGACACGCCGGCGCTGGCGAGCGACCTGCAAATCCTGATCGGGGGCGCCGACGACTGGTCGTCGCCCAAGGCGTGCGGTGACCTGGTCGCGCGCTACGCCGACGCACCCGCCCACAAGCCGCTGTTGAAAATCTATCCCGGCGCCACCCACTCGTTCGACGTCGACCGGGCGGATCGGATATATCTCGGACATCGGCTGGCGTACGACGCCAAGGCCGCGACCGACTCTTTCGACATGACGAAGAAGTTTCTCGACAGTCGTCTGCGGGGCGAAAAGACGCAATGAACAACTCCGCGGCCCGCGACTTGCTCGACTTTTACGCCGAAGCCGGCGTCGATGCGCTGCTCGGCGAACAGCCAGTCGATCGGTTTGCGAACGATGCTCCGCCGCCCGCACCTCGCCCGGTTCGCGCACAGGCGCCCGCCGCTTTGCCGCTCGGGCTCGACACCAGGGCGATGCCGGTGGCGCCCGCGGCGCCCGACACCGCCGCGATGGCGGCGCGTGAAGCGGCAAAAAGCGCCGGGACGCTCGACGAGCTGCGCGCCATTCTCGAGAAGTTCGACGGCTGCGCGCTCAAGGCCACCGCCTCGCGGCTGGTGTTCGCCGACGGCAACCCGCAATCGCGCCTGATGTTCGTCGGCGAAGCGCCAGGCCGCGACGAAGACATCGAGGGCCTGCCGTTCGTCGGCCGCTCCGGCAAATTGCTCGACCGCATGCTGACCGCGATCGGGCTCGACCGTACGCGAGTCTACATCGCCAACATCGTGCCGTGGCGGCCGCCCGGCAACCGCACGCCGACGCCGCAGGAATCGCAGATCTGCCTGCCGTTCATCCTGCGCCAAATCGAGCTCGCCAATCCCGACATCCTCGTTTGCCTCGGCGGGCCTTCCGCGCAGACGCTGCTCGGCATCCGCGAAGGCATCACCAAGACGCGCGGGCGCTGGTTCACCTTCAATACCGGCAAGCGCGACATCCGTGCCATGCCGACGTTCCATCCGGCGTTTCTGCTGCGCAGCCCGCTGCAAAAGCGTTTCGCCTGGCGCGACTTCCTTGCGATCAAGAAGGCGCTCGCAACGGAAAACTAATTGCCGTCGCGCGTCGCTACTCGAGATGGAGGAAGTGCCGCCACTCGCTGCCCATGTTGTCGTCTGTGACGGCGAGCTTGCCGGCCGTGCGGGCGAGCACGTCGGGACACGGCTCGATCGGGCGGTCAATGACGCGCCCGTTGCTGGGTGCAAGGCTGCCTTGCCAGGACATAAATTGATTAAGTAGCGCGCGGTCCTGGTCTCGCGCCGGTTCCAAAACCGGCTGCCCGTCGATGCGGTAGGACGCAAGAATGCGCCGCCAGCGCTGGAAATCCCAGGCAATGGGCCGGTCGGACACCACCATGTGATTGGTGAAGCGCGCGCCGTACGGGAACGTGAGGCAGGCGGTGCGCTGGACGCGATCGGATTCGGTCGTGTTGTAGAAGAAGATGCGCCGGGATTTAAATGACGGCGGACCAGGTCGAGAAACTCAACCGACAAGAGGTTCGTGACGCTGGCGCGGAAGTGCCAGGTCGAGACAGGCCGCGCCGGCGCCGAGCGTGTTGACGTAATAGAGCAGGCCGACCGCGCTCCCGATATTGCCGGAGCGGCGGACGAGATGGCCGACCAGCACCGGCAGCGTCGCTCCCATTAACAGCGTGGGCACGATAACGAGGGCGAGACTTGCCGCGGCGGTCGCCGGCAAGCTCAGCCCGATCATCCAGTCGCTCACCTTGTCGAAGATCGTCAGCGACACGGCGCCGAAAGCGCCGGTCAACAGTTCGATCGCCGCAAGCAGGAGTAAGGACGGGATGCCGCGCCGCTTTGACAGCCAGCCGCCCGCGAGGCTGCCAAACCCGAGGCCGAGCGTGAAAGCGGTAACGACGATCGTCACCGACTCGACGTTGACGCCGAAGATGAGAAACAGGTTCCGCTGCCACGTAAGCTGATAGATTAATGCCGGAAAGCCGGAGAAGAAAAACAAGATGCAAAGCACGCGCGTCCCTCGCGCGGACCGCACGCCGTGCTCCGCAGTGCTCGGGGCCGTAGTTGCTTCGAGGATGGTCATGAGGCCGGATGCTCGGTTGCCGAGCCGTCAGCCTAGAGAAAAGCCGTTACCCGATCCTCAACGTCTAACGTTATGGTCAGACAGGAGAAAAGGCGCTACTGGCGGCTAGCGATAGGCCACCAATATTGCGCCTACGGCGATTAAGGCGACGCCGAGCCAGTTCGGTATGGTCAGCCGCTCGCCGAGAAATACGACGCCGAACACGGCCACCAGCACCACCGACAACTTGTCGATCGGCGCGACCTGCCCCGCCTGGCCGATCTTGAGCGCGCGGAAATAGCAGGCCCACGAGCCGCCGGTGGCGAGTCCCGACAGCAGCAGAAAAAGATACGTGCGTCCTGAAATCTCGCCGGGCGGCTGAAACTGCCCGGTGGCGACGAGGATGAACGCGAGCGTGGCGAGAATGACGATCGTGCGGATAAAAGTCGCAAGATCCGGGTTGATGTTCTCGACGCCGAGCCTGCCGAAGATCGCGGTGAACGCCGCGAACACCGCCGACATCACCGCCCAGAACTGCCAGGACGACAGCGCCCCGCTCATTCAGCCTTTCCGCATATACGCCGGCACCTCGCCGGTGAGGAAGTCCTCGCGCGGCGGCGCGAACACGTCGATCACTTCGGTATCTTCCGGAAAGAAGCCTTCGTGCTCGACGCCGCCGGGGATCACGGCGACGTCGCCCGGCCCCATCGTGCGCTTCTCGTTGCCGATGCGGAAATCCATGCGGCCGGTGAGCATGTACACGATCTGCTCGTGCGGATGCTTGTGCGCGGCCGCATGCGCGCCCGCCTTCATGTCCCACCAGACCACCATACCCTGCTTGCCCGACAGAATGCGCCGGCTGATCTTGTCGCTGACGCGCTCTACCGGCAGGGCGGCAAGTTCGGTGAAACCTTGAAGCACCGGCATGGCAGCTACCCCGCGATGGCAAACTTGAGCGCGAACAGGATAGCCAGCACGATCACCGCTGGCGAGGCCTCCGATATCTTGCCGGAAATGATCTTCAGCACCGCGTAAGTGATGAAGCCGAGCCCGATGCCGGTGGCGATCGAATAAGTCAGCGGCATGGTCACGGCCGCAACCACTGCCGGCGCATATTCGGTGATGTCCTCCCAGTCGATCTCGGCAAGCCCGCGCGCCATCACGCAGGCGACATAGAACAGCGCCGCCGATGTCGCGTAGGCCGGGATCATGCCGGCGAGCGGCGAGAAGAACAGCGCCAGCAGGAAGAAGATCGCGACGAACACCGACGACAGGCCCGTGCGCGCGCCGGCCTGCACGCCCGCCGCGCTTTCGATGTAGCTCGTCGTGGTCGAGGTGCCGATCAGCGAGCCGAACATGGCGGCGAAGCTGTCGGAGATCAGCGCTTCCTTCATGCGCGCAAGCTTGCCGTCCTTCATCAGGCCGGTGCGGTGGGTGACGCCGATCAAAGTACCGGCATTGTCAAACACATCGATGAATAGGATCGAGAAGATGACGATCAGGAACGTCGCCTCCCCGATGCGCGAGAAGTCGAGCTGGAACAGCGTCGGCTTGATCGACGGCGGCATCGACACCACGCCGCCGAATTTGGCGAGCCCGAGCGGAATGCCGATGATCGCGACGACGAGAATGCCGATCAGCGTGCCGCCCATGATGCGTCGGTAATTCATCGCCGCAATCAGCACGAAGCCGAAAAGCATCAGCACCGGCTCCCAGTGGCGCAGGTCGCCGAGCGTCACCAGCGTCGCCGGATGCGCGACCACGATCTTGGATTCCTCGAGCGCGATGATGCCGAGGAACAGGCCGACGCCGGCGGAGATCGCGAGCTTCAGGTTGCGTGGAATGGAATCGATGACGTATTGCCGGATCGGAAAGACTGAGATGAAGAAGAAGATCACGCCCGAGCAGAACACGGCGGCTAGTGCCTGCTGCCAGGTGTATTTCATGGTCAGCACGACGGTGAAGGCGAAGAACGCGTTGATGCCCATGCCGGGCGCAAGCGCGATCGGATAATTGGCGTAGAGCGCCATCACCAGCGTCGACACCGCCGCCGCGATGCAGGTCGCCACGAACACCGCGCCCGCATCCATCCCGGTCTTGCTCAAGATCGCCGGATTGACGAACACGATGTAGACCATGGTGAGGAACGTCGTCAGGCCGGCGATGAATTCGGTCCTGACATTGGTCCCGTTCTCGGTCAGCTTGAATTGCCGTTCCAGAAACGGTTTTTCATGCGCGGCAGTGTCGGTCATCGCAGGTCTCCCCAGCCCCGTTAGTTACCCTCGGCAAGAATAGTCCCAAACCGAAGGCGGCTGCCCGCCTCCGGTTTAAGTTGTCCACTGGACGATTACGCGGCGAAGCGTCTATTTCAGCAGGACCGTACTGGTGACGGCGCCGTCGGTGTCGTTATTCAAAATGGCGTTGTTGCCGAACGAAATTATCTGTCCGCCGGCGCTCGTGCTCAGACCGCTCGTGTTGCCGGCTATCGTGGAATTATTCAAGAAGACTTTCGCGTTCGCACCGTTCGAGATGATAGCGGTGTTGGTCGATCGTTCGACGACGACGTTATTGAGCGCGACACTCGCCTTCGTGGCGCCCGACGGCACGACCAGCACGCCGCGCGTATTGTTCGACAGCGTGCAATCGGAGACAAAGACGTTCGACGTCGCAGTCGGCGCCACTCTGATGGCCGCGGCCGACGCGCTGCTGGCCAGGAAATTACGGATGTAGCAGTGGCGAATATGCACCTCTCTCGCGGACAGAACGTTGATGCCGGCGATGCCGGTCATAAATCCTTCCAGGAAAATCCCGTGCAGACTGACGACGTCAGTAGCCGCCGCGTTGATATTGATGCCATTGGTGCCTGCAACGAGAATACTCCCTTCGGAGCCTTCCGAGACGATGCTGATGGATTTCGTTATCGTCAGCGCGCCGTATCCGCCTGGATCGAGCACGCTGATTTCACCGCCGGCTGCGGTCTTCGAGATAGCGCCGGCGAATGTCTTGCAAGGCGCCGTGCGCGAGCATGGGTTGGCGTCGTTGCCGACGCCGGAAACCCAGGTGCGCGACGCTTGCGCGTAAGTCGGCGCTTGCCCGACCAGCAGCAGACCGCAAACCAGAAAAGTCGCCATCAACGATTTTTGCATGTTAGCCCCCTGTGCGGCATCGCAGCCGTAGTGCTGATGCCGGATAGATCGCATCATACGTGTTTCCGCGACGCGGCGGCAAAAACTGCGCGTAAACTTTGGCTGTACCAAATCGGCGGCGGTACCTCAGTGAGTTATAGAGACGGCTTAGTGCCACAACCGCTTGCGCGGCGATGGATCGTCGCACGGGATTTCCCTTGCCGGTTCCACGCTTTGCCACGGCCCCGGCCTGCGGTAGGCTGCCCGTGGCGCGTTGATCGAAGCGAGGTATTCAGCGATGGATGCCGTCATACTTGCCCGTCTACAATTTGCGTTCACGATCATTTTTCACATCATCTTCCCGAGCTTCACCATCGGGTTGTCGGCGTACATAGCAACGCTCGGCGCGCTTTGGCTGCGTAGCGGCCAAGAGCGCTACCACCGGCTGATGCGGTTTTGGACGAAGATCTTCGCGGTCTCGTTCGCGATGGGCGTCGTGTCCGGCATCGTCCTCTCCTATGAGATCGGCACCAACTGGAGCCGCTTCTCGATCGCAAGCGGCAACATCATCGGGCCGCTGCTCGGCTACGAAGTGCTCGCGGCGTTTTTCCTGGAAGCGACATTCCTCGGCGTGCTGCTGTTCGGATTCAATCGCGTGCCTCCGTGGCTTTACGTGCTCTCGGCGGCGATCGTCGCCGCCGGCACCGCAACGTCGGCATTCTGGATCTTGTCCGCCAACAGCTGGATGCAGACGCCCGCCGGGTACGCGCTGCGCGATGGCGTTGCCATTCCGACCGACTGGCTCGCCATCGTCTTCAATCCGAGTTTCCCTTACCGCTTCCCGCACATGCTCAACGCCGCGTATCTCACCACCGGCTTCGTGGTGCTGGCGGTGGGCGCGCGTCTTCTGCTTGGCGGCAAGCACATCGAGGAGGCGCGCACCATGTTGCGCATGGCGATCGGCTTCACCGCGATCGTCGCGCCGCTGCAATTGCTTATCGGCGACCAGCACGGCCTGAACACGCTCAAGTACCAGCCGACCAAGGTCGCCGCGATGGAAGCGCATTGGGACGGCAGCAAGCCGGGCGATTTCGAGATTTTCGCATGGCCCGACGAAAAAGCGGAAACCAACCGCTTCGCCATATCGATCCCACGTGGCTCGTCGCTCATCCTCACGCACAAGGTGGACGGGCTCTTCCCGGGCCTGAAAGACGCGGCCCCGCAAGACCGTCCGCCGGTCAAGATCGTGTTCTTCGCCTTCCGCATCATGATCGGCATCGGCTTTTTCATGATCGCTGCCGCCTTGTTCGGCGCGTGGCTGTGGTGGCGCGGCTCGCTGTTCGAAACGCGGTGGTACCTGCGCATGATGGCGCAGTGCTGGTGGCTCGGCTTCGTCGCGGTGATCGCCGGATGGGTGGTGACGGAATCCGGTCGCCAGCCTTGGGTCGTTTATGGAGTCCAGCGCACCGCGGATGCTGCGTCGCCTTTGCCGGCGGCGAGCATCGCGACCACGCTGGTGCTGTTCGCCATCGCCTATGCGATCGTGTTCTGGTTCGGCATTTATTACATCAACCGGTTGATCAACCGCGGGCCCGGCGAGGTCAAAGCCGGGGAAGCGGAAGGTTTCCCCAACCGTCCGATAATGGCGGGCGGTGGCTTCACCGGCGCCAAAGAGTGACCGCCATGGAATGGTATCTCCCGGCAATCTGGGCGCTGCTGATCGGCACCGCCGTTGCCATGTACGTGATCCTCGACGGATTCGATCTTGGCATCGGCATTCTGTTTCCGTTCGCGGACAGCGAAAAGCAGCGCGACCAGATGATGCGTTCGATCGGTCCGGTCTGGGACGGGAATCAAACCTGGCTGGTGCTCGGTGGCGCAGGGCTGCTGGTCGCGTTCCCGAAAGCGTATGCAGTGATCATGCCCGCGCTTTATCTGCCCATAATCGTGATGCTGCTCGCGCTTGTGTTCCGCGGTATCGCGTTCGAATTCCGCACCGTGTCGGACAGCAAACGCTGGTGGAACGTCTCCTTCACCGCCGGCTCGGCGCTCGCGACCTTCGCGCAGGGCGTGATCCTCGGCGGCTTGATCCAGGGTATTCCGATACGCGACGGCGCCTATGCCGGCGGCGCGCTCGATTGGGCGACGCCGTTCGGCGTGCTATGCGGGCTATCGATGATCGCCGGCTACGCGCTGCTCGGCGCGACCTGGCTGGTGATGAAAACGGAAGGGCCGGTCGCAACGCGCGCGCGCGCGCAAGCGAAGTGGCTCCTCCTCGTCGTGCTCGTGTTCATGGCCGCCGTCAGCCTGTGGACGCCGCTCGCGCAACCGCGCATCGCCGAGCGCTGGTTCTCGCTGCCGAATTTCTATTTCCTGTGGCCGGTCCCGGCGGTGACGGCGCTCACCGCGTATCTGCTGTGGCGCTGGCTGGAAAGCGGCCGCGATGCGCCGCCGTTCCTCGCTACAATTGTGCTGTTCCTGCTCGGCTATCTCGGCCTGGTGATTTCAGACTTTCCCTATCTGGTCCCGCCGTCGCTCACGGTATGGGACGCCGCCGCCGCGCCGGCGAGCCAGATTTTCATGCTGATCGGCACACTGTTCCTGCTGCCGGTCATCTTCGGCTACGTGATTTTCATCTACTGGCTGTTCCGCGGGAAAGTGCGCGAAGGCGAGAGCTATCACTGACCCGGCGCGTTTGACGCATTGGGCGATTGCGGACGCACCACCGCCCAGCCGAGCCGCACCAGCGGCAGGAAGCCTTCGATCCGTCGCGAGAACGCGCGCGGCACTTCCAGTACCAGATCGGGAAAGTCGGCCTTCACTTCAGCCGGAGCGGCATTGCCGCTCGCGGCCGGCCACACCAGCACGCCGCCTTGCGCGCGCACTTCCGCCGGCGTCACCCACGGACTTTGCTCGGGCGCATAATCGAAGATGACATGCGGGCGGCTCGGCGCGCCGAGAGCAACCAAAGCCGCCAGCCGCGAATCCCCACCGACATAGGCAAGCGGCTTGCCGGTGCGCCGCTGAAAATTCTCGGCGAAGAAACTTCCCATCTGGTTGGCCGGCTGCGCTACGCGCAAGTCAGTCGGGAAAACCCACGGCAGGATCGCGATGGCGAGCGCGGTGAGCACCGGCGGCAAGATAAGCAGACCAAGCCAGGCGTAGCTCATGATCTGCTCGCGATAGAGCAGCACACGGTCGCCCGCGAGCAGCACGAGCGCGAGCCCCGACAACACCGCCAGCGGACCGATGCGCTCGAGCGGACCGATGCGGCCATAGGCGGCCGCTATCCCGATGGCGGCGACGATAGGCATCAGCGCGAAGAAATAAACGTAAGCGCGCGCGAATGACTCCGGCGGGTTGCGGTCGATTTCCGGCGCGCGCTCCTTGCGGTGGCGCGGCCAGCCGCTCGCCAGCCACACCAGCACGGCGAGACCGAGATGCGCCGATATGATGACGCTGAGCAACCGCAACCCGGGCGACAACGCCGGGTCGGGCATGATGCTCGCGCGCAGCGCCGACACCGACAACGCGCCGGACGCGGCGAGCCAGGCCACGTGCGGAAACACCACGATCACCAACAGCGGAATGGCGATCCACGGCTCGGGATGCGCGAACGCCGAGCGCGTGCGTCCCATGATGAGCGAAAAAACCACGAGCAGCGCCACCAGGATCAAGCCGACGTAGCTCGTGAGCAACAGCAGGCCGAGATCGAGCGCGAGCAGAAACCAGAAGCCGCGCTCACCTTTGCCGGCCGCGCGCCAGTAGTGCAGCAGCGCCAGCGCCCATAAAGGAATTGCAAGCACGGCCGGGCCGAAATCCGGCGATGGCACCGTGAACGCCGCGATGCCGACCATCAGCAGCACCGCGAGCACCGCGTGCCGCGTGCCGACGATCGAGCGCCCGAGCGTGAACACCGCCCAGTAGGCGACGACGATGCACACCTGCGCCAGCAGATAGACGCCGAACGCGCCCGCGATGCTGAACGCGATGTCGCCTAACCAGAAAGCAAGCGGCGGCCCGAGATGGCTGCCGAGCCGGAATTCGTGGCCGATGGCGAGCAGGATCGGAACGTCGCCGGGCGGTGCGCTGTAGAATATCGACGGGATGAAGGTCCACAGCGCGGCTTGCGCCAGCGCCGCCGCCCAGAAAACGAAGGACGGCCGGCCGCGCAAGAATTCAACGATCAGCGATACGTAATGCATCGGCTCGCGCGGGGTGAAAAACCGAAGACGGCCCCCGGCAGGAATAGAGAACCGGCGCTAGCGTGGCAATAAGGTTGCGATCGTCTCGTCGGCAAGCGCTTCGGCGGCTTCGAGCGCGGCCTCCGCGCCACTGAGCTTTGCCGCCACCGGCGCGAAGGTCCGGCGATGGTGGATGGTGGGGCCGAGGCGACCGAGTGCGGCAAAATGCTCCGGCACGCTGTAGCCCATGTGCCGCTCGAAGCCGTAGCCGGGATGCGCGATGCCGACCCGTTTCATCAGCCGGTCGCGCGTGACCTTGGCCACGATCGAAGCGGCTGCAATCGACAGCACCAGCGCATCGCCGCTGACCACCGCCTCGCAGTCGCAACCGGCGTCGATCTTCATGTTGCCGTCGACGAAGACAAGCTGCGGCCGCACCGGCAGCGCCTTCACCGCGCGCGCTAGCGCCCACAGCGATGCGCGCAGGATGTTGTCGCGGTCGATACGCTCGGTGCAGCCGAAGGCTACCGCGACATCCGCGCTCGCGCAGATTTTCAAATAGAGTTTCTCGCGCGTTTCGGCGTCGAGCTTCTTGGAATCGTTGAGCCCGCGCGGAATGCGTTTGGGATCGAGAATGACCGCGGCGGCGACCACCGGCCCCGCCAGCGGTCCCCTGCCCGCTTCGTCGCAACCGGCGACCGGCCAGATGCCGCGATTGATCGCGCGCCGCTCGCGCCGGAACGTCGGGCGGATGTCCGGCTCTTTGAGCGGCAGGCGTTGCGCGGCTGCGGTTCGACTCATGGCCGCGATCAAGCGCGCCGAGGCCCACGCCGTCAATGCAGGAACTTGTCGTTGTGAAATGCGGGGAAAGCGCCGCTCAGAACAAACTCAATTGCTCCGAACCCGCTTTGGGCCGGCGGAAATGCTCGGTGGTGAGCGAGTATCGGCGCTCGTTGATGCCGAGCTTCTCGCACGCCATTTCGAAACGCCGCCCAATCATCCAGGCATAGGGCCCGCCGCCGGTCATGCGCTTGCCCCAGGTGGAATCGTAATCCTTGCCGCCGCGCGTATCGCGGATGAGCTTGAACACGTGATTGGCGCGGTCGGGATAATTTGCTTTCAGCCACTCGCGGAACAGGTCGCGCACCTCGAGCGGCAGGCGCAGCATCACGTAGCCCGCCTCCTTCACGCCGGCGGCCGCCGCGGCGTCGAGGATGCGCTCGATCTCCATGTCATTGAGCGCGGGAATGATCGGCGCCACCATCACGGTTGCCGGCACGCCGGCCTGCGCGAGCCGGCGCAGCGTTTCCAGCCGCCGCATCGGCGTTGCCGCCCGTGGCTCCATCTTGCGTGCGAGTTCGGCGTCGAGCGTCGTCACCGACAGCGCGACCTTCACCAGTTTGCGCTCGGCCATGCGCGCGAGAATGTCGAGGTCGCGCAGCACCAGCGCCGATTTGGTGACGATGCCAACCGGATGGCCGGCGGCGTCGAGCACTTCGAGGATGCGCCGCATCACCTGATAG
>JBAUHH010000046.1:0-3997 GCA_049680165.1 Pseudolabrys sp.
CGGCAAAGCGGCCGAAGTCCGAAAAGCTGCCGAAAGCAGGTGAACCGGCCAAGAAGGGGCGCACCCACAAACGGATCGCGACGCGCGGCTCTTCGACCGTTGTCCGTCCCGCGCCGTTGCCGCCACCGCTGCAATACCGGCCGCAGCCTGCGCCGTCGGTGACCGCGCAGCCGCCGGCAGTGCCGCCGCCAATGGTCGTGCCGCAAACCGGCCAGGTGCTGCCCAATCTGCCGGCGCCAGTCGGCTCAGGGCCGAACGGTGCCGAGACCTATCAGGATCGCGCGGCGCGCTGCGCGCATCAGGCCGGCGTCTATGGTCCCGCCGCCGGCAACCGCAATGCCTATGTCGGCGGCTGCATCAATCAGTAATCAGATTTCTTCCATCACCTGCGCGTAGGAGATCAGCGCGAACAGCGCGGTGCCGCCGATCATGTTGCCGATCAATACCGGCGCAAGAAACTGGACCAGCATCCGCCACCATTCCCAATCGCCGCTGAGCACCAGCAGGTTGGCTTCCATGCTGCCGGCCACCACGTGGGTGAAGCCGCCGATCGCGATGAGATAGGTCATCAGCGTGATGACGGCGAACTTGCCGCTTTCCGCGCTCGGGATCATCCACACCATGGCGGCGATCAGGAAGCCCGACGTGATGCCGCGAAACAGCATCGGCCACCAGGCTACGTGCGTGAGATCGCGGCTGATGTCGAGCATGCCGTTGAGGAGGGCGGGCGGAATGACCGGGAAATACATGCAGAACACGGCTGCGAAAAATGTGCCGGCGATGTTCGCCACCAGCACGATCGCCCACAGCCGTGTCATGCGCCAGACGCTGATCCAGGTGAGATCCTTGAACACCGGCAGGACGACGGTGATGGTGCTTTCGGTGAACAGTTGCTGGCGGCCGAGCACCACCATCAAAAATCCGACGCAGTAGCCGAAGCTCGTCACCAGCGTTCGCCAGGGCGCATCGGGCAGGTGGTTTTGCAGGATCGCCTGCGCCAGCAACGAGAAGCTGATCGACAAGCCCGCCGCGACGCCCGACCACCACAGCGAAACCAGTGGCCGCGCCATTTCCTCATCGCCAAGCCGGCGCACCACCTCGTAGATGACCGGCGTGCGCGGCGTCGACATTTCCTCGACGTCGCGGATCTCGGTCTTGCTGATACCGCTGTGTTCGCTGCGCTTGCGTGATTTCTGCGCCATGCCGCAATGACTTTTCTGGAAATTCCCGGCGACAACGCCGCTGGAACCGGCAGGTTCCCTGCCCCTTGACAGGCAACCAAAAGGTTGCATATTGTGATCATGGACACGGTGTTCAAAGCGCTGGCCGACGCGAGCAGGAGAGAGCTGCTCGACCGGCTGCGCGCGGAGAACGGCCAGACGCTGGGCGATCTCTGCGCGCGCCTCGCCAAAACTGGCGCGACCATGACGCGGCAGGCGGTGAGCAAGCACCTGGGGGTTCTGGAGGAGGCGAACCTGGTCGCGACGGTCAAGCGCGGCCGCGAGAAACTGCACTACCTCAATCCGGTGCCGATCCATGAGATCGGCGAACGCTGGATCGGGAAATTCGAGCGAGGGCGGCTTCAGGCCCTCAGCGACATGAAAAAAGCGTTGGAAGAAGGGACAGGAGAGTAACGATGAGCAAGCCGAAGTTCGTGTACGTCACCTACATTCGCGCCACGCCGGAGAAGGTGTGGACGGCGCTGACCGATCCGCAAACAATCCGGAAGTTCTGGTTCGGCATCACAGCCGAAAGCGACTTCAAGCCCGGCTCGTCCTGGGCGCTCAAATTCGAGGACGGCCGCACGGCCGACAGCGGGGAAATTCTCGAGGCCATTTCTCCCAAGCGCCTCGTTATCCGATGGCTCAACGAATTCAGGCCGGAGGTGAAGGCGGAAGGCTGGTCACGGTGCACGATGGAAATTGAGATGGCCGAGTACTATCCGCAGTTCGGCGGCAAGGCGGTAAAGCTTACCATCAACCACGAGCTCGAAGGCGAGGGGACCAAGTTCATCGAGGCGGTGTCCAACGGCTGGCCGAAAGTCGTGGCGAACCTCAAGTCGCTGCTTGAGACCGGCGACATTACTTTTCAGACGTAAAGGTTCTGTCATGACTGAAACGCGCGCTTCCAAACCGATTTTCGCCTATACGATCTACATCGCGTCGACGCCGGAAAAGGTGTTCGCGGCGCTGACGGACGCCACCGCCACCGGCAAGTTCTGGTTCGGCAACGCCGCGACATCCGACTGGAAGGTCGGTTCGCCCGTCACCTTTCATCGCGAAGGCAAGCTGATCGTGCGGGGCACGATCCTCGAACATGAGCCGCCACTCCGGCTGTCGTACAGCTTCAAACCCATGCACGACGAGCTATTCAGCGGCGAGCAGCCTTCGCGCGTCGTGTTCGACCTCGAGCAGCAGAAAGACCAGGTCAAGCTTACCGTCACGCACGATGAATTCGCGGAAGACAGCAAGGTATTTCCGAACATCAGCAAAGGCTGGCCGCTCGTCCTCTCGAGTCTCAAGAGCTATTTGGAGACGAACCGGGTGCTCTATGCGCCGTGGTATGAGGAGAAGAAAGAGCCGGCGGCTGCATCATGATCGATACCACGCGCTTCAAGCCGAAGACGGTCTACGTCACGTATATCGCCGCGACGCTCGAGAAAGTTTGGCAGGCGCTCACCGACCCGGCGTTCAGCACGCAGTATTTCTTCGGCTTCGCGGTCGACGTCGAGCCAAAGGCGGGCGGCGCGTTCTTCTTGCGCTATCCGGACGGCCGCGTGCACGTCCGCGGCGAGGTGGTGGAATGGTCGCCGCCGCGGCGCTTTTCCTGCACCTGGCTGGTCGAAGGCATGAAGGAATTCGCCGAGCTGCCGGAATGCCTCGTCACTTACGATATCGAAGAGGCGGGCGGGAGCGTGAAGCTCACCATGACGGAGTCGCATTCCTGGGGCATTCCCGAGGCGATCCTCGCGGGTGGCCGCTCCGGCTGGCCGGCGATCCTGTCGAGCCTCAAGAGCGTGCTGGAAACCGGCAAGCCGCTGACGGTGAAGATGGGCCCGCCGCCGGAGATGGTGCAAGCGGTGGCGCGCGCCGTCGCAGAAAAGCCCTGGCTGAGGCGCTAGGTGCTTGCTTTATCCAGCGCCACCACATCGTCCGCGGACAGCGTCAACCGCGGCGCCTGCATGATGTCGTCGAGCTGCTTGCGGCTGGTCGCGCTGGCGATCGGCGCCGTGACGCCAGGGCGCGCAATCAGCCAGGCGAGCGATACTTGCGCCGGCGTCGCGTCGTGTCGCTCCGACACCTCGTCGAGCGCCTTCAGGATGTGTAGGCCCCGCGCGTCGAAATAATTCTTGACCTTGTCACCGCGGCTTTCGCTCTTCTCCGCGTCGGCCTTCGAGCGGTATTTGCCGGTGAGGAATCCGGCCGCGAGCGAATAATAGCTGATGACGCTGATGTTCTCGGCGCGGCACAGCGGCGCAAGCTCGCTCTCGAACGCCTGCCGGTCCGCCAGGTTGTAATTCGGCTGCAGGCTGTCATAGCGCGGAATGCCGAGCCTCTTGCTCGCCGCCAGCGATTGCCTGAGGCGCGCCGCGCCGATGTTGGAGGCACCGATCGCGCGCACCTTGCCTTGCGCGATCAGCTGCGCGTAGGCCGACAGCGTCTCCTCGACCGGCGTCACCTCGTCGTCGAAATGCGTCTGGTAGAGATCGATGCAGTCGACTTGCAGGCGTTTGAGCGAGGCCTCGGCGGCGCGCAACACGTACTCCTTGCGCACGGTCTTGCCTTCGCCCATGTCAGAGCCGACTTTGGTCGCGATCACGACCTTGCCGCGTTTGCCGCTGCGTTTAAGCCATTTGCCGATGATGGTTTCGGATTCGCCGCCTTTGTGGCCGCTCACCCAGCGCGAATAGGTATCGGCCGTGTCGATGGCGTTGAACCCGGCGTCGATGAAGGCGTCGAGCAGGGCGAACGAAGCCGCCTCATCGACATTCCAGCCG
>JBAUHH010000047.1:0-6948 GCA_049680165.1 Pseudolabrys sp.
CATCATGGGCGCGGCGAGCTATGCGCTTGCCGCGCCGCCCGCGGGCCCGAAGAAAGACGAGCCTGCGATCACCGCACCGCACGCCATTCTCATCGATGCGCAGAACGGCAGCGTGCTGTTCGAGCGCGACGCCGACACGCTGATCTTCCCGGCGAGCCTCGCCAAGCTGATGACGGCCGAGTACGTCTTCCATCAGCTCCAGATCGGCAAGCTCAAACTCACCGACGAATTCCCGGTCAGCGAAAACGCCTGGCGCAAGGGCGGCGCGCCGTCGCACGGCTCGACCATGTTCGCCGCGCTGCACAGCAAGGTCAGCGTCGACGATCTCCTGCACGGAATGATCATCCAGTCCGCCAACGATGCCTGCATCGTGCTGGCGGAGGCGCTTGCGGGCAATGAAACCGAATTCGGCGCGCTGATCACCAAGCGCGCGCGCGAGATCGGTTTGACCAAATCGGTCTTCACTAACTCGAACGGGCTGCCCGATCCCGGAACCCAGGTCACCACGCGCGAGCTCGGCATGCTGGCGCGCGATATCATTCTCAATTATCCGAAGTTTTATCCGCTCTTCAACGAGCGCGAATTCACCTGGAACAAGATCCGCCAGCAGAACCGCAATCCGCTGCTCGGCATGGTGGACGGCGCGGACGGTCTGAAAACCGGCTTCACCAAGGAGGCCGGTTACGGCCTGGTCGGCTCGGCGGTGCAAAACAACTTGCGGCTGATCGTCGTCGTCAACGGCCTCAAGACCGCCAAGGAGCGCGCCGAGGAAGCCAAGAAACTGCTGGAGTGGGGATTCCGTTCTTTCGAGCAGCGCGTTCTGTTCGCGGAAAACCAGCTCATCGGCGAGGCCAAGGTGTTCGGCGGCGAAAAAGGCTACGTGCCGCTGCGTTCGCCCAGCGCCGTGCACATCATGGTGCCGCGCGCCGGGGGCGATCATATCGTCGCCCGCATCGTCTATACCGGCCCGGTGCCGGCGCCGGTGCAGAAAGACGCCACGCTCGGCACGCTCAAGGTCTGGCGCAACGACAATCTCGTGCTCGAAATGCCGCTCAAGACCGCTGAAAGCGTCGCGAAGGGCAACTTGTCGCAGCGCGCCTTCGACGCCATGACCGAGCTGGTGATCAACCTGTTCCGCGCTGGGGTCGAACGGCTATGAGATCCGCTCATGGTCCGCGCAGCGCGGGATGGCGCGCGTGACCAGGCATTCCATGCGCGGGCGATTTATCACCTTCGAAGGCGGCGAGGGCAGCGGAAAGTCCACGCATGCGCGGCTCTTGGCGGATCGCCTGAAGGCGCAAGGGCTCGACGTGGTGCTTACGCGGGAGCCCGGCGGCTCGACCGGTGCCGAAGTCATCCGCCATATCCTGCTGTCCGGCGGCGCCAAGCCGTTCGGGCCTGAAACCGAAGCCATTCTGTTTGCCGCCGCGCGCGACGATCACATCCGCACCAGGATTGCGCCGGCGCTGGCGGATGGCAGTTGGGTCATCTCTGACCGCTTCATTGATTCAACGCGCGTCTACCAAGGCATCGTCAGCCGCGTCGATCACCGGCTGATCCGCGGCCTCGAGCGCGTCACGGTCGGCACGGTGGTGCCTGATCTCACGCTGATCATCGACGTGCCGGCCGAGCTCGGCCTTGCCCGCGCCGCGCGCCGCCGCGCCAAGAGCCACGCCGACCGCTTCGAGGCCGAGGACATCGAATTCCACGAATTGCTGCGGCAGGCCTATCTCACTTTGGTCAAGCTCGAGCCTGAGCGTTGCGCGCTGATCGACGGCCGCAATGCGCGCGAAGTTGTTGCGGGCGACGTCTGGAAGATTGTCGCCGAGCGCTTGCACGTCCAGCCGGTGCGCACGCCCGAGGCCGTGGCGCCGTGAGCGACGACGATGCCGACAACGCCGAGGTCTTGCACCCGCGTGAAACAGTCGAATTGTTCGGCCATGCCGACGCCGAGCGCACGCTGCTGGAGAGTTACCAGAGCGGCCGCATTCCCCACGCCTGGCTGATCGGCGGCCTGGCCGGCATCGGCAAGGCGACGCTCGCTTATCGCATGGCGCGCTTCGTTCTGGCGCATCCAGATCCGGGCGCGAAGGCCGTGCAGAAAACCGAGACGCTCGCGGTCGATCCTGACAATCCGGTCGCGCGCCGCATCGCCGTGCAATCGCAAGGCGATTTGCTGGTTTTGCAGCGGACCATCAACGACAACACCGGCAAGCTTTACACCGTGATCCGCGTCGAGGACGTGCGGCGCACGATCTCGTTTTTCGGCTCGACCGCAGGCGAGGGCGGCTGGCGCGTCTGCATCGTCGACACCGCCGACGAGTTGCAATATCCGCAAGGCTCGAACGCGCTGTTGAAAGTGCTGGAAGAGCCACCGCCGCGTGCGCTGTTCCTGCTGGTCAGCAGTTCGCCCGGCCGCCTGCTCACGACCATCCGCTCGCGTTGTCGGCGGCTCGCCCTGCGCCCGCTCGACGCCGAGGACGTCGCGCGCGCTGCCGCTAGCGCGCTCGGACGCAAGGCGAGCGATCCCGAGATCAAGGAAGCGAGCGCCGCCGCGGAAGGTAGCGTCGGCCGCGCGCTCAATCTGCTCGACGGTTCCGGGTTGGCGCTGCGCCAGAAGGTGCTCGATCTGCTGGCACAATTGCCGCAGCCGGACCCGCGCGCCTTGCACGCGCTTGGCGACGCGCTCGGCGGCAACGAGCCGCGCACGCTCACCGCCTTCATGGACATCGTCAACGGCTGGCTGTCGACACGGCTCGCCGACGATGCAAAGGAAGCGCCGCGCATGGCGCGGCTGGCGCAGGCATGGGAAAAGATCAATCGCGCCGCCCGCGATACCGACACCTTCAATCTTGAGCGCAAGCCGCTGGTGTTCGCGGTATTCGGCGTGCTTGCCGAAGCGGAAAGGCGCTGAGCCGGAACACGCTTTCGCGGCTGCCTTTTTGCGGCCCAACATCCGCGCCACTGGTGCGACCGGCAGCCTCATGCTGCCTTTATGAAACTAGGGGGTTTCCATGCATCTAAAGTTGATCGTTGCCGCCGCCGTCCTCGCCACCATGCCGATGGTCGCGCAAGCGCAACAGCGCCCCGCCGCCGCGCCCAAGAAGACGACCAATGCGGACGCGCAACGCGTGGTCAAGGTCGTCAGCGGCGACAAGGCGAAACTGCAGGCCTATTGCGATCTGGCCAAGATCGGCGACCAGATGGATCAGGCGGACAAAGCCAAAGATAGCAAGAAGATGGACGAGCTCGCCAAGCAGGCCGATGCTGTGGCGGGAAAAATCGGTCCGGAATATGCCTCGTTGATGGAGGGACTTCAGGACGTGAACGAGAGTTCCCCGGAGGGCAAGGCGATCGGCACCACGCTCTCGGGCCTCGACAAGCAGTGTCCGAAGTAACGCTCAGCCCGCTGTCTGTAGCGCGCTTTCCAGGATCTCGGTGGTGCGGTCCGGCATGTCGAGCATGACGTGGTGCCCGCAGGCGAGCGCATGCGCAGACCAAGCCGGATCGTTCTTCGCGCACTCATAGAACGGCTTGAACGGGCTTTCGCGCGGCAAGACGGTTCCGTGAACATAAATAAGTTTGCGGACCGCCCTGTGCGCGCCGGACAACTTCAGCCGTTCGGTGAAACAGCCGATCGGATGCGGCGTCGCCAGTGCGTCGACGCATTCGGCATCGTCCTTGTTGACGTTGAAGAACGCGGCCGGCGGCGCCGGCACCGCCAGCCCGCCGATATCGCCGGCGTTGGCGATAAATTTCTGTGTGTTGGCCGGAATGTTGATGTCGAACAGCGATTGCCCATTTTTCGGCAGGAACGCGTCGAGATAGACCAGCGCGGAAATCTTGTCGGCAATCCTGTCGTCGACCCCGCTGATCACCATGCCGCCGTAGGAGTGCCCGGCGAGTACCACGTCGCTCAAGCCCTCGTAGTGGAAGACATTGAGCACATCGGTGATGTGCGTGCTGAGATTGACCGAGCCGGTGAGGAGATGAGCCCGCTCGCCCTGGCCGGTCAGCGTCGGGGTGAACACCGTGTGCCCCTTGGCGCGCAATCGCGCCGCGACCTTGTGATAGCACCAGCCGCCCGACCAGGCGCCGTGAATGAGAACGAAATTGGCCATGACCCGCACTCCCCAGTCGCATTCCCCAAGTCCGCCAAATTGCGGCTCGAACGCTAACATTCCGGAGAGGCTTTCAGAAAGGCGCTGCTTGCTCGCGCGACGCGGGGTTGTTACCTAGTCGCTGAAATGGTCGATGGCCGGGCGTATCTCCCGGCCATGTCTTTAATGAACAGAAGCCTTTAGCGAACAGAAGTCTATGCCGGCCAAGCCACCGTTCTACATCACCACCGCGATTTCGTACCCGAACGGCCCGCCGCACATCGGCCACGCCTACGAGGCGATCGCGACCGACGCCATCGCGCGCTTCATGCGGCTTGACGGCTATGACGTCTATTTTCTCACCGGCACCGACGAACACGGCCAGAAGATCCAGCAGACAGCGGCGAAAGAAGGGCTGACGCCGCGCGAGCTGCTTGACCGCAACGTGCCGCGCTTCCGCGCGATGGTCGAGCGGTTAAACTGCTCGAACGACGATTTCATCCGCACCACGGAGGACCGGCATCACAAGTCCTCGATCGGCATCTGGGAACGGATGCAGAAGAATGGCGACATCTATCTCGACAAATACGCCGGCTGGTATTCGGTGCGCGACGAGGCTTTTTACGCCGAGGACGAGACGCATCTCAACGAGCAGAAGGTGCGCGTGTCGTCAAAGACCGGCACGCCGGTCGAATGGGTGGAGGAGGAGAGCTATTTCTTCAAGCTCTCGGCCTACCAGCAGAAGCTGCTCGACCTCTACGCGGCTGATCCGAACTATGTGCTGCCGAAGGAGCGGCTCAATGAAGTTGCGAGCTTTGTGCGTGGCGGCCTGCAGGACCTGTCGATCTCGCGCACCACGTTCGACTGGGGCATCCGCGTGCCAGGCACCGACAAGCACATCATGTATGTGTGGGTCGACGCGCTGACGAATTACATCACCGCCGTCGGCTTTCCCGACACCGACAGCGAGAAATTCAAACGCTATTGGCCGGCGGCGCTGCACGTCATCGGCAAGGACATCGTGCGCTTCCACGCGGTCTATTGGCCCGCGTTCCTGATGTCGGCGGGCGTCGCGGTGCCGAAGCGCATCTTCTCCCACGGCTTCCTGTTCAACCGCGGCGAGAAAATGTCGAAGTCGGTCGGCAACGTGATCGACCCGTTCACGATGACCGACACCTACGGCGTCGATCAGTTCCGCTATTTCTTCCTGCGCGAGGTGCCATTCGGGCAAGACGGAAATTACAGCCACGAGGCCATCGTCAACCGCATCAATGCCGACCTCGCCAACGATCTCGGCAATCTGGCGCAACGCTCGCTGTCGATGATCGGCAAGCAGCTCGACGGCGTGCTGCCGCAGCCGGGCAAATATTCCGACGCCGATAACGTCATTCTGGCCGCCGCGGATGGCATGATCGGGGCCGCACGCGAGCACATGAAGACGCAGCAATTGCATCAGGTGCTCAACGCCGTGTGGGCCGTTGTGGCGGATGCGAACCGCTACTTCGCGAGCGAAGCGCCCTGGGCTTTGGCGAAGACCGATCCGGCGCGGCAGAAAACGGTACTCTACGTCACAGCGGAAGTGATCCGGCAGGTCGCGATTCTGGCGCAGCCCTTTGTGCCGGAGTCCGCAGGCAAGCTGCTCGATATTCTGGCAGTGCCGGAGAAGGAGCGCGACTTCGACCGGCTTGGCGGCCGCGAGCGGATTGCGCCGGGCAGGAAGCTGCCGGCGCCGCAGCCGGTATTCCCGCGCTACGTCGAGGAAGAAGCAAAGACGTAACGCCATGCTCGTCGATAGCCACTGCCATCTCGATTTTCCGGATTTCGCCGATGAGCTCGACGCGGTTGTCGAACGCGCGAAAGCCGCCGATATCGGCCGCATCGTCACCATCTCGACGCGTGTCCGCCGGCACGACCAGTTGCTGGCGATCGCGGAGCGCTTTCCCCAGGTCTATTGTTCGGTCGGAACGCATCCGTATAACGCGGAAGAAGAAATCGACATCGGCGCGGAAGAGCTCTTGCAACGCGCGCGCCATCCGAAAGTGGTGGCGATCGGCGAAGCCGGCCTCGACTATCACTACGACAACAGCCCGCGCGACGAGCAGGAGAAAGGTTTCCGCGCACACATCGCCGCGGCGCGCGCCGGCCGGTTGCCGCTGGTGATCCATTCGCGCGAATGCGACGACGACATGGCGCGAATTCTTGAAGAGGAAAGCGGGAAGGGCGCCTTCCCGGCCGTGCTGCATTGCTTCACCGGCGGACGCGACCTGGCCATGCGCGCGATCGCGCTCGGGCACTATGTGTCATTCACCGGCATTTTAACCTTCAAGAATTCCGGCGCCTTGCGCGAGATCGCGGCGGCGCTGCCGGCCGAGCGCATCATGGTGGAGACCGACGCGCCTTATCTCGCGCCCGGGCCTTATCGCGGTAAACGCAACGAGCCGTCCTACGTGGTTGAGACCGCCAAGGTGCTGGCGGAGGCGCGCGGCGTGTCGCTGGCCGAGATCGTGCGGCAGACCACCGAGAACTTTTTCCGGCTGTTCAACAAGGTCCCCAGGACCCTGTCCGACGCCGCATGAGCCTGACCTTCACCATCCTCGGCTGCGGCTCCTCGATGGGGGTTCCGCGCGTCGCGCTGGGATGGGGTGCCTGCGATCCGAACAATCCGAAGAACAACCGCCGGCGTTGCTCGCTGCTGGTGGAACGCGGCACTCCGGCGGCCCGCCAAACCCGCGTGCTGGTGGATTGCTCCCCGGACCTGCGGTCGCAGCTGCTCGACGCCCAGGTGGACTGGATCGACGGCGTCCTGATAACCCACGCCCACGCCGATCACACGCATGGCATCGACGAT
>JBAUHH010000048.1:0-23359 GCA_049680165.1 Pseudolabrys sp.
GGGTGGAGCTTGCGGCGGCTTTACCCGACGCTGCCCTCCAGGCTGATCGAAATCAACTTCTGCGCCTCGACCGCAAACTCCATCGGAAGCTGCTGCAGCACGTCCTTGACGAAGCCGTTGACGATCAGTGCCACCGCCTCCTCGTCCGAGAGGCCGCGTTGCTGGCAGTAGAAAAGCTGCTCGGCGGAGATCTTGGAGGTCGTGGCCTCGTGCTCGAAGGTCGCGGTGGCGGTGCGGCTTTCCATGTAGGGCACGGTGTGGGCGCCGCAGCGGCTGCCGATCAGAAGGCTGTCGCAGGTGGTGTGGTTGCGGGCGTTGGTCGCCTTGCGGTGGGCCGACACCAGGCCGCGATAGGTGCTCTGCGAAGCGCCGGCGGCGATGCCCTTGGAGACGATGCGGCTCGACGTGTTGCGCCCGAGATGGATCATCTTGGTGCCGCTGTCGACCTGCTGATAGCCGTTGGAGATCGCGATCGAGTAGAACTCGCCGGTGGAGTTGTCGCCGCGCAGGATGCAGCTTGGATATTTCCAGGTGATGGCGGAACCCGTTTCCACCTGCGTCCACGAAATCTTGGAGCGCGCACCACGGCAATCGCCGCGCTTGGTGACGAAGTTGTAGATGCCGCCCTTGCCCTCGGCGTCGCCGGGGTACCAGTTTTGCACGGTCGAGTATTTGATCTCGGCATCGTCGAGCGCAATCAGCTCGACCACCGCGGCGTGAAGCTGATTCTCGTCGCGCATCGGCGCGGTGCAGCCTTCGAGGTAGCTGACATAGGCGCCCTTGTCGGCAATGATCAGCGTGCGCTCGAACTGGCCGGTGTTCTTCTCGTTGATGCGGAAATAGGTGGACAGCTCCATCGGGCAGCGCACGCCCGGCGGCACGTAGACGAACGAGCCGTCGGAGAACACCGCCGAATTGAGCGTCGCGAAGAAGTTGTCGGTCACCGGCACCACAGAGCCGAGGTATTTCTTCACCAGCTCGGGATGCTCGCGGATCGCTTCCGAGATCGGCATGAAAATCACACCGGCTTTCTTGAGCTCTTCCTTGAAGGTGGTGGCGACAGACACGGAATCGAACACGGCATCGACCGCGACGCGCGAGCGCGTGCCATCGGCGCGCTCGACGCCGGCGAGGATTTCCTGCTCGCGCAGCGGAATGCCGAGCTTCTCGTAGGTGCGCAGGATTTCCGGATCGACCTCGTCGAGCGAGGCGAGCACCTTCTTCTTCGGCGCCGAGTAATAGTAATAATCCTGATAGTTGATCTTCGGATAATCGACGCGCGCCCAGGTCGGCTCGCGCATGGTCAGCCAGCGTTTGTAGGCTTCCAGCCGCCAGGCCAGCATCCAGTCCGGCTCGTTCTTCTTGGCCGAGATGAAACGGATCGTGTCTTCCGACAGGCCCTTCGGGGCCTTGTCGGATTCGATCAACGTCTCGAACCCATACTTGTATTGGTCAACGTCGATACGGCGGACCTGATCGACGGTCTCTTGTACGGCCGGCATTCTTCCCTCCGCTCACGGTTTCAAGGACCGCGGGTTGGATTTGTCGGTTATGGTCGTTCGCTTCTCGCGCCGATCACCCTTTTTGCAGCGCCGCGTCAGGCGGCAATGCCATGTTTGTCCCGATTCTTAAGTAATGACGATGTGACGTTATTCCAAGCAATCAGCAGCTTTTCGACGTCGGCTTCGGTCGTCGTCCACCCGAAGCTGACGCGCACCGCGCCACGCGCCAGCGCCGGTTCCACGCCCATCGCGGCCAGAACGTGCGAGGCCTGCACCTTGCCGGACGAGCAGGCGGAACCGGACGAAACGGCTATCCCATTGAGATCGAACGAGATTATGGCCGTTTCCGCCTTCATGCCGGGGACCGCAAAAAACGTCGTATTGGGAAGTCGTTTGGCGCCCTCGCCGAAAACGACCGTACCGGGCATCCGCGCCTTCAGGCCCGATTCCAGCAGCGCGCGCAAATGGGCCATGCGCTCCGCGTCCGCCTGCCACGTGGCGGAAGCGGCGCTCGCGGCGGCGCCAAATCCGGCGATGGCCGCAACGTTCTCCGTGCCGGCGCGCTGACTGCGCTCCTGCCCGCCGCCCTTGATCAGCGGCTCGCCGATATGAATATCGCCGCGGCGCACGAGCGCACCCGCGCCTTGCGGGCCGCCGAGCTTGTGCGCCGAAATGGTGAGGAGGTCGGCGCCGAGATCGCCGATGTCGCACGCGATACGCCCGGCCCCCTGCACCGCGTCGACATGCAGCACGCCGTTGGCGCGATGCACGATCGCGGCAATGTCGCGGATCGGCTGAAGCACGCCGGTCTCGTTGTTCGCGAGCATGACCGAAACCAGCGGCCGGTAGCTGTTAGCGGTGCGGCGCTCAGCCTCCGCCAAATCGATACGGCCGTCGGCCATTACCGGCAGGTGTTCGACCTCTTCGGCGGGAAAGCGGCCGCCGCTGCGCACCGACGGATGCTCGATGTCGGACATCAGCAGCCGGTCGCGCGCCTCTTTCTGTCCGTTGACCTCGATCGAGCGCGTGAGCGCCAGCATGTTGGCTTCGGTGCCGCTGGAGGTGAATGTGACGTTCTTTGCCTCGGCGCCGACCAGGCAGGCGACCTGCTCGCGCGCCGCTTCCACGAGCTTGCGGGCAGCGCGGCCCTCGGCATGGACAGACGACGGGTTCCCGGTCAGGGCCAAAGCTGCGGTCATGGCCGCGCTGGCCTCCGGCCGCAGCGGCGCCGTGGCGTTCCAGTCGAAATAGGTGCGTTCCACTGCCATATTTGGCTGTATTCTGTTACCGTTATTGGTCGAGACCCGCCAAAATCCTTGCTTTTTGCCTCGCGGATCGTGCAAGAAACCGGCAGCCGCGGCCAGCTTATAGCCTGTGCCGAGGGCGAGTGCAGCGGTATTCCATATAATTAGAACAATTCTAAACAGGCGCTCGGTTCCGCTGGCCCCTTCAAGCGCCTTTCACGTCGCGGCCCGGCGTCCGCCGGTGCCGGCGCGGTTTTGAGGTCGATAGATATGCCTGAAGTCATCTTCACCGGTCCGGCAGGTCGGATCGAAGGCCGCTACCACCCGGCACGGCAGAAGAACGCCCCGATCGCCATCATCCTGCACCCGCACCCGCAGTTCGGCGGGACGATGAATCACCAGATCATCTACCAGCTCTATTACGCGTTCGTGCACCGCGGCTTCTCGGCGCTGCGGTTCAATTTCCGCGGCGTCGGCCGCAGCCAGGGATCGTTCGATCACGGCACCGGCGAATTGTCGGACGCGGCTTCCGCACTCGACTGGGCGCAGACCATCAGCCCGGAGGCGAAGAGCTGCTGGATCGCCGGTTTCTCGTTCGGCGCCTGGATTGGCATGCAGTTGCTGATGCGCCGTCCGGAGATCGAAGGCTTCATCTCGATCTGCCCGCCGGCGAACCTCTACGACTTCTCGTTCCTCGCGCCCTGCCCGTCGTCCGGCCTGATCATTCACGGCGACAAGGACGCCGTGGTGCCGCACAAGGACGTCACCGGCCTCGTCGACAAGCTCAAGACACAAAAGGGCATCGTGATCGAGCAGAAAGTCGTGCCGGGCGCCAACCACTTCTTCGACGCCAAGGTCGAGCCGCTGATGACCGCCATCGGCGCTTACCTCGACAAGCGTCTCAAGACCGAACGCAAGCCGAGCGCGGCTTAATCTCCTTCATCACCGTCCGCGAAAGCGGACGGAATCATTCGCCGCGGTCCATGCTTCTCGTCAAAACCTACCTCGATAAATCCGCGATCCACGGCCTCGGCGTGTTCGCCGGTGAATTCATTCGCAAGGGCACGAAGATCTGGCGCTGGGTGGAAGGTTTCGACCGCGCCTACACGCCGAAGCAATTCGCCCGCTTGCCGAAACCAGCGCGCGACTACATCAGGCATCACGGCTACCGCGCGGACGGCGAGATCCTCATCGGCATGGATCACGACCATCACATGAACCATTCCGCCGACGCCAACACGTTCTGGAAAAACGGCTACGTCATCGCCTGCCGCGACATTCGCAAGGGTGCGGAGATCACCAACGATTACCGCGAATTCGACGCGGCGTTTTGTGCGGCGTTTTTGAAGAAGAAATAGCGCGTCCGCGCCTAGGCCTGTATCGAGTAGCCGCCGTCGATCGGAATGGCCGCGCCGCTGACGAAGTCGGACGCAGAGCTCCCGAGAAAGACCGCGATGCCGGCGAAATCGTCCGGCTTGCCCCAGCGTTGCGCCGGCGTGCGCGCCAGCACTCTTTCATAGAGTCCTGCGACCTGCTCGCGCGCCTGCTGCGTCAACTCCGTGTCGATCCAGCCCGGCAAAATTGCATTGACCTGAATATTCTCTTTCGCCCAAGCGCTCGCCATGGCGCGTGTCATCTGCACGATGCCGCCTTTGCTCGCCGCGTAAGGCGTCGCATAGGCCGCGCCGAAGATGGTCATCATCGATCCGATATTGATCATCTTGCCGCCGCCGGCTTTCGCCATGATCGGATAGGCCGCCTGCGAGCAGAAAAAGGCGCTCGTAAGATTGGTATCCATCACCAGATTCCAATCCGCGGCAGTGAGATCCTGCGGCTGCTTGCGGACGGTCGTGCCGGCGTTATTGACCAGGATGTCGAGACGGCCCAATCGCTTTGCCGCGTCCGCGACCGCCTGTTTGCAGGACGTTTCCTTCGTAACATCGACCTCGACGAATTCGGCCTTGGCGCCGAGCGCCTGCAATTGCGCGAGCGCTGTCTTTGCCTTGGTCTTGTTGCGCCCGGCAATCACTACCGCGGCGCCTGCGGCGGCGAGGCCCTTGGCCATGCCGAGACCGATGCCGCCATTGCCGCCGGTGATGAAGGCCACGCGCCCGGTCAGATCGAAATTTTTCATCACCACTCTCCGCGCTAAAAATTATGGCACCGCCACCACGCCGCTACACATTGGTTTTGGCGCGCCGGTCGTCGTCGGAAATGTAATCGGCAAGTCGTTCAGAGTGCGGACAGCAAGATAAGCGAAAGCCTGCGCCTCGATCGACTGCGAGGACCAGCCGACCGCGTCGGCCGTCTCTACCGTGGCCGGTGTCAGGCAACTCGTCAGCATCCGCATCAAGGTCGGATTACGCGCGCCGCCGCCCGCCACGATCCACGCCTTCGGCGAATCCGGCAGATGCGGCACGACGCGGGCAACCGCCGCCGCAGTAAGCGCCGAGAGCGTGGCCGCGCCGTCGGCGACGGAAAAATCCGGCAAGCCGATGTTGGCGAACGCAAAAGCGTTGCGGTCGAGCGATTTCGGGCATGGGCTGCTGAAAAACGGATTGGTCAGCATCTGCGCGACGAATCCCGCATCCACCCTTCCTTTGGCGGCCTGGTCGCCGTCACGGTCGAGCGGCGCGCCGGTGCGCGCGCGCATGAAGTCGTCGATCAGCGCGTTGCCCGGACCGGCGTCGCAGGCGATCGGATCGCCGTCGTCAACATACGTGACGTTGGCGACGCCGCCGACATTGAGCACCGCGATCGGGTGCGGCCGCGCAAGATTGCGCGCCAGCGCCTGATGGAAGACCGGCACCAGCGGCGCGCCCTGCCCGCCGATGGCGACATCGGCCGCGCGGAAATCGTAGGCCACGGGCAGCCCAAGCCGCTTCGCCAGTGCTTCGCCGCTGCCGATCTGCACGGTCAGCCGCTCGGCCGGCCGATGCAGCACCGTCTGACCATGGAAGCCGACAACCGCGATGCCGCTGCGGTCGATCCGCTCCGCCTCGATGAACGCCTCCACCGTCTCGGCATGCACGCGGGTAACGAAGGCTTCCGCCTCGGCGAGAATCCCAGGGCGCGCGAAACGGTCCGTGAGACCGACGCCCTCGGCCAGCGCCCGCCGCAACAGGTTCTGCTCATCATCGGAATAAGGCCGGTAACCGGTCGGCCCGAATGGGGCGATGCTGTCGCCGTCGGTCTCGATCAGCGCCACATCGACGCCGTCAGGCGAGGTGCCGCTCATGAGCCCAATCGCCCGAACCGCCGCCACGCCCCCCGCCCCTAATATTCCTTGCGCATGATCTTATCCGAAAACCGGCCACCGAATTTCGGGATCATGCGCGGTTGAATCCGACGCCGGACCTGTTACACCACCCGCCTTACCGAGACGATAAGGCCGCGGCATGAGCGCCTACAAATCCGACTTTCTCAACACCCTCGCCGAGCGCGGCTTCATCCACCAGATTTCGGAGCCGGAGGCGCTCGACGCGCTGGCGAAATCCGGCACGATCACAGCCTATATCGGTTTCGACTGCACGGCCGCGTCTTTGCACGTGGGCTCGCTGCTGCCGATCATGATGCTGTACTGGATGCAGAAGACTGGCCACAGGCCGATCGCATTGATGGGCGGCGGCACAACGCGGGTGGGAGATCCTTCCGGCAAAGACGAAAGCCGCCGCATTCTCACCGACGAGATGATCAACCAGAATCTCGTCGGCATCCGCGCGATCTTCGCCAAGTTCCTGAAATTCGAAGGCGCCGGCGGCAACGCCATCATGGCGAACAATGCCGACTGGCTGAATACGCTCAACTACATCGATTTCTTGCGCGACGTCGGCAAGCACTTTTCGGTCAACCGCATGCTCGCCTTCGACTCGGTGAAATTGCGGCTCGACCGCCAGCAGGAACTCTCTTTCCTCGAATTCAATTACATGGTGTTGCAGGCCTACGACTTCGTGGAACTGCACAAGCGTCACAAATGCATCTTGCAGATGGGTGGCTCCGATCAGTGGGGCAACATCGTCAATGGCATCGATCTCGGCCGCCGCATGATGAACGCCCAACTGTTCGCGCTCACCTCACCGCTGATCACAACCTCGTCGGGCGCGAAAATGGGCAAGACCGCCACCGGCGCGGTCTGGCTCAACCCCGACATGGTGAGCCCGTACGACTATTGGCAGTACTGGCGCAACACGGAAGACGATGACGTCGTTCGCTTCCTGAAGCTGTTCACCGTGTTGCCGCTCGATGAGATCGCCCGGCTCGCCGCGCTCAAGGGCCAGGACATCAACGACGCAAAGAAAGTACTCGCTACCGAAGCGACAGCGCTGGTGCACGGCCGCGCCGCCGCCGATCAGGCCGCCGACACCGCGCGCCGCACTTTCGAGGAGGGCACGCTCGCCGAAACGCTGCCGACCGTGGAAATTCCGCGCGCCGAACTCGACAAGGGACTGGGCGTGCTGATCGCGTTCGCCGACAAGACCAAGCTGGTCACCTCCAATGGCGAGGCGCGGCGTCAGATCAAGGCCGGCGGGCTGAAGGTGAACGATGCCGCCGTTAGCGACGAGA
This sequence comes from Pseudolabrys sp., assembly GCA_049680165.1. Taxonomy (GTDB): domain Bacteria; phylum Pseudomonadota; class Alphaproteobacteria; order Rhizobiales; family Xanthobacteraceae; genus Pseudolabrys. The sequence continues at coordinate 7,310 of JBAUHH010000048.1, forward strand.
AGATGACGCTCACGGCGAAGAACCTGACCGCCGAAGGCGTCATCAAGCTTTCGCTCGGCCGCAAGCGGCACATCTTGCTCAAGCCGGTCTAGCGGCACTCAGCGCGACGGCGGCACGAAATTGCGGTCGCTGGCGCCGCCCGGCACCGGGAAGAATTTCCGCAGCAGGCCGGGCGCGACCGCCGAAATCGGATTGACCACGACGCGCGGCGAGCTCGGCGGGCCCGACGCTTCATAGGTGATGCCGAACAAGCCCTCGTTGCTGCCGCCACCGAGGAAAATTCCGACGATTGGGATTTGCCCGAACATGTTATTGAGCCCGTAGAGCGGAACGAAAGTGCCGCGCATGCGGACATCGTCGTGCACGTAGTCGATCGAGCCGTCGATGGTCGCGCCGACCATCGGGCCGCGCACGACACCGTCGCGGATCATCATGCGTCCCGGATATTTGGTGAAGTCGGCGCGCAATTCGGAAAATTCCACGCCGCCCCGCGCATTCACCGGCGCACCGGACACCGCGCGGTCGAGTCCTGGCTCGCCGCGCACGGCGAAATTGCGGATGCTCAAAATGCCGACCTGCGGGCTTGCGTCCGCGGTCGGCGGGTCCATCGCCATCCACATCTGTCCGCCGGCCATGCGCGGATACATGTCGGTGTAGCGGAACAGCGCGCCGGCGTCTTCGGTCTCGAGATAGATGACCTGATGATTGTCGCGCGCACGCAGGCGCAGATCGCCGCTGAGCGCTGCATCGCGGCCAATCTTGGCGTTCATGACGAAGGTGCGAATGCGCCCGCCCCTGCGTGACAGCTTGAGATCGAGCCCGCGCAGCGCCTCGCCATTGTGGCCGACAACGGCGCCGATATTCACATCGAGATCGAAGTCGAATTGCTTGTGCCGGGACTTTTCCGGCGCGCCGGCGAGCGCCGACTTGACGAAATCGCGGCCGTCATAGACGTCGCCGCGCATGACCACGCGCATCACATTGTCGGCGCCGCGATCGACCTTGAGCGAAACCTTGTCGCCTTCCGAAAGGTTGAAGATCGGGAAATTCGCCGATGTGACTTCGCCCGCGCTGTCGAGATCGACCGTGCCCTTGGCGAGCATCCCCGGCCCTTCGACGGTGAGATTGTCGAACCTGATCGACTTGTCATCCTTGACCAGCGTGTAGGTCATGTGCGCGGCCTTGCCGGCCGGCTTCACCCATCCGGGCAGGAGATTGTCGACTTTCACGGGCGTGAGATCGGCATCGACGTCGATGCGGTCGTTCTTGTCGTCATTGCCGACTCGGCCGGTCACCACAACCGGAATGGCGCCGGTGACGGCACCACCGAAATTGATGTGCAGGCGGTTGCGCGCCGCCTCGTCAAGCGTCGCTTGCAGCCTCAGATTTGCGAATGGGTCGCCCTTGGTCTTGCGGAAGTCGAGGTTGGATGGCGTGCCGTTGATCTTCACGTCGCCTTTGACCTGATAACCTTGGCCGTTGGCGGTCACGCGCAAGGTCGAGGCCTCGACCTTCTGCCCCATGATCATTTTGTCGGCCGCGAAATTGGTGAGGTCGGCGGTGATCGCGTAATTCGTCGGCCCCGGCCCCTTGCCGCTTCCGAGCGTGAGATTGAGAGCGACCTGGGCGGTGACTGTCCCGCGACTCGTCGCCGGATCGAGCGGAATGCCGGCGGTGTCACGCAGCGCGTCGCTCGCCAGCAACTCGGCGGCCGCAGGCACCGAGCCGTCGATGCGGAAACGCGCGCGCGCGGGCGCGCCTTTCGGATGCGTGTCCGGCACCTCGAACAGACCATTGGCGATGTTGAGCTTGCGGCCTGGCGAGACTTCGACCGTGCCGCGGCCGACGCTCACATTGGCTGTGCCGCCCGTGATGCGGACGTTGAGGTCGGCATCGCGGATGGCCGGGAGATCGTTGACCGGCCGGAGCGTGGTACCACTGGTCTCGATGTCCACCGACAGGCCTTCATTCGGCAGGGGGGGGCCATCGGCCTGAAATTCCGGCAACGATGCGTTGCCCGCGATCACTACCCGTTCGACGGTGCCGCCGGAAACGTGCTCTTCTACCCAGTTGCGCACATGCGACGCGGTAAAGACCGGCCACATCCGCTTCATCAGCGAAACCGGCATCCGGTTGGCGGCAACGCCGAATGCGAGGTGCGGCACCGCGCCGGAGTAATCGTAGCTGCCCGATACGGCGATGCCGATATTGTGCGACGGGCGCACATCGACGCGGCTGAAATCCGCCTGCTCGACGTCGATACGCCGGCGCACCGTATCGATGCGCGCGCGGCCGACCGCGCGGTTGAATGCGAAGGTGCCCTCATCGCCAGTGCCGGTGCCGGCGACGATCACCGGATCGATGACGGGATCGCCGCGCGTGACGGTCATCGACCAGACGCCGCTCTGATCGATCGGGGCCTCCAGCGTGGCGAGCAAGGTGAACTGATTGCCCGACGATTGAATCTGGAACGGCGCGATCAGCGCGTGATGCAGGGTGTCCCACGTGAACCGGACGTCGGCGCGATCGACATTGACGCCGATGGCCGGATTTTTCGGGTCCCTGACGTAACCGGCTTCGGCGACGATCTGGCCTTGCGCCGTCTGCGGCGTGCCGTCGGCGGCGATTTCAGCGCGGAAGCTCGCCGACAGCGGCAGGTCGGTCTCGATGCTGCCTTCACCCATGCGCAGCGCCAGCAGCAAATCGCGCAAGGACACCTTGCGCGCCTCGATACCGATCGCGCGGATGCCGCCACTTAGCGGCCGCATCGCCGCGCTCAAGACCCACGGTTGCTCGGGATTTTCGGATGCCACGCGGAACAGGATGCCGCCCTGCTCCGGGCGCATCAGGCTCATGTTGATGTTGCTAAAAGTCCAACGCTTGCCGTTGCGCCGGTCATCGACAATCAGGTTGCCGTTCTTGAGGCCAAGCTCGTGCAGGTCGTGCCCGTCGAGACCGGTGGCGCCAATAGCGTCGATCCAGGCCATGACCGCGGCGAAATCCTCGACGCCGCTGCGGAGCGGATTGCTTTTGTCCGACGCCGCGGGACGCACGGGCGCTTGTACGGCCGGCGATGCAGTAGCGATCGGGCGCTTGTCGGTTCCGGTAAAGACGGTGATCTTGCCGTCCGGCTCGATGCGTACCGCCATTTCCGCACCGACCAGATTGAGGCTTTCCGCGCGGACGTGGCCGCTGAGCAAGCCGCTGCCCGAAATCCCGACTTCCGCCTTCGGCGCGCTAGCCACCACGCTGCCGTCGGCGTCGCGCACCACGATGTCGCGAATGCGCAGCGACGTGCGGCCGTTTTCATCGCGCTCGATCTGCGTGCCGCCGACGACGACGGTATGATGGCTGCCGAAATTTTCTTCGATCGCCGCCGCCAGCCAGGGTGTCGCAATGTTGAGCTCGATCGGCCCGTTGCCGAGACGCCACCACAGACCGACGGCCGCAATAGCGCAGACGACGACGATGCCGCCGATGCTGTAAGCGAGACGGCGAACAAATGGCCGGCGGACAAACCGGGCAGCCCCGATGCGAAATCGCGTCCAGGGGCGGCGATGGTGAGCGGGCGCAGCGTGGTGATGCGAATGCGTCTTCGCATCCGCCTTATGACGCCCCGCGTGCGTGTGGCTCGTTTCCGTCCCTGTCATGCGCTATGGGGCGCCCCTCGTCTGCCGCATTGCGAGACTACCGCCATTGACGGCCGATTCGGCCTGTCGCGGCCCGCTGGATATGATGTCCGCGGGCTTATTGCGCCCACCCAACGCCACATGGCAAGTGCGGTATTGTCGGTGCGAAAGCGACGAAAGGAAGGCATATGGCCGTTGAACTTGCCGCAGGGGCGAAGGCGCCAGCGTTTTCATTGCCGCGCGATGGCGGCTCGGCGGTGGCGCTGAAGGATTTCAAAGGCCGCAACCTCGTCCTCTATTTCTATCCGCGCGCCGACACACCCGGTTGCACGCGCGAAGCAATCGATTTTTCCCGGCTGCGCGCAGCTTTCGCGAAGGCCGGAACCGACATCCTCGGTGTCTCCGCCGATCCGGTTGCCGCACAGGATCGCTTCAAGTCCAAGCACAAGCTCACGATCCCGCTGGCTTCCGACGAGGCGCACCGCATGCTGGAAGCCTATGGCGCTTGGGGTGAGAAATCGATGTACGGGCGGAAATTCATGGGCGTTATCCGCAAGACCTTTCTCATCGACGGCAAGGCTCGCATCGTCCGCGTGTGGCCGAAGGTCAAAGTACCGGGCCATGCCGACGAGGTGCTGGCGGCGGCAAAAGCGCTGCAAGACCGCGCGTTCCCGACGGCGCGGCGGCACGAATTACCGGATTCTTAACCATAAACGGCTGATATCGATGCGCTGGTCCACGGTTTCTCGCGCGGCGGGGCCGGCGGGAGCGTCGATGTCGCATCCGTCCAATTCCCACTACGCCCATGCTGCGCCGCGCGGCCAATCCGCTGCGGCGGTTTCGCGTCACGTGCAGAGCACGTACGGCGGCTACACTCTTGCGCATGCGGGCCGTCAGGTGCGCGTCGGTCCGGTCGCATTCTGGATCGTCGTCGGCACGCTGGTAGTCATGGGCGTGTGGTCGATCGCCACCGGCACCTATTTCGCTTTCCGCGATGACGTGCTCACGCGTCTGATTGGTCATCAAGCTGAAATGCAATTTGCCTACGAGGACCGCATCGCCGAATTGCGCGCGACCGTCGATCGCATTACCAGCCGGCAGTTGCTCGACCAGGAGCAGGTCGAGCGCAAGCTTGAATCGCTGTTGCGGCGGCAGAGCGTGCTGGAGTCGCGCACCTCGGCAATCTCCGGCGACCTTTTGACCACCGGCTCGACGCACGCGCCGCGCACACCGCAGCAGCCCACGGTAAAGCCCTCGCCGATCAACGACACCCTGATCCTGGTCGCGCCGCCCGATCGCGAAGCGCGACTGGAATCGCGGCAGCCGAAACAAACCGTCACGCGTGTCGCCGCCAAGGCAGCAACCGGCAGCATCGACGGCATGCTCAGCCGCGTGTCTTTCGCGCTCGACAAAGTCGAGCAGCACCAGAAACTGGCGCTCAACAATCTCGAAGAGCAGTACGACACAAAAGCGCGCCGCATCCGCACGGCGCTGACGGATCTCGGTGTCAATGTCGACAAGATGCCCGCGCCCGCCGCTGCCGTCGGCGGCCCGTTCATCCCGATCAAGCCACCGTACAAAAACGCCAGCGCATTCGATCATCAGCTCTATCGCGTCAATCTCGCCCGCGCCGAAGCGGAGCGCATTTCGCGCGCGCTCATCGGCGTGCCGGTGCGCAAGCCGGTGTTCGGCGAGATCGACATGACCTCGCCTTTCGGCGTGCGCACGGACCCGTTTCTCGGTCGGCCGGCCATGCACAGCGGCATCGATTTCCGGGGTACCGTGGGCGAGCCGGCGCACGCAACCGCTGCCGGAACGGTGACGATGGCGGGCTGGGACGGCGGCTACGGCAAGATGGTCGAAGTCGACCATGGCAACGGCTTTTCAACCCGCTACGGCCATCTGTCGGAAATCGATGTGAAGATCGGCCAAAAAATCCGCGCCGGTGAAGTCGTCGGCAAGATCGGTTCGACCGGGCGGTCCACCGGGCCGCATCTGCACTATGAAACGCGCATCAACGATCAGCCGCTCGACCCACAAAAGTTCCTGCGCGCCGGCGTCCGCCTCGGCGGCCTTTAAGACACAGCTCTACCGGTTGCCATCCCGATCCCGGATAGATTAAGCCCAGCGACGAATTTGATTGGGGGGAAAGCCGCGCATGCGGACAGGGCCTCGGCATCCGTGGCTCCGTGCGGCGGGTTTCCGCGTCGCGCTGAAGTTTTTTGAGTGGTATTTCGAGCGCAAGCATATCTACCGCTCGACCAGCCAATACGCGGCCGAGCGATTTCGCGCGATCGCCGACAAGCTCGCGCGCGGCGAAACCGTTTATCTCGCCGGCATCTCTGCCTCCGGCACGCATAATTCCGGCGTTGCGCTCGTCGAGGTAACCCGCGAACGCGGCCCGCGCCTGATTTGCAATAACGAGGAAGAGCGGTTTTTCGGCGAGAAGCACACCAACCGCTTTCCCGATCGGTCGATCGAAGCGCTGTTCGCGAGCATGAAAGACATGGGGTTGGGCCCCGAGCGGATCGATGCTTGGCTCTCCGCCTGGGATCAACCCGCGCTGTTTGCGACGCTCATACGCACGGTGCTGGAGGAAGCGCCGAAGAGCTTCAGCATGGTGCGCCGGACCGCGACGCCTCTATTTAATCTGCGCGATCTCGACCGCGGCACCCGCGCAGCCAGCCGCCTCGGCCGCCACTTCGGTCTATCCCAACCGGTGCCACTGATCGGCACGCCGCACCATGACAACCACGCATGGTTTTCATTCGCAACGTCGCCGTTCGCAAATAGCGACACGCCAACGATAGTCGCCGTCCTCGACGGACTCGGCGACAGGGGTGCCATCTCGCTTTATTTGTGCGACCGCGGCGGCATGCGTTTGATCTCGCGCAACGACAGCGTGTTCGACTCGCTCGGCATTTTCTATGCGGTGATCTCGTCGACGCAGGGCGGCTGGACCTGGCTCTCGAGCGAAGGGCGCTACATGGGCGCGACCGCCTATGGCGACAATGACCGCAAGACCAATCGCTATTACGCCGCGCTAAAATCCATCTTCGACCTGCGGCCGAACGGCGAGGTCCTGCTCAACCGCGACCTCGCCAACTGGCCGCGCGACATTCTTCACACGCCCTACACCGAAGAGCTCGTCCGCATTCTCGGCGAGCCGATCGCAATCGCCGATATGTGGAATCCCGACGCGGTGCTGCGCGTCGAAGATATCCGCCACAAGCACAATACGCAGGAACGTCTCGACAAGGCGGCGGCGACGCAGATGGTATTCGAGGATGCGCTCATGCACGTCATCGATCATTTCATCCGGACGACGGGAAGCGACCGGCTGGTGCTCACCGGCGGCGTAGGTCTCAACGCGCTCGGCAACATGCGGCTTATGGAGCGGTTTGACGAAGCCTATTACCAGCGCCACCTCGGTAAACGCGCGCGGCTGCATCTGTGGGTGCCGCCGGTGCCGAACGATGCTGGCGTCACCATCGGCGCGGCCTATATGGGCGCCTATCTCGCGGGCGCGCGCGTTGGCGAAAAGCTGGAGCACGCATTTTATTGCGGCGCGCCGCCGCGCGGCCGCGCGATCACGCGGGCGCTCGAAGCACGCGCCGCCGTCGAATGGATCGCGCTCGGGGCCGGCACGACCGAGGCGGCTGCGGATTTCATGGCCTACATGACCGCGCAAGACGCCGTGTTCGCGCTTTACCAAGGCGCGGCGGAAACCGGCCCGCGCGCGCTCGGCCACCGCTCGATCCTCGCCAATCCGTGCAACCCGCAGACGCGCGAGAACCTGAACGCGCGGGTCAAATACCGCGAGGCGATCCGTCCGCTGGCGCCGATGATGACCCTCGAAGCCGCAAAGCAGTTTTTCGAATTGTCGGATGGCGCGAGCGACGACGATTACAACGCCTACAATTACATGGTGCTGACCGCGTATGCGAAGCAGGAGGCGCGTACGCGCATCCCGTCGGTCGTGCACGCCGACGGCACCGGCCGCCTGCAGATCGTGCGCGAGGCAGCCGATCCCCTCACCTACGCCTATCTCAAGGCGCTCGGCCGGCGCATCGGCGTCGAGGTCGCGGTCAATACCTCGTTCAACGTCGCAGGGCCGATCGCGCAAACCCCGGCGCAAGCGCTCGATACGCTCGCGCGCTCGAAAGGTCTCGATGCCGTGTTGATGCTTGCCAAAGACGGCCAGCTTTACGCGGCGTGGCACGCCAACGCGCCCGAGGGCGGACGCTTCAAGCGCTGGCTTGCCGATTGGCAGGCGGAAAGCGGAATGCGCCTCGGCGCCTAGCTACTCCACATCTTCCACCGCCTCCGGCCCGCCACCGAACGCTTTCTGCGCCAATGCGGCTTGCATGAACTCGTCGAGGTCTCCGTCCAGCACTCCACCGGTGTTGGAGGTCGAGATGCCGGTGCGCAGGTCCTTCACCATCTGATACGGTTGCAGCACATAAGAACGGATCTGGTGACCCCATCCGATATCGGTCTTGGCAGCCTGATCGGCTGAAGCTTTCTCCTCGCGTTTTTTCATTTCGAGTTCATACAGGCGCGCGCGCAACATATCCCAGGCCTGCGCGCGGTTGCGATGCTGGGAGCGATCATTCTGGCACTTCACGACGATGTTGGTCGGAATGTGCGTGAGGCGGATCGCGGACTCGGTCTTGTTCACGTGCTGGCCGCCGGCCCCGCCGGCGCGCATGGTGTCGACGCGCACGTCACTTTCCTTGATGTCGACCTTGATGCTGTCGTCGAGCACCGGGAAAACATTTACGCTGGCGAACGACGTGTGCCGCCGCGCATTGGCGTCGAACGGCGAGATGCGCACGAGGCGGTGCACGCCGTTCTCGCTCTTGAGCCAGCCGTAGGCGTTGCGGCCCTTGACCTGCACTGTCGCCGATTTGATGCCGGCGCCATCGCCCTCGGTCTCTTCGAGCCATTCGACCTTGTAGCCGTGCTGCTCCGCCCAGCGCGCATACATGCGCATGAGCATGCCGGCCCAGTCCTGGCTTTCGGTGCCGCCCGCGCCCGCGTGGACTTCGAGGAAGCAGTCGTTCGCGTCCGCTTCGCCCGACAACAGCGCTTCGAGCTCCCGCCGCGCCACTTCGACCTTGAGGCGTCTGAGCGCGGCTTCCGCTTCCGTAATGGTCTTGTCGTCTTTTTCGGATTCGCCGAGCTCGATCATGGTGAGCTGGTCATCGAGATCGCGCTCGATGCGGCCGATGGCGCTGAGTTGGTCGTCGAGCGCATCACGCTCGCGCATCACGCGTTGCGCGCGGCTCTGATCGTTCCAGAGATCGGGATCTTCGGCGTTCTTGTTCAGCTCGGCGAGACGCCGTTGCGCGCTGTCGAAGTCAAAGGTGCCTCCTCAGCAGCCCAATGGACCGCTTGATGTCCTCGACCAGAATCTGGGTTTCCGCACGCATGTCATCGTCCATTGGCGGCTTCGCGCCGCGATTCCAATTCCGAAAGGGGATGTAGCGTTGCACCGTCGCCGACGCAACTGTACAGGCGGATTGCCGGATCAGTACAGGCCGCCAGTGCCCGAACGCACCGCGCGATCGGCATCGGGCGAGACGCCCGTGCTCCACGACGCCGGTACACGTCCATCACTGTCGCTGGAGCCGATCACCGACATGCTGTCGGGCGGCGCCGTGCCGGGCTTGAAGGCTTCCAGGATCACCTTCTGGCTGTTGGGACCGGCGCGCAGGCCGGTTTTCAGATCGACGCGGATGAGCTTGATGCCGGGCGGCACGCGGAAAGGCACCGCCGGCTTGTCGGCGAGCGCAACTTTCATGAAGTTCTTCACGATCGGCGCCGCCACATGCCCGCCGGTCATGCCGCGACCGAGCGGCTTCGGTTTGTCGTAACCGATGTAGACGCCGACGACCATGTCGGGCGTGAACCCGATGAACCAGGCGTCTTTTTCCTCATTGGTCGTGCCGGTCTTGCCCGCGACCGGCTTGCCCACCTCTTTCTGGAATCCGACCCCGCCGGCAGTGCCGCGTTGGACCACGCCTTCCATCATCGACGTGATCTGGTAGGCGGTCATTGGGTCGAGCACCTGCTGGCGTCGGTCGATCAGGGTGGGCTCGGGCTGGTTCGTCCATTTTTTCGCGTCGCAATCGCGGCACTCGCGTTCGTCATGTTTGTAGACAGTGTGGCCATAACGATCCTGGATGCGGTCGATCAGCGTCGGCTTCACGCGCCGGCCGCCATCGTCGATCATCGCGTAGCCGGTGACCATGCGCAGCAACGTCGTTTCGCCAGCGCCGAGCGCGAACGAGAGATAAGGCGGCAGATCATCGTAGATGCCGAAGCGCTTCGCATATTCCGCGATCAGCGGCATGCCGACGTCCTGCGCCAGCCGCACGGTCATCACGTTGCGCGAATGCTCTATGCCGAAGCGAAGCGTCGACGGACCGTAAAAATTGCCTTCGTAATTTTCCGGCCTCCATGTGCCGAGCCCGGGCCCTTGATCGATCTCGAGCGGCGCGTCGAGCACGACGGTCGACGGCGTGTAGCCGTTGTCGAGCGCGGCGGCATAAACGAACGGCTTGAACGATGAACCGGGCTGGCGCAGCGCCTGCGTCGCGCGGTTGAACTGACTCTGGTCGTAGGAGAAGCCACCGACCATCGCCAGCACGCGGCCGGTCCACGGATCCATGGCGATGATCGCGCCGGAAACTTCCGGCACCTGCTGGAGGCGATATTGCCCCTGCAATTTCGCCGGCGAGACATAGACCACGTCTCCCTGCGACAGTACTTGCGTCACCTTGGTGACGGCCTTGCCGCGCGTAGGACCTTCGGCCGCTTTCGCCCACTTCACGCCGTCGAGCGGAATGATGCCGACCTCGCGCTCCTTGCTGACGAAGCCGCCCGGCTCCCGCGCCGGCTGGAAACCGATGCGCGCGGACTGGTCGTTGACTTCCAGCACCACCGCAAGCCGCCACGGCTGGATGTCGGAGAGCGATTTCACGTCGGCAAGTTTCACGCCCCAGTCGCCGGCAAGATCAATATGCGCAACCGGCTCGCGCCAGCCGTGGTTCTCGTCGTAGTGCACGAGGCCGTCGACGAGCACCGTGCGGGCAAGCCCCTGCAATTTGGTGTCGAGCGTGGTGCGCACCGACAGGCCGCCTTCGTAAAGTTTTTTCTCGCCGTAGCGGTCGTAGATTTCGCGGCGCACTTCCTCGGCGAAGTATTCGGCGTTGAAGATGCGCACGCCGGTCGGGCGCTGCGTGACACTGAGCGGCGTTTTCTTGGCCTTCTCGCCCTCGGCCGGTTTGACGAAACCGGACTCGACCATGCGGTCGATCACCCAATTGCGCCGTTCGATCGCGCGGTCGCGCTGGCGGAACGGATTGTAGTTGTTCGGCGCCTTCGGCAACGCAGCGAGATACGCGGCGTCGGCGACCGTCAACTCGTGGACGGACTTGTCGAAATAGACGAGCGAAGCGGCGGCGATGCCGTAGGCGCCGAGGCCGAGATAGATCTCGTTGAGGTAGAGCTCGAGGATCTTGTCCTTGCTATAGGTGCGCTCGATTTTCAGCGCGAGCAGCGCTTCCTTGATCTTGCGCGAGAAGGAAACCTCGTTCGACAACAAGAAGTTCTTGGCAACTTGTTGCGTAATGGTTGAAGCACCTTGCGGGTGGCGGTTGGAGCCGAAATTCTGCGCGTAATTGAACGCGGCGCGCGCGATGCCGACGAAATCGAGGCCGCCATGCTCGTAGAAGTTCTTATCCTCGGCCGCGAGGAAGGCATTGATCACCAGCTTCGGCACTGCCTGAATGGGAATGTACAGCCGACGTTCGCGCGCATATTCGGCGATCAGCGAGCCGTCGCCCGCGTGCACGCGCGTCATCACCGGCGGCTCGTAATCCTGCAGCTGGGAATAATCCGGCAGGTCCTTGGAGAAGTGCCACAGCAATCCGGCGGTCGCGGCAATGCCGACGACGAACACAATCGTGCCCGCCGCGAACAGAAAGCCGAAGAAGCGAAGAATGAGCTTCATGAACGTGGCCCCGCCGGAAGTCCGGCCCGCGCCGCAGCGCCTGGCGCCCGAAGCGGGAAAAGTGACAGGTTTTGCACGGTTCGACCACCCGTCCTGGCGCACCCGCAGAACTCATGGGATCGCGCGGTTTTATGTTGAAACTGAGGCCGGTTGCACACGCTTTAATCCGGGCCCGGTGCGGGACCCGCCCCCGCCAAACGCGGCGCAAAGAAGGTGTTAACGGCGCTAACGAGCGAATCCGCCGTCCGCGAGCGCCAGGCCTTCGACACCAGGTTAACGAGGTCGTCCTGGGTGGACATGTAGCCGAGCTCGACCAGCACCGACGGCACGTCCGGGGCCTTGAGCACGATGAAGCCCGCCGATTTGAGCGGATGCTGGTGCAGGCGCGCGGTGCCCTTGAGCTCGCCGACCAGCGTGCGGGCGAATTGCGAGGAAAACATCTTGGTCTCGCGCTGGGCGAGATCGATCAGGATGTTGGCGACGTCGTCGGGCTGCGACGTGAGATCGACGCCGGCAATAACGTCCGACTTGTTCTCGGCGTCGGCAAGCCGCTCGGCTTGCGCGTCGGACGCGCGGTCGGACAGCGTATAGACTGTCGCGCCCTCGGCCTGCCCTTCGCTCTTCGGAATGGAATCGGCGTGCACCGAGATGAACAGCGAGGCCTTGTGTGCGCGCGCAAAGCGCACGCGATCCCACAGCGGAATGAACGTGTCGTCGCTGCGCGTCATTATCACGCGGTATTTGCCGGTCTTCTCCAGCTTGTCGCGCAGCAGCAGGCCGAACGCGAGCACCACGTCTTTTTCGTCGTGTCCGTTGCCGGACTTGGTGCCGGTGTCGATGCCGCCATGCCCCGGGTCGATGACGATGAGCGGCCGCGGATCGGATGGGACCTCGCGTGACGCGCTGACCTTCGGCGCGCTCGTATTGTGCGCGACGTGCGTGCCCAGCGCCATGTCGTGCATGAAGCTGTCGCGGTCGGTGGTGACGAGATCGAGCACCAGCCGCGCCGGCTGCCCCTCGCCCGGCGCGAGCGCGAATGCCTTGTCGACGCGCACGGGGCCCGCGGTGTCGATCACAATGCGCGAGCCGCCCTGCATGATGAGGCCGAAACGAAACGCCTTGACCAGCCCGCGCCCGCGATCGCCGGTCTTCGGCGGCAGCTTGAATGCGACCTGCGGCAGATCGATCACAACGCGATACGGATCGGCCAAGGTGAAGGTCGCGAGATCGACCTTCCGGTCGAAGTCCATCACGAAGCGTGTCTGCTTTTCATCGCCGCCGAGACGCACGTCGGTCGCAGTCGGAAATTGCCCGGCTTTGACGGAGGCCGTGGTGAGAGAATCGCTTTGACCCGCCGCGGCCCCCGCGAGGCCACAGACGAGCGCGCCGACCAATCCGCCGACGATGGCGAGGAGCTTCAGGCTTCCGGGGGCAGTCACGAATCCCAACCCTTTCGGCCACGTTTTACTCCATTAAGCGACGCGCCGGTTAACGGAACTTGACCGCTATATGCGCATGCCCACAACGGTGTTGCCGCGTTGCACCGGACTCCCTTGCCATTGCGGGGTTAGGACCGTATGTAAGTCATTGCTGACGGTTATTCGTTCCGGTTGTGCCGCGTTCGGGCATCCGGCGCGCCGTTCCAGGGTCGCCCCCTCGAGGAGGTTGGCGGACGGACGGTTGCCAAGCCGAGACCCTTGTGAAGGACACCCGGATCAGCGCGCGGTTCTCGCCGCTCGCTTCAACGACCGTCCGCGACGAGAAACGCGGCCGCAGCGATGGCCAGGCCGCAGCACCAATGGGTCGCAGTCGATGCTGCAAGATACCCAGCAAGAGCAAAACGAGCCCTGCCTCCGCAGCGAAGCCCCTATGGGGGCGCGCCAGGACGCGGGCCGCGCTGGATTTTTGCGTGACCGCACGCCCTTTTCCATCAACCACAATCAGGCAGAGTTCCCTTTCCTCCGGTCAGCGCTTTCAGCGCTCCGAGTCGCGAGCGGGCCTGTCCCAGTGAGATTCCAATATGCCCAACAAAATGTTGATCGACGCCAGCCACCCGGAGGAAACCCGAGTCGTGGTCCTGCGCGGCAATCGCGTCGAGGAATTCGACTTCGAGTCAGCCAACCGCAAGCAGCTTCGCGGTAACATCTATCTCGCCAAGGTCACGCGGGTAGAGCCGTCGTTGCAGGCGGCTTTCGTCGACTACGGCGGCAACCGCCACGGCTTCCTGGCGTTCTCCGAAATCCACCCAGACTATTACCAAATCCCGGTCGCCGACCGTCAGGCGCTGATCGCGGAAGACGAACGCAATCACCGTGACGACGAGGACGGCGAACGCCGCGGTGGCCGCCGCCACGGCCGCAACCGTCACCAGAACGCCAACCGTCATCGCGACAACCGCGACACAATGCGCAGCGAGCCTTTCGCAGGCGAGCACAACGAAACCGCGGAACCGGCAAGCGAAACAGCCGAGATCCCGGCCGGCGAATCAGTTGGCGGGATGCCGACGGCGGAACAGATGGCCGAGACCGCGGCCGAGATGCCGCAGGCGGAGCAGGCCTCGCCCGCGTTCGAAGCCGAGGAGCAGGCGCGCGAAGCGGCGGAAACTCCCTCCGGTGAGGCGGAGTTCGGCCAAACGCCCGCGCCCGAGACCAACCAGTCCGAAGGCGCCGGTGATACGGCGCAGTCCGGCACGGACGCCGCCTCCTCCGAGACGCAAAACGGCAATGGAAACAATCAGAACGGCGGCGACGATCACGCAGAAGATGAAACAGTCGAGTCGGTCGGCGGCGCCGACGCGCTCGAGGAAGTGCAGGAGCGCATGCCGCGCTTCCGCCGCCAGTACAAAATCCAGGAAGTCATCAAGCGCCGGCAGGTGATGCTGGTGCAGGTGGTCAAGGAAGAACGCGGCACCAAGGGCGCGGCGCTCACCACCTACCTCTCGCTCGCCGGCCGCTATTCGGTGCTGATGCCGAACACCGCGCGCGGCGGCGGAATTTCCCGCAAGATCACCAGCGGAGAAGATCGCAACCGCCTGAAGGAAATCGCCCAGGAACTCGAAGTGCCGGAAGGCATGGGCGTGATCCTGCGCACCGCCGGCGCGAGCCGCACCAAGGTCGAGGTCAAGCGCGACTTCGAATACCTGCTGCGGCTGTGGGAGACCGTGCGCGACCTCACGCTCAAGTCGACCGCGCCCAAGCTCGTTTACGAGGAAGGCTCGCTCACCAAGCGTTCGATCCGCGACCTCTACAACAAGGACATCGAAGAGATCGTCGTCGCGGGTGACGAAGGCTACAAGGACGCCAAGGACTTCATGCGCATGCTCATGCCGAGCCATGCGAAATACGTGAAGCTCTACAAGGACACGCAGCCGATCTTCACGCGCTACGGCATCGAGAGCCAGCTCGACGCCATGTTCACGCCGGTCGTGCAACTGCGGTCCGGCGGTTACATCGTCATCAACCAGGCCGAAGCGCTGGTGGCGATCGACGTGAACTCCGGCCGCGCCACGCGCGAGCATCACATCGAGGACACCGCGCTCAAGACCAACAGCGAAGCGGCGGAAGAAATCGCGCGGCAATTGCGATTGCGCGATCTTGCGGGCCTGATCGTCATCGACTTCATCGACATGGACGAAGGCCGCAACAACCGCACGGTCGAGCGGCGGCTGAAGGAATCGCTCCGGCATGACCGCGCGCGCATCCAGGTCGGCCGCATCTCGCATTTCGGCCTGCTCGAAATGTCGCGCCAGCGCATCCGCACCTCGGTGCTGGAAAGCTCGACGGAGAAATGCCCGATCTGCGGCGGCAGCGGGCACGTGCGTTCCGTGTCGTCGGTCGCCTTGCAGCTCTTGCGCGGCATCGAGGAAATCCTGATCAAGGGCGCCACACACAATCTGATCGTGCGCACGCGCTCGGAAGTCGCGCTCTACGTGCTCAACCACAAGCGCGCGCATTTGCGCGCCCTGGAAGAGCGCTTCCGCATCACCATCACGATTTCCGCCGACGCCACCGTGCCGGCGCAGCAATCCTTCATCATCGACCGCGGCGAGCAGGTGCACACGATCGAGGCCGCGCGCGCCATTGCGGCAAGCGTGAGCGTGGCTCCCGTCGTCGAGGAAGAAGAGGACGATTACGTCGAGGAGCCCGAAGAGGAAGAAGAGGAATCCCACGCCGAAGCGGATGTGCAGACGATGGAGCCGCAAGAAGCCGGTTCCGAGCAGCCGCAGGGCGAAGGCGGCGAGCCGCGCGAAGGCGGCCGCCATCGGCGCAGGCGGCGTGGACGCGGCCGCGGAAGGGGCCGTGGCGGCGAAGGCCGCGACAATGGCCAGTTCGTCCCGCACGAGCAAAGCGGCCAGAGCCATGCGTCCGACCAGACGACGCAGACTGGCGAGCAGGCCGGCGA